>NZ_JBFBJZ010000003.1:0-283639 GCF_040686255.1 Kitasatospora sp. NPDC085879 | reverse complement strand
AGGTGTAATGGCGCCCGGGGGTTCGGGGACGGCGGCATTCTGGGACCTGAGGCTGGGGTGCCCCCACGCGCCCCTGTCTTATGGCCGGCCGCACTCGATACAACGCCCGCATCCGGATTGCGCAGTTCTCCCCCGGCCTTCGGCCGGGGGTCCCCCGGCGCGCCCCTTTGGGCCGGCCGCACAGACGAGGGCGCCCCCACTGTGACGGATGTCACGGTGGGGGCGCCCTCGATGTGGGTGGTGCTTAGTTGTCGCCGTCCTCGTCGATGAGGAAGCCCCGCATGGGGGCCGGCGCCTGCTGCATCGGCTGCGGCGGCTGCGGGCGGACCGCGGCCATCGGCTGGGTCATCCCGGCGGGAGCCATCTGCGCGGCACCGCTGCCGCCCGGCTGGCCGCCGAAGCTCGGGTTGCCGCCGCCGAAGGAGTTCCCGCCGAAGGACTGGCCGTTGCCGCCGAACGACGGCTGGTTGCCGCCGAAGGAGGGCTGACCGCCGAAGCTGGAGCCGTTGCCCACCGAGGAGGTGGCCGGCGACATCGACGACGCCGCCGGGGGCAGCGAGGCGGTGGCCGGGATCCGCGGCGGGGCCAGCGAGTCGTCCGCCTGCGACTCCAGCTGGCGCAGCTGGGTCTCCAGGTAGGACTTCAGGCGGGTCCGGTACTCGCGCTCGAAGGCACGCAGGTCCTCGACCTTGCGCTCCAGCGTGGCGCGGGCGGACTCCAGCGAGCCCATGGCGACGCGGTGCTTCTCCTGGGCGTCCCGCTCCAGGGCGTCGGCCTTGGAACGGGCGTCCCGCTCCAGGCCCTCGGCGCGGCTGCGGGCCTCGCCGACGATCTTGTTGGCCTCGGAGCGCGCCTCGGAGATCGCCTGGTCGGCGGTCTGCTGGGCGAGGGCGAGCACGCGGGCGGCGCTGTCACCGCCGGGCTGCTGCTGCGGCTGACCCATGGGGCCGCCCATGGGGCCACCCATCGGGCCGCCCATCGGCTGGCCCATGGGGCCGCCCATCGGCGCGAGCTGCTGCTGGCCGCCCATGGTCTGGCCCATCTGCGGCTGACCCATCGGGCCGCCCATGGGGCCGCCCATCGGCTGCAGCATCTGACCACCCATCGGCTGGACCAGCTGCTGCTGGCCGCCCATGGTCTGGCCCATCTGCTGGGGCTGGCCCATCTGCTGCGGCTGCCCCATCTGCTGCGGCTGGCCCATCGCACCGGCGCCGGGGCCGGGCGGGAGGGCCGGAGCACCGGAGGGGAGGCCGAGCGGCTGGTTGCCCATCTGCTGCGGGCCGCCCATCTGCTGCGGACCGGGGCCCTGCTGCTGGCCGGGCACCGGCGGACCGGATATGGCGGCAGGCACGGGGGCGCCGGCAGGACGGCCGTCCTGCTGCGGCTCCTTGCGCATGTTGGCCTGGTTCTGCGCGGCGGCACGCGTGGCGGCTGCCAGCTTGGCGCGCAGGTCCTCGTTCTCGCGCAGCAGGCGGGTCAGCTCGGCTTCGACCTCGTCGAGGAAGGCATCGACCTCGTCCTCGTCATAGCCTTCGCGCAGCCGGACGGTCGTGAACTGCTTGTTCCGAACGTCCTCGGGGGTCAATGGCATCTCTTCACCTCAACGTGATCGTCGGCACTCCGGAATCCTGTCGCATCGCTCACAACGACAGGGACCGCACGAGCGAGATCAGGACATACACAATGATCATCAGTACGAAGAAGGACAGGTCGAGCGCCACGCCCCCGAGACGCAACGGCGGAATGAAACGCCGAAGAAGCTTGAGTGGCGGATCCGTGACAGTGTACGTGGCCTCCAGGACCAGGACCATGGCCCTTCCCGGCCGCCACGAGCGTGCGAACTGGAAGACCCAGTCCATCACGAGGCGGAAGAGCAGGATGAGCAGGAAGACGGTCAGCGCGTAGTACAGCACCGCCCCGACGATCCCCATCTCGTCTACCTCTCCCTGGTCATCAGCCCGTCAGTGACGCACCGTCGATCGATCCACACGTAAAGTCGTGGCCGGGTCAGCTCTGGTTGAAGAACCCACCCTCGGCGATCCGAGCCTTGTCCTCCGCCGTGACATCGACGTTAGCAGGAGACAAGAGGAACACCTTCTGTGTCACGCGCTCGATACTGCCGTGCAGACCGAAGACGAGTCCAGCCGCGAAGTCTACGAGTCGCTTGGCGTCCGTGTCGTCCATCTCGGTCAAATTCATGATCACAGGTGTGCCGTCGCGGAACTGTTCCCCGATGGTACGGGCCTCGTTGTAGGTCCGCGGGTGCAGCGTGGTGATGCGGTAGGGCTCTCGTTCGTTCACTACCTTGGGCATGATCACCGGGGCGCTCTTCTCCACGTTCTGGCGGCGGTCGGGTGTGATGGACGACACGGGCGCCATCCGCGGCGCCTCCTGCCGGATCGGGACGGCGGCCGGCACGGGCTGCGGTGCGATGTGCGCGACCGGCGCGGGCGCCGGGCGCTCGGCGGCCGCCGGGCGCAGGTCCTCGGTGCGGCCGGTGCGGATCGGCTCCGGGTCCGCGTCGTAGTCGTCGTCGGGGTCGTACCCCTGGCCGTCGTACGTCTCGTCCTCCACGAGGCCGAGGTAGACCGCCATCTTGCGCATTGCGCCGGCCATGCTCCTGTCTCCTCCGCTCTGTGGTGGATCGACTCCGACTCCGGCCTCGGCCTGCGGTCTCCGCAGCGGTCCGGGCTCGCCGGACCGACGGCCCGTCAGGCCGTGGAGATTCTGCGGAGATGCGATCCACGAAGTTTTCGCTAGCGCGCTGGAACGGCTGCTAGGTTCTGTCCTGTTTTGTCCTGCAGTCTGATCTACTAACCGGTGACGTTACCCGAGGGGTGACCGCACACCGAGTACCGCCGTACCGACGCGTACATGTGTCGCTCCGGCTGCCACGGCCTGCTCCAAGTCCCCGCTCATGCCTGCGGAGACCATCGTGGCAGCCGGATGGCTCGCCCGTACGGCGCTTGCGATTTCCGCCAGCCTGGCGAAGGCGGCGGCCGGATCCCCGGCGAGCGGCCCGGCCAGCGGCGCAACCGTCATCAGGCCGTCGAACCGGAGCCCCGGGGTGCGCGCGATGAGGTCGGCCAGCGCCTCCACCTCCGACGGCGCCACCCCGGCGCGGTGCACGCCCTCGCCGGCCTCCTTGTCGAGGGCCACCTGCACCAGGCAACCGAGCGGCGGGCGCCCGGCATTGAGCACCGCCGCGGACAGCGAGTCCACCAGCCGCGGGCGGTCCACCGAGTGCACGGTGTCGGCGTAGCGGACCACCGAGCGGACCTTGTTGGTCTGCAGCTGGCCGACGAAGTGCCAGGTCAGCGGCAGGTCGACGCAGCGCTCGGCCTTGGGGGCGGCGTCCTGGTCGCGGTTCTCGGCCACGTCGGTGACGCCGAGTCCGGCGAGCAGGGCGGTGTCCTCGGCCGGGTAGGTCTTGGTGACCACGACCAGGGTGACCTCGTCCCGGGCCCGGCCGGCGGCCGAGCAGGCGTCCGCGATCCGCTTCTCGACGACGTCGAGGTTGGAGCCGAGCTGCTCGTACCGCTCGCGCTGCCGCTCGTCGAGGGCGGCGGCGAAATCCGCACCGCCCGGGAACGGTCCGTAGATGTCGTTCGTCATGAGTGTTCGGGGCCCAACCAGACGTAGCTCGCGAGCCGGCCGGTCCGCTGCTCGCGGCGGTAGGAGTAGTGGTCGTCCGATTCGAGGGTGCATACGTCGGACGGCACCACGTCGGTGACGCCCGCCTCGGCGAGCTGGGCGGCCACGCCGGCGGCGACGTCCAGCGCGGGCGTGCCCCAGGAGGTCTCGGCGTACGCGGCGGGCACCACCGCGGCGACCTCGGCGCGCAGGGCTGCGGGCACCTCGTAGCAGCGGCCGCAGACGGCGGGGCCGAGCAGGGCGGTGATCCGGGCCGGGTCGGCGCCGAGCTCCGCCATGGCGCGGACGGCCGCCGGGACGACGCCCGCGGCGAGGCCCGGCCGGCCCGCGTGGGCGGCGCCGACGACGCCGGCGGCCCGGTCGGCGAGCAGCACCGGGGTGCAGTCGGCGGTGAGCACGGCGAGGGCGAGCGGGCGGTCGGTGACCACCGCGTCGACGGTGGGGGCGTGCCCGTCGGGCTGGCGCTCCGTCACCACGGCGACCTCGGCACCGTGCACCTGGTTCATCCAGACCACGTCGGCCGGGTCGAGGCCGAGCTCCCGGGCGGCGAGCTCCCGGTTGCGCCGGACGGCGGCCGGGTCGTCCCCGACCGCGCCGCCGAGGTTGAGCTCCCCGTACGGCGAGGTGCTCACCCCGCCCCACCGGGTGGTGGAGGCGAAGTGAGCACCGTGTCGACTGATGTGAGGGATCACGTGCGAGACGTCTACTTCAGGAAGTCGGGCACGTCGAGCTCCTCGGCGGGGCTCTCCACGTACGGCTGGCGGGCGGGCTGCACCTGCGGCGGCACCGGCGGGACGGCCGGGGTGATCCGGGCCGGCACGTCGGCGTGACGCTCGGCGTCGTCCGTACGGGACGTCACCGACCCGATGCCGTAGGACGGCCGGGTGGCCGGGCGCTCCGGGGTGGACGCGGAGGACGGGGTGGAGGCCTTGACCACCGGGTCGCGGACGATCGCCGGGGGCTGCCCGCCGTCGAAGCCGGCCGCGATGACGGTGACCCGGACCTCGTCGCCGAGGGCGTCGTCGATGACGGCGCCGAAGATGATGTTGGCCTCCGGGTGGGCGGCCTCGCTGACCAGCTGGGCGGCCTCGTTGATCTCGAACAGGCCGAGGTCGGAACCGCCCGAGATGGAGAGCAGCACGCCGCGGGCGCCGTCGATGGACGCCTCCAGCAGCGGGGAGGAGATCGCCATCACGGCGGCCGCCTTGGCGCGGTCCTCGCCGCGGGCCGAGCCGATGCCCATGAGCGCCGAGCCGGCGTCCGACATCACGGACTTGACGTCGGCGAAGTCGAGGTTGATCAGACCCGGGGTGGTGATCAGGTCGGTGATGCCCTGGACACCGGAGAGCAGCACCTGGTCGGCGGAGCGGAACGCGTCCAGCACGCTCACCTGGCGGTCCGAGATGGACAGCAGGCGGTCGTTGGGGATGACGATCAGGGTGTCGACCTGCTCGCGCAGCGACGCGATGCCGTCCTCGGCCTGGTTGGCCCGGCGGCGGCCCTCGAAGGTGAACGGGCGGGTGACCACGCCGATGGTGAGCGCGCCGAGCGAGCGGGCGATGTTGGCCACGACGGGCGCGCCGCCGGTGCCGGTGCCGCCGCCCTCGCCGGCGGTCACGAAGACCATGTCGGCCCCCTTGAGGACCTCCTCGATCTCCTCGCGGTGGTCCTCGGCGGCCTTCCGGCCGACCTCGGGGTTGGCGCCGGCGCCGAGGCCCCGGGTGAGTTCACGGCCCACATCGAGCTTCACGTCGGCGTCGCTCATGAGGAGGGCCTGCGCATCGGTGTTGATCGCGATGAACTCGACGCCCTTGAGCCCGACCTCGATCATCCGGTTGATGGCGTTGACACCACCGCCGCCGATTCCGACGACCTTGATGACTGCGAGGTAGTTCTGGGGTGCTGCCACGTCGAAGGCCTCTCGCCTCGAATTTCCGGGTCGGCTCCCCTTGTGGCGAAGGCCGACGGATGTCGATGGGTGGGAAGCGCGCGATTTCGGTGCTGTATGTCCGAAATGCCGACCGCCGACCCGAACCCTAAACTTGAGGTTTAGGGTTGTAACTGCGGCTGTGTCACTTCACCGTTGGACACAGCCCGGTGACACAGGACAGTAGGTCGCATCCGGTCGGTGTTCAACGAACACGCCGAGCTTCCCGTTTTTCTTTTGAGCCTATGTGATCATCGACTCCCGGGCGAAACCGGGGTGACCACCAAGGGTCGGACCGGAGCCTCGGCCCCGTCAATACCGCCCCTTCAGGAAGAACTTACCGGATCATCCCGACACGGCCGGGGCATCCGGCGCACTCACGTCGTAATTGGCGGCTTTCCGGCCGAGCAGCGCGGCCAGCACCCTGGCCTTGCGTTCGGTCCGCTCCGGGCTCCCCCAGCGCACCGTCGCCCCGCCCGCCAACTGCAGCCGGATGTCGTCATAACTGTGCACCTGGACGGCACCGGCCTTGCCGGCCAGTTCGGCCGGCAGCCCGGCGGCGACCGTGATCGCGGCCGAGACCAGCGCCGGGCGGTCGAAGAGGTCGAGCACCTCGTTCGCCTGCTGACTGAGTTGCAGGTCCACCACCGGCACACCGGCGGGCGCGGCCGGCTCGGTGGCGAAGGTGAAGCCCCCCGCGTCGACCTGTGCGAACTTCCCGCCGTCGGTGCGCACGGAGGCCACCGCCCGACGCTCCGTCACCTTGACCCGCAGGGTGTGCGGCCAGCCGCGCCAGACCTCGGCCTTCGCCACCCGCGGCAGTGCCTGCACCCGCTTCTCGGCCTCCGCCAGGTCGACCCGGGCGAGCGGGCCGTGCCGCAGCCCGCCGAGCGCCGCCGCCACCTCGTCCTGGCCGAGCTTCCCGCTGTCCAGGCCCTGGACGGCGACGGAGCGCACGTCCAGGGCCGAGGAAAGGAAGACCGTCCAGCCGAGCACGCCCGCCACCAGCGCGCCGAGCGCGCAGAGCACCGCGATCCCCCGACGGGAGAGCCGCAGCCCGGCGGCCGGCGCGGGCGCCGGGTCGGCTGGGTCAGCCACGGCGGCGGCCGCCGCGGGACGCCTCGATCGCCTCGTAGACCATCCGCACCAGCAGGTCGTCCGCGTCCCGGCGGCCGAACTCGGCGGCGGCGCGGCTCATGTCCCACAGTCGGGCCGGGTCGGTCAGCACCGGCAGCACGTTCTGCAGCACCCAGTCCGGGGTGAGCTCGGCGTCGTCGACCAGCAGGCCGCCGCCGGCCTTGACCATCGGCTGGGCGTTCAGCCGCTGCTCGCCGTTGCCGATCGGCAGCGGCACGAAGGCGCCCGGCAGGCCGACCGCGGCCAGCTCGGCGACGGTCATCGCGCCGGCCCGGCAGAGCATCATGTCGGCTGCGGCGTAGGCGAGGTCCATCCGGTCCACGTACGGCACCGGCCGGTACGGCGGCATGCCGGGGATGTCGTCGACCTGCGGCAGCTCGTTCTTCGGGCCGACCGCGTGCAGGATCTGCACGCCGTACTGCTGCAGCCGCGGGGCGATCGCCTGGACGGTCTCGTTCAGCCGGCGGGCGCCCTGCGAGCCGCCGGAGACCAGCAGGGTGGGCAGCCGCTGGTCGAGGCCGAAGTAGTGCCGGGCCTCCGGGCGGACGGCGTTGCGGTCCAGGGTCGCGATGGTGCGGCGCAGCGGGATGCCGATGTACCGGGAGTCGCGGAGCTTGGAGTCCGGGGTGGAGACGGCGACGAAGTCGGTGTAGCGGGCGCCGATCTTGTTGGCCAGGCCGGGGCGGGCGTTGGCCTCGTGGACGACGATCGGCACCCCTGCGCGCTTGGCGGCGAAGTAGGCGGGCATGGCGACGTAGCCGCCGAAGCCGACCACAACATCGGCCTTGACCCGCTCGATGACGTCCTGGGCGGCGCGGACGGTACCGCGGAGCCGGCCCGGGACGGTGATCAGCTCGGGGGTGGGCTTGCGGGGCAGCGGGACGGCGGGGATGAGCGCCAGCTCGTAGCCGCGCTCGGGCACCAGTCGGGTCTCCAGGCCGCGCTCGGTGCCGAGGGCGGTGATCCCCACGGAGGGGTCGTGCCTGCGGAGCGCGTCCGCGAGGGCCATGGCCGGCTCGATGTGACCGGCGGTCCCGCCGCCGGCGAGTACGACATGCACCGAAATTCACCGCTCCCTGCGCGCCGGCCGTGCGGCCGGCTTGCGCGCTGTGGTTCGTCGTCGTGGCCGCACCCGGGCCAGGAGCGTCCCGGCACGGGTGGGGTTCCGGGCGGCCAGGGCCGCCTTGGCCGCCGGTGTGCTGCGCGCGAAGCTGACCAGCACGCCGACGGCGCACAGGGCCGACAGCATGGCGGACCCACCGTAGGAGAACAGCGGGAGGGGGACGCCCGCGATGGGCAGGAGTCCCAGTGCCGACCCCAGGTTGACCATGGCCTGCGCCATGATCCACGTGGTGGCGGCTCCCGCGGCGTACCTGACGAAGGTGTCCTTCGTGCCGATGGCCACACGGATACCCGCGTAGCCTAGTGCCGCGAAGAGTCCGAGTACCGACAGCGTCCCCACCAGACCGAGTTCCTCGCCGGTGGCGGCGAAGATGAAGTCGGTGTGGGCCTCCGGCAGCTGGCCCCACTTCTCCACGCCGGCGCCGAGTCCGGAGCCGAAGGGACCGCCCGCGGCGAAGGCGTAGAGGCCGTGCAGGGCCTGGAAGCAGTTGATGTTCGGGTCGGGCTTGGTGACGCCGATGCAGGCCAGCCGGTCGAGCCGGTGCGGCACGGTGATGATCAGCGCGGTGCAGGCGACGACGGCGATGCCGAGGGTGGCGGCGAACAGCCGCAGTGGGGCGCCGACCATCCAGAGCAGGCCGAAGAGCATCGCGACCAGGACCATCGTGGTGCCCATGTCGCCGCCGAGCATGATCAGCATCATCAGCATCACGGTACCGGGCACCAGCGGCACCAGCAGGTGCTTCCACTGGTCGAGGGTGTGGGTGCGGTGCTTGCGGGCGAGCAGGTCCGCCCCCCAGAGCACCAGGGCGAGCTTGGCGAACTCGGAGGGCTGGACCTGGAAGAAGCCGAAACTCAGCCAGTTCCGGTTGCCGTTGACCATCACGCCGATGCCGGGGATCGCCACCAGGAGCATCCCGGCGATCACGGCGAGCAGCAGCGGGTAGGCGAGCAGCCGCAGCGCCTTGACGGGGGTGCGGGCGAGCAGCACCAGCATGACGGTGCCGAGCATGGTGGCGACCAGCTGCTTGCGGAAGAAGAAGGTGATCGGCAGGCGGTGCTCCATCACCAGGATCTGGGAGGAGGAGAACACCATGACCAGGCCGAGCACCACGAGCAGCATGGTGGAGCCGAGGATCAGGTAGTACGGGGTGAGCGGGCGCTCCAGCATCCAGCGGACCCGGGCACGCAGGGCGCGGAGCCGGGTGACCGGGGTGGCGGCCTTGAAGGTCGCGGTGGTCGCGGAGATCAGCTGGAGCCGGGCAGAGCCGCGCTCCGGTGGGGCGGCCGTTCCCGCCTTGCCCTCACCGGACACCTGCTCCCCCTTGTCACCGTCGTGGGTGGGCCGGGCGGCACCTGTGGTGCCGCCCGGCCGTGCTGCCGCTATTCCATCAGGTCCAGCACCGCGGCGGCGAAGAGGTCGCCGCGTTCGCCGTAATTGGTGAACATGTCCATCGAGGCGCAGGCGGGCGCCAGCAGGACGGTGTCCCCGGGCTTGGCGAGCGAGGCCGCCGCCCGGACGGTCTCGGCCATCGCCACGGCGCCAGTCTGTCCCTCGGCGGCCTCGACCACCGGGACATCCGGGGCGTGTCGCGCGAGCGCCTCCCGGATCAGCGCGCGGTCCTGGCCGATGAGCACCGCGGCGCGCAGCCGGTCCGCGGCGGAGGCGACCAGTTCGTCGAAGGTGGCGCCCTTCGCGAGGCCGCCGGCGATCCAGACCACCGGTTCGTACGCGGCCAGCGAGGCGGCCGCGGCGTGGGTGTTGGTGGCCTTGGAGTCGTCGATCCAGGTGACGTCGTCGACGACGGCGACCTGGGCGATCCGGTGCTTGTCGGGGCGGAAGGCGCGCAGCCCGTCCCGGACGGCCTTGGTGTCCACGCCGTAGGCGCGGGCCAGGGCGGCCGCGGCCAGGGCGTTGGCGATGTTGTGCGGGGCGGGCGGCACGACGTCGGAGACGGCGCCGATCTCGGCCGCGTTGTTGGCCCGGTCCTCGACGAAGGCGCGGTCGACGAGCAGGCCGTCGACGACGCCGAAGTTCGACAGGGCGGGGGCGTCGAGGCCGAAGCCGATGGCCCGGCAGCCCTCCTCGACGTCGGCCTCGCGGACCAGTGCCTCGGTGGCCGGGTCGGCCAGGTTGTAGACGCAGGCGACGGTGTTGCCCTCGTAGATGCGGCCCTTGTCGGCGGCGTACGCCTCCATGGAGCCGTGCCAGTCGAGGTGGTCGGGGGCCAGGTTGAGGACGGCCGCCGAGTGCGGGCGCAGCGAGGGCGCCCAGTGCAGCTGGTAGCTGGAGAGTTCGACGGCGAGGACGTCGTAGGGCTCCTCGGCGAGCACCGCGTCCAGGACGGAGACGCCGACGTTGCCGACGGCCGCGGTCCGCTTGCCGGCCGCGGTCAGGATCGAGGCGAGCATCTGGACGGTGGTGGTCTTGCCGTTGGTGCCGGTGACGGCCAGCCAGGGGGCGGGTTCGCCGGTCTCCGGGTGGGGGCGGCGCAGTCGCCAGGCGAGTTCGACGTCGCCCCAGACGGGGACGCCGGCCGCCTCGGCGGCGGCGAACAGCGGGCTGTTCGGCGGCCAGCCGGGCGAGGTGACGATCAGTTCGGTGCCCTCGGGGAGGGTGGCGCCGTCGCCGAGGCGGACGGTGATGCCGGTGAGGTCGGCGGCCTTGGCCCGCAGCGCGGGGCTGTCGCCGCCGTCCACCACGGTGACCTCGGCGCCGAGGTCGCGCAGCACGCGGGCGGCGCTCACCCCGGAGAGTCCGAGACCGGCAACGACGGCCTTCAGGCCGTCGAAGTCGGGGTTGTCCGTCATCCGGCCACCCATCCTGCGTAGAAGAGTCCGAGGCCGACCGCGACGCACAGGCCCTGGATGATCCAGAATCGGACGACGATCAGCACCTCGCTCCAGCCGACCAGTTCGAAGTGGTGCTGGAGCGGGGCCATCTTGAAGACGCGCTTGCCGGTCGTCCGGAACGAGCCGACCTGGATGATCACCGACAGGGTGATGATCACGAACAGGCCGCCGAGCAGGGCCAGCAGCAGCTCCGTGCGGGAGCAGATGGCGAGGCCGGCGAGGGCGCCGCCGAGGGCGAGCGAGCCGGTGTCGCCCATGAAGATCTTGGCGGGCGAGGTGTTCCACCACAGGAAGCCGAAGCAGGAGCCCATCAGGGCGGCGGCGACGACGGCGAGGTCCAGCGGGTCGCGGACGTCGTAGCAGCTCGCGGTGGCGGTGATCATGTGGGCGCAGGTCTGGCCGTACTGCCAGACGCCGATGAAGACGTACGCGCCGAAGACCATCACCGAGGCGCCGGTGGCAAGGCCGTCGAGGCCGTCGGTGAGGTTCACGCCGTTCGACATCGCGGCGATCATGAAGTAGGCCCAGATGACGAAGAGCACCGGGCCGATGGACCAGCTGAAGTCCTTGACGAAGGACAGGTTGGTGGAGGCCGGGGTGAGCCCGCGGCTGTTGGAGAACTGGAGCGACAGGACGGCGAAGGCGAGGCCGACGAATGACTGGCCGAGCAGCTTCGCCTTGGCCCGCAGGCCGAGGGAGCGGCGCTTGACCACCTTGATGTAGTCGTCCAGGAAGCCGACCAGGCCCAGACCCGCCGTCAGGAACAGCACCAGCAGGCCGGAGGCCGTGGGTGTTTCGCCCGCTATCGCCTTGGTGGCGAAGTAGGCGATCAGCGTCGCCAGGATGAACGCGATGCCGCCCATGGTGGGGGTGCCGCGCTTGCTGTGGTGCGCCTTGGGGCCGTCGTCGCGGATGTACTGGCCGTAGCCGTGCTTCGCGAGCAGCTTGATCAGGGCGGGCGTGCCCAGCAGCGACAGGATCAGGCCGATGCCGCCGGAGTAGAGGATCTGCTTCACTGAGCGGCCCCATCGGCGAGCAGGGCCTCGGCGACCTTCTCCAGGCCCGCCGAACGGGAGGCCTTCACCAGCACCACGTCCCCAGGCTGCAGCTGACTGCGCAGCAGCTCGATCGCCGCGTCCGCGTCGGACACCAGCACCGACTCCTCACCCCACGAACCTTCGTTCCTCGCGCCGAGTTCCATGCAGGCCGCCTCGCGTCCGCCGACCGCCACCAGCTTGGTGACGTCGAGCCGGACGGCGAGCCGCCCGATGGCGTCGTGCTCGTCGAGGCTGTCCTCGCCGAGCTCCCGCATCTCCCCGAGCACCGCGAAGGTGCGGCGGCGCCCCGGGCCGCGGCCGGCCATCGACACCAGCGCCCTGAGCGCGGCCCGCATCGAGTCCGGGTTCGCGTTGTAGGCGTCGTTGACGACGGTGACACCATCGGCCCGGTCGACGACCTCCATGCGCCAGCGGGACAGCGCACCCGCCTGGCTGAGCGCTTCGGCGGTGTCGTCGACGGGCATCCCGAGCTCCACCGCCACCGCTGCGGCGGCGAGGGCGTTCGAGACGTGGTGCTCACCGTACAGGCGCAGGTTCACGGGTGCGGAACCGGCTGGGGTGATCAGCGTGAAGGATGGCCGTCCGGTGTCGTCCAGGCGGACATCGGCCGCCCGCACGTCGGCCGCCCGGCTCTCGCCGAACAGCACGACGCGGCCCTTGGTGCGGCTCGCCATCGCCCGTACCAGCGGGTCGTCGGCGTTCAGGACGGCGACACCGTCGGCGCCGAGCGCCTCGACGATCTCGCCCTTGGCCTCGGCGATGCCCTCCTTGGAGCCGAACTCGCCGACGTGGGCGCTGCCCACGTTGAGGACGATCGCGATGCTGGGCGGGGTGATGCCGGTCAGGTACTCGATGTCGCCCTTGTGCCGGGCGCCCATCTCCAGCACCAGGTGCCGGGTGGCGGCCTCGACCCGCAGCGCGGTCATCGGGTGCCCGATCTCGTTGTTGAGGTTGCCGGGCGGGTAGACGGTCTCGCCGTGGCGCTGCAGCACCTGGGCGATCAGGTCCTTGGTGCTGGTCTTGCCGGAGGAGCCGGTCAGCGCGACGACGGCGGTGCCGGTGGCGCGCTCGACGACGGCGCGGGCGAGCCGGCCGAGGGCCACCACGACGTCGTCGACCAGGATCGCGGGCACGCCGACCTGACGGGAGGCCAGCACCGCGACGGCACCGGCCCCGACCGCCTTCGCGGCGTAGTCGTGCCCGTCCACGTGCTCGCCGACCACGGCGACGAACAGGCCGCCCGGCTGCACCTGCCGGGAGTCGACCACGACGGGCCCGGTCACCACGGCCTCGGGGTCGGCGCCGTCGAGCGTGCCGCCGACCGCCGCGGCGGCCTCGGCCAGGGTCAGTGCGATCACGGCTGCTCTCCTTCTGCGTTGGTCGCCCGCTCGCCTCCGGGCGCTCCTGACCCGGCGTCGGCACTCTTCGGCTCGGGGCGGGTGTGCCGTACGACGGCCTCGCGCAGGACGTCCCGGTCGTCGAAGGGGCGGACCTCGCCCTTCGCGTACTGGCCCACCTCGTGGCCCTTGCCGGCCACCAGGACGGTGTCCCCGGCGTGCGCCCGGGCGACGGCCTGGCCGATGGCCTCGGCGCGGTCGGGCACCACCAGCACCTCGCCGCGCTCCTCCTCGGGCACCTCGGCGGCGCCGGCGAGCATCGCGGTGAGGATCGCCAGCGGGTCCTCGGAGCGCGGGTTGTCGCTGGTGAGCACGGCGGTGTCGGCGATCCGGGCGGCGATGGCGCCCATCGGGCCGCGCTTGAACGGGTCGCGGTCGCCGCCGCAGCCGACGACGACGTGCAGCCGGCCCTTGGTGACCTCGCGCAGCGACTCCAGGACGGCCTTCAGGGCGTCCGGCTTGTGCGCGTAGTCGACGACGGCGACGTACGGCTGCCCGGCGTCGACCCGCTCCAGGCGGCCGGGCACGCCGGTCGAGGCGGCGACCCCGGCGACCGCGGAGTGCAGCGGCACCCCGGCGGTGACCAGCGCGGTGATCGCGCCGAGGGCGTTGGCGACGTTGAACGGGCCGGGCAGCGGCACCGAGGCGTCCGCGGTGGCGCCGTCCGGGCCGAGCACGCGGAAGGTCGAGCCGGCCGGGCCGAGCTGGACGTCCACGGCCCGCCAGTCGGCCTCCGGGTCGCCCTTCGCGGAGAAGGTCACCACCGGGATCGGCGCCTCGCCGGCCAGCCGGCGGCCGTAGGCGTCGTCGAAGTTGGCCACCCCGCGGCGGGCCTTGTCGGTCTGGAAGAGCCGGGCCTTGGCCCGGTAGTAGTCCTCCATGTCCGGGTGGAAGTCGAGGTGCTCGGGGGTGAGGTTGTTGAACAGCGCGACGTCGTACAGCACCCCGTCGACCCGGCCGAAGACCAGGGCGTGGCTGGAGACCTCCATGACCACGGCGGCGGCGCCGCGCTCGCGCATCACGGCGAGGACGGCGTGCAGGTCGGTGGACTCCGGGGTGGTGCGCTCGCTCTTGATCCGCTCGTCGCCGACCCGCATCTCGACGGTGCCGATCACCCCGGGCAGCAGTCCGCCGCCGCGCAGCCCGGCCTCGACCAGGTAGGAGGTGGTGGTCTTGCCGTTGGTGCCGGTCAGACCGATCATCAGCAGCTGCTCGCTGGGGCGCCCGTACACGGCGGCGGCCAGGTGGCCCATCGCGCCGCGGACGTTGTCCACCACCAGCAGCGGCGCGCCGGCCGCCGCGGCGAGCTCGGCGCCCGCCGGATCGGTCAGCACGGCGACGGCGCCGGCCGCCACCGCCTTCCCGGCGAAGGCGGCGCCGTGGTGGTTGGCACCGGGGAAGGCCACGTACACGTCGCCGGGGCGGACCGCCCGGGAGTCGTGGGTGATGCCGGTGACCTCCGCGCCCTCGACGGGCGCCAGACCGAGCTGTCGGGCGACCTCGGCGAGCGGCAGCGCCGCCGGGCTGGAGGGGCGGGGCGGGCTCGCGGGGATTTGATCGGGTTTCGGCACGGCGGGCAGGGTATCGGCCGGAGGGCCCTGAGGGCCAAACCGGGCGGGGGTACCCCCGTCGTTCCGCTCCGCCGGGTGCGGGTGGCTGCTGCGGTGCTCGGGGGCGTCGTTCATCAGGGCTTCCAGTCGACGGGCAGGTTAGGCGCCTCGCTGCCGCTGGGCGCGACCCGCAGGGTCTTCAGGGCGAACTCCATCACCTGCTTGAACACCGGGCCGCACAGCTGGCCGCCGAAGTGGCCGTTGACCGGGTTCTGGATCACGCAGGAGACCGTCACCCGGGGCTGGTCGGCCGGTGCGAAGCCGATGAAGGAGGCGGTGTACCCGGAGTAGCGGCCGGTCTTCGGGTCCACGCGGTTGGCGGTGCCGGTCTTGCCGGCCACCCGGTAGCCGGGGATCGCCGCCTTGGTGCCGGTGCCCTGCTCGTCCGTGACGACGGACTCGAGCATCTCGGTCAGCGTCTTCGCGGTCGCCTCGCTGACCACCCGGGTCTGCGCGCCGGCCGCGGCCGGGGTGTACCGCCCGTCCGGGCCGGTGGTGCCCATGACGAGGTTGGGCGCGACCCGCACGCCGCCGTTGGCGATGGTGGAGAACACCGAGGTGGCCTGCAGGGCGTTGACCGACAGGCCCTGGCCGAACGGGATGGTGTACTGCTGCGAGCCCTTCCAGTCCTCCGGCTTGGCGAGGATGCCGCGGGTCTCGCCGGGGAAGCCGAGGCCGCTGGGCTGTCCGATCCCGAACTTCTGCAGGTAGCCGCCGAGCACCTTGTTGGCCTCGCGCTGGTCCTTGCCGAGGTGCTCGGCGGCCTCGATGGTGCCGATGTTGGAGGACTTGGCGAGCACGCCGGCCAGCGTCAGGTACCAGGTCTCGTGGTCGACGTCGTCGTGGAAGACCCGGTCGGAGCGCTGCAGGGTGTTGGGCACGGTGACATGGGTGTCCCAGCTCGCGGTGCCGGTGTCCAGCACCGCGGCCATGGTCATCAGCTTGGCCGTGGACCCGGGCTCGTAGGCGTCCTGGACGGCGGCGTTGCCGAGCTGGTCGGGGCGGGCCGTGGCGAGCTTGTTCGGGTCCAGGCCGGGCGAGGTGGCCATGGCGAGGATCCGGCCGCTCTTCACGTCCTGGACGACGACGTAGCCCTTCTCCGCCCCGGCGTTGGCGACCTGGTCGGTGATGGCCCGCTGGGCCGCCCACTGGATGTCCTTGTCGACGGTCAGCCGCAGGTCGGTGCCGGGCACCGGGGCCTGCATGCCGCCGCCGGAGCCGGGCACGATCCGCCCGCCGACCGAGGCGTAGGTGGAGTGCCCGTCGACCCCGGCGAGGTCCTTCTGGTACTGCAGTTCCAGGCCGCCGGTGCCGGTGCCCTCGGCGTTGACGAAGCCCACCAGATTGCCCGCCAGGTCGGCGGCCGGGTAGACCCGCCGCTTGCTGGGCGACCAGACCAGCCCGGCCAGCGGGTTGGCGCAGGCGTTGTCGACCGCGGTGCGGCCGCCCTTGTCGGCGGGCTTGCCGAGCAGCAGGCGCTGCGCCCGGCAGGCCTTGGTGTCGGCCTGCTTGGCCAGGTCTGCGCGCAGGTCGGCGATCTGGTTCTTGGCCTCCGGCGTCTGCCGGGGGGCCAACAGGGCGTAGCGGCTCTTCGGGTTCTTCGGGTTGAGGTGCAGCAGCCCGGCGAGTTTCTCCTTGGGCACGCCGATGATCGGCGAGAGCAGGGCGGCGGCCTGCTCGGGCGCGTCCGGGACGTGCGTGGCCTCGGGGGTGAACAGGGTGGGGTCGGCGGTGATGTCGTAGGCGTCCACGGTGGTCGCCAGGACGGTGCCGTCGCTGGCCGTTATCGAGCCGCGCTCCGCGGAGAGCACGACCGGCACGTACTGGTTCGCGCCGGCCTCGGCGGCCAGCGCGTGCGAGTCCAGCAGCTGCAGCTGGACGAGCCGCCCGGCGAACACCGAGAAGACGACGACCAGGGCGAAGCCGGCCAGCCGCAGCCGCTTGCGCGGGTCGGCGAGCCGGATCATCCGCGGCTGCGACCGGGCCGCGGGCCGCTGCGGGGGGCGGGCCGGGCGGGCGGTGCGCGGGTCGGTGCCCCGGCTCTGGGCGGCGGGGCGGCGGGGCGTCCGGCGGGGCTGCTCGGCGCCGCGCGGACGGGGGGTGCGGCCGGCCTCGCCGCCGGGGCGGCCGGGGCGGTGCGGGCGGCGGTCGCCGGGGCCCTGGGGCCTGCGCGGTGTGCTCATCGTCCGTTCCCGGGGTGTGCGGGGCCGGTGCTGGCCGGCGGGGCGGGCGCGATCTGCACCCCGTCGTCGCCCGCCGAGGGGCTCGGCGCCGCCGGTGAGGCGGACGCGGACGGGTCGGCGGGCGCCGCGGAGGCGGGGGCGTTGTCCTCGGGCCGCTTGACGGGCGCGCTGTCCTGGGCCTGGCCGGGCTTGCCGAGCACCTTGCCGTCGTCCTGCAGGAAGGCCGGGCCGCCGCCGGGCACCATGCCCAGCTCGCGGGCCCGGCGGGCGAGCGCGTCCGGGGCGGCGTTCTGGTCGATCTGCGCCTGCAGGCCCTGCTTCTCGTCGGTCAGGTCGGTGGTCTGCTTCTTCAGCCGGGACAGCTCGAAGGAGCCCTCGTTGAGGGCGGTGTTGAGCATCAGCAGGCCGAGCAGCCCGGCCGAGAGCAGCACCACGATCAGCACGGCGAACGGTGTCCGTCCGCGGACCGACCGGGTCTGCGGACGGGCGGTGATCCGGGCCCGCCCCGCCTGCCCGGGGAGCGGACCGCTCCTTCTGGTCCGACCGCCCTGCCCGCCCGCGGGCAGCAGGGGCCCACCGCCGGCCACCGGCACTGCGCCCTCCCTCTCGCCGTTCCTCGCTCGCCGTCCGCCCCGGTCAGCGCCGGGTCGCCCTGATCCTCTCCGCCACGCGCAGCCGGACGGGCGCGGCGCGCCGGTTCTCCTCGATCTCCGCCTCGGTGGCCAGCACCGCACCGCGGGTGTGCAGCTTCAGCCAGGGCTGGTGCTCCTCGGGTACGAACGGCAGCCCGGGCGGGGCGGTGGAGGTGGCGCCGGCCTGGAAGTACTGCTTGACCAGACGGTCCTCCAGGGACTGGTAGGACATCACCACGATCCGTCCGCCGACCGCGAGGCGTTCCAGCGCCCCGGGGATCGCCCGGTCGAGCACCTCCAGCTCCCCGTTGACCTCGATCCGCAGGGCCTGGAAGGTGCGCTTGGCCGGGTTGCCGCCGGTGCGCCGGGTCGCCGCCGGGATGGCGTTGCGTACCAATTCCACGAGACGCGCGCTGGTGGAGAACGGTTCCTTCTGCCGTTCGCGGACGATCACCGAGGCGATCTTCCCGGCGAACCGCTCCTCGCCGTAGACCTTGAGGATCCGGGCCAGGTCGCCGTGGCTGTAGGTGTTGAGCACCTCGGCGGCGCTCAGCCCGCGGGTCTGGTCCATCCGCATGTCGAGCGGGGCGTCCTGGGCGTAGGCGAAGCCGCGGTCGGCCTCGTCCAGCTGCATGGAGGAGACGCCGAGGTCGAACAGGACGCCGTGCACCTCGGGGATGCCCAGGTCGTCGAGGACCTGCGGGATCTCGTCGTAGACGGCGTGCACCAGGGTGGCGCGGTCGCCGAACGGGGCCAGCCGCTCCGCGGAGAGCTTCAGTGCGGCAGGGTCGCGGTCCACCGCGACCAGCCGGGCCTGGGGGAACTGGGTGAGAATCGCCTCGCTGTGGCCGCCGAGGCCGAGGGTGGCGTCGACCACCACGGCGCCGGGGGCGTCGGCCGCGGGGGCCAGGGCGTCCATGCAGCGCTGCAGCATCACCGGGACGTGCTTGGGTGCCGGAGTCTCGTTGCTCATTGCGCGGTGGCGGCCTTCCTCGGTGCGGCCGCCCGGGCCCGGACGGCTGGCCCCATTCTCGCCCACCGCCGGAGCGGATCCGGCCGCCGGGCCGTGGACCGCCCGCGTGCACACGGCCCGCGGTCCCCGCCCGCTCGCCTGGGGAAGGAGTGACCGCCCGGCACCGGGGAAGGTGCGCCAGGTGGCACAGGAGCGGGTGGAGGCCGCGGGCCGCGTACGGTGGCGCGCCCGTCACCGGCCCGGGGGCGTCGGCGGGGCGTGCGGGCAGTGCTCCACTGCGCCGCCAGACTATCGCCCGATCACGCCGAGTCAACGCTCCACGACGGTGTGCCACCCGGGCGGCGGTACGCCTCCGCGCAGGTGGGAGGTGGCGCGGCCGGCGCGGGCCGGCCGGGCGCACCGCACGGCCCCGCGCCGGGCATACAGGGAGGAACTGCGCAACCCGGTCGCTGTCGCGCCGCGGCGGGCTATGGACTGGATCACAGCCCGGGGACGGGCCGCACCATGGCACTGGAATTCGGATTACCTTCGTCACCATGACAGTGACCCCCGACCGGCCCGTGCCGAACGCCGCTGCCAGCTCCGCCCCGGCCATCATCGACCGTTTCGTGGCATCCAACCGCGAGTACGCGGTCGGCTTCCGCGACGGCGGCATGGACGCCCGACCCGTGCAGAAGGTCGCCGTGGTGGCGTGCATGGACGCCCGCCTCGACCTGTTCGCCGCACTCGGCCTGGAGCTCGGCGACGCGCACATCATCCGCAACGCGGGCGGCGTCGTCACCGACGACACCATCCGCTCGCTCACCATCAGCCAGCGCGCCCTGGGCACCCGCTCGGTCGTGCTGATCCACCACACCGGCTGCGGCCTGCTCGGCCTCACCGAGGACTTCCGCCGCGAGCTGGAGGCCGAGGTCGGCCAGCGCCCGCAGTGGGCGGTGGAGGCCTTCGTCGACCTGGACGGCGACGTCCGCCAGTCGATGCAGCGGGTCCGCACCTCCCCGTTCCTTCCGCACACCGACGACGTCCGCGGCTTCGTCTTCGACGTCCACACCGGTCTGCTCCGCGAGATCGTCTGAGGTCCCGTCCGCCCCGCCGGGGCGGACACCTGCCCCGACCCGGCCAGCGCCGTCCGGGTCCCGTCTCGCTCCGTCGTCCCGTCCGACGTCCGCGTCGTGCCGGGACGAACCGGGACACTGCACGCGTCTCGCCCGCCCGAGTGACTTCCGGGCGCGCGACAGGGAAGAATGCCCGTGCAGGCCCGGCCCCGATCCATCCGGGGCGGCCTTGCCGCACGCCCACCGACCGTGCCACTCCTCGCCGGAACCGCACGCCCGCCCGGGCGGCGCGCCATCGGTCGGCCGGCCGTCCGGAGCCGGCACAAGTGGTCCACATGGGAGTGAACGGGTGACGACCTACAACACGCAGGGCACGGCGGGCGCAACCCGCTCCGACGGCTTCGCCGGGCGCAGGCCCGCGGGGCTCCAGGAGCTGGGCGCGGTGGCCGAGCGCATCCGCGCGTCGGTGGAGAGCGTCATCGAGGGCAAGCCGGAGGCCGTACGGATCGCACTGACCGTGCTGCTGGCCGAGGGCCACCTGCTGCTGGAGGACGTGCCGGGCGTCGGCAAGACGATGCTCGCCAAGGCACTGGCCCGGTCGGTGGACTGCACGGTGCGCCGCATCCAGTTCACGCCGGACCTGCTGCCCTCGGACGTCACCGGCACCAACGTCTTCGACCAGCACCAGCGGGACTTCGAGTTCCGGCCGGGCGCGATCTTCGCGCAGATCGTGGTCGGCGACGAGATCAACCGGGCCTCGCCGAAGACCCAGTCCGCGCTGCTGGAGTCGATGGAGGAGCGCCAGGTCACCATCGACGGCACCAGCTACGAGCTGCCCTCGCCGTTCATGGTCGTGGCGACCCAGAACCCGGTCGAGATGGAGGGCACCTACCCGCTGCCCGAGGCGCAGCGGGACCGCTTCATGGCCCGGGTGTCGATCGGCTACCCCAGCCCCGACGCCGAGTTCGCGATGCTCGACGTGCACGCCGGCGCGAACCCGCTGGACGACCTGCAGCCGGTCGCGCACGCCGCCGACATCCTCAAGCTGATCGACGTGGTCCGCTCGGTGCACGTCGCCGACGCGGTGCGCCGGTACGCGGTGGAGCTGGTCTCCGCCACCCGCAACCACCCGGAGCTGCGGCTCGGTGCCTCGCCGCGCGCCACCCTGCACCTGGTGCGGGCGGCCCGCGCGGCCGCCGCCCTGGAGGGCCGCGAGTACGTGGTGCCGGACGACGTCCAGGGACTGGCCGTGCCGGTGCTGGCGCACCGTCTGCTGCCGACCGCCGAGAGCCGGCTGAGCCGCCGCTCCGCCGAGCAGGTCGTGCTGGATCTGGTCGCCCGGCTGCCGATCCCCCGTCCGCAGGGTCGCGGCTGACGTGGCCACGGGCGAGAACCCTCCCCCGCCGGCCGGCGGCTCCTCGCACGGCCTGCGGGCGGGGCTGCACGGGCTGACCACCCGGGGGCGGTCGTTCCTGGCCGCCGGCATCACCGCCTCGCTGTGCGCGTACGTCTTCGGGCAGGACGCGCTGCTGCGGGTCGGCGTGCTGCTGGCGGCGCTGCCGCTGGCGTCCGCGGTCTGGCTGCTGCGCACCCGCTACCGGGTGGCGGGCGGCCGGCGGCTGTCCCCGCACCGGGCGCCGGCGGGCCAGGAGGCCCGGGTGCACCTGCGGCTGGACAACGTGTCGCGGATGCCGACCGGCGTGCTGCTGCTGGAGGACCGGGTGCCCTACGTGCTCGGGCCGCGGCCGCGGTTCGTGCTGGACCGGGTCGAGCCGCACGGCTTCCGGGAGGTGTCCTACCGGGTCCGCTCGGACCTGCGCGGCCGCTACCCGCTGGGCCCGCTGCAGCTGCGGCTGTCCGACCCGTTCGGGATGTGCGAGCTGACCCGCTCGTTCAACGCCTCCGACGTGCTCACCGTGGTGCCGCAGGTGATGCCACTGCCACCGGTGCGGCTGCCGGGCGAGCGGGCCGGGCACGGCGACACCAACGCCCGGGCGCTGGCGCTGGCCGGCGACGACGACGTGATCCCGCGCGAGTACCGGCACGGCGACGACCTGCGCCGGGTGCACTGGAAGTCCACGGCGCGCTACGGCGAGCTGATGGTCCGCCGCGAGGAGCAGCCGCTGAAGGCGCACGCCGCGGTGCTGCTGGACACCCGGGCGATCGCGCACCGCGGCAGCGGCCCCGGCTCCTCCTTCGAGTGGGCGGTGAGCTGTGCCGCGTCCGTCGGCGTCCACCTGATCGAGCGCGGCTACCGGACGCGGCTGGTCACCGACACCGGCGACACCGTCCCTGCCCCCGGCAGCCAGCTCGGCAGCACGACCCCCGTCGAGGCCGGCGGGCTGCTGCTGGACGAGCTCGCGGTCGTCGACCACTCCGACGGCGGCGGGCTGGCCCGGGCCGAGGAGGCGCTGCGCGCCGGTGAGGGCCTGCTGGTCGCGATCGTCGGCTCGCTCGACGACGAGCAGGTGGAGCGGATGTGCGCGCTGCGCCGCCGGGCCGCCGGCGCGGTGCTGTTCCTGCTCGACACGGCGACCTGGGCGGGCCTGCGGCACCTGCTGCCGGACACCGCCGACGACACCTTCCAGGAGCAGCAGAAGCTGCTGCGGCGGGCCGGCTGGACGGTGCTGCCGGTGAAGGCCGGGGCCTCGGCGGCCGAGCTGTGGCGTTCGGCCGACCGCACCGAGCAGTCGAACCCCTACCGAGACGAGGTCGGCGCGTGACCACCCGGGCCAGGTTGACGATCAGCGCGGCGACGGCGACCGCGCTCACCACACTGTGCCTGCTGCCGCTGATCACCACGCACGGCTGGCTGGTGCAGGCCTTCCTGCTGGTCGCGGTCGCGGCCGGGGCGGGCACCGGGCTGCGCCGGCTGGCGGTGGCCGGCTGGGCGGTGACGCCGCTCCAGCTGCTGGTCGTGCTGTACGCCCTGATGCTGCTGTCGGTGCGCAGCTCGATGACCTGGGGGCTGGTGCCGGGCGGCCGGGCGCTGGACGCGCTGAGCTCGCTGCTGACGCAGGCCGGCACGGACCTCGGCCAGTACTCGGTGCCGGCGCCGGACACCGCGGGCCTGCGGCTGGTGCTGACCGGCTCGGTCGGCCTGATCGCGGTGCTGGTGGACGCGCTGGCGGTGACCCACCGCCGGGCGGCCGCGGCCGGTCTGCCGCTGCTGGCGCTGTACTCGGTGGGCTGCGGCCTGTCCGGGGCGGGGTCGGGCGCGTGGATCTGGTTCCTGCCGGCGGCCGGCGGCTACCTGCTGCTGCTCCGCGCCGAGGGCCAGGACCGGCTGTCGCGCTGGGGCCGGGTGTTCTCCGGCACCGGCAAGGCCACCAACACGCCGCCGGTGCACAGCGGGCACCGGATCGGTGTGCTCGCGCTGGTGCTCGCCCTGGCCGTCCCCGCCTTCCTGCCGCAGGCGGGCCTGGGCCTGGTCGGCGTGCTGGGCGGCAGCGGTTCCGGCAGCGGCACCGGCCCGGGCTGGCGGGTGACCTCGCTGAACCCGGTGGTGGCGCTGACCGAGAGCCTGCACCGGACGGACCCGGTGCCGCTGCTGCAGTACCGCACCAGCGCGCAGTCGGTCGGCGAGATGTACCTGCGGATCGGCGCGCTGGACGAGTTCAACGGGGTCGACTGGCGGTTCTCGCAGCAGAAGCTGCAGCAGCGGCCCGACCCGCTGCCGAAGCCCGAGGGCCTGTCCTCGGCGATCGCGGTCACCCAGGCGACCACCGAGGTGTCGATCTCGCCGAACCTGCGCACCGAGTGGCTGCCGCTGCCGTACCCGGCGAGCAAGGTGTCGGTGCCGGGCTCCTGGAAGTACGATCCGGAGACCCGCACCGTGATCGGCACGGACGGCCAGAAGACCGACGGCCTGAAGTACGAGGTCACCAGCCTGGACGTGCGGCCGACCGCCGAGCAGCTGCGCTCGGCCGGGCCGCCGCCGGGCGACCTGTCGGGCCGGTACCTGCAGCTGCCGAACACGCTGCCGCCCGAGGTGGCGAAGACGGCGCAGTCCGTGACGGCGGGCAAGAGCAACGCCTTCGACCGGGCGGTGGCGCTGCAGGAGTGGTTCACCTCGCCGCAGTTCCACTACGACACCGACATCGAGGCGGGCACCGGCACCGCCGCGATCCTGAAGTTCCTGCAGGACAAGCGGGGCTTCTGCGTGCACTTCGCGTCGACGATGGCCGCGATGGCCCGCACCCTGGGCATCCCGGCCCGGGTGGCGATCGGCTTCACCCCGGGCTCCTCGAACGACGGCGCCACCTACGTGGTGCGGTCGACGAACTACCACGCCTGGCCGGAGCTGTACTTCGCGGGCACCGGCTGGGTCCGGTTCGAGCCGACGCCGTCGGCCGGGCAGGGCGCGCTCGCGCCGAGCTACACCCGCGAGGAGACGGAGCCGTCCCCCGGCGCGACCTCGGCGGAGCCCAGCGACGTCCCGAGCGGCGCCGCCTCGGCCTCGGCGGGCGCCACCAGCAGCTGCGGCGGCGGCCACCGTGCTCAGGAGTGCGCGGACCAGCAGACCGCCGCGGTGCAGGCGGCGAAGGGCGAACCGTGGTGGCTCTCCTGGCGGGCGCTGGCGACGTACTCGCTGGTGGGCCTGGCGCTGCTGCTGCTGGCGGTGCCGGCGCTGTGGCGGGCGAGGCTGCGGCGGCGCCGGCTCGGGGCGGGTCGGCACCTGCCGGGCGCCGACCGGTCGGTGCTCACCGACGAGCAGGTGCTGGCGGCCTGGCAGGAGCTGATCGACTCGGCCTGGGACCTCGGCATCCCGCCGGACGACGCCAGTACGCCGCGGCGGACGGTGGCGCGGATCGCCGAACTCGGTTCGCTGGACGTTCGGGCGCAGGCGGCGGCGGGCCGGGTGGCACTCGCCACCGAGCAGGTGCTGTACGCCCGGGAGACCGGGCCGGTGTCGCCGCTCGGCGCGGACGTGCTGGCCACCCGGGACGCGCTGCGGGCCTCGGCCGGCCGGTACGGGCGGCTGCGCGCGGTGCTGCTGCCGCCGTCGGCGGCGCGCCTGTGGTGGCGGGCCACCGACCGGGTCGACGCGGTGCGGCAGGCGGTGGGGGCCCGCTGGGACGTGCTGGCGGGCGCGGTGCGCGGGGTCGTCCGGCGGGTGCTGCGGCGCTCCGGGGACGACGGCCGGTCCTGAGCCGGGGCGGCCCGTGCGGCCGCCGGTGACGACGCGCCGGGGGCGGGCAGTTCGGTGAACTGCCCGCCCCCGGCGGTGGTCGCTCGGATCCAGAGGTCCTAGAGGCCGTCGTGTTCGTCGCGACGGCGTTGCCAGCGCTGTTCCATCCGGTCCATCACGTTCGCCTTGCGGCGAGGAGCAGGGGATGCCTTGGGGCCCGATCCGTGCCCGAGGGCACCGCGCCGCCAACCGGTCACGGCGAGGACCGCACAGCCAAGCATCACCAGGAAACCGGTCACGCTCACCCAGATCAGCTGGGCGACCATGCCTCCCATCAGCAGACCGACGCCCGCCACGAACCCTGCGGCGGCCAGGTAGACCCTCCGACGGGTGTAGGTGCGCAGGCCGGTTCCCTCAAGCGCTGACGCGAATTTGGGATCTTCGGCGTACAGCGCTCGCTCCATCTGCTCGAGCAGTCGCTGCTCGTGCTCCGAGAGCGGCACGGAGTCCTCCTACTCGTCGGTCGCGGGGCGACCGGTCCGCCACCCCTGGGCCTGATCCTGTGTGGTCCATATGCCCCAGGCGTTCGGGTGTCATGCTTTCCAGCTTTACCCAGATCATACGGTCCACAGGGCCTGTTCGGGGTGGTCGTGGACACGTGCCATCGACCACTTCGGAGCCGCCCCTGCACCGGTGCCAACGCCCCTGCCCGCGCACAAGTGCCCGGATCATCGGAATCTCCGCAGACCAGGGCCGCGGGGCCGCCGCGGTCGGACTCAGACGAGGGCGGCGAGCAGGTGGAGCTGGGTGGCGACGGCGTGGAACGCGGGCTGCTCGGCGGCGGCCTGCTCCAGCTTGAGCAGCGCCTCCATGGCGCCCGGCTCGGTGTCGACGAGGACGCCCGGGACGAGGTCCGCGAAGACGCGTACGCCGTGCACGGAGCGCACCTGGAGGCCGGCCGCGGCAGCGAGGCCGGCCAGCTCCTCCCCGGTGAAGCGGCGCGGCATCGGGTCGCCGGTGCCCCAGCGGCCGTCCTCGGCGTCCAGCACGGTGCGGGCCTCGACGAAGTGGCCGGCCAGCGCGCGGGCGAGCACGGCGCCGTTCCGGTTGGCGGCGAGCAGGCTCACCAGGCCGCCCTTGCGCAGGGTGCCGGTCAGGTTGCCGAGCGCCTCCGCCGGGTCGTCCACGACCTCCAGCACGCCGTGGCAGAGCGCCGCGTCCACCGAGGCGCCCTCGACCACGTCGGGCAGCGTCTGGGTGTCGCCCTGCACCGCGCGGACGAGGTCGGTGACCCCGGCCTCGGCGGCCCGCCGCTCCAGCGCGAACAGCGCGTCCGGGCTGGGGTCGACGACGGTGACGCGGTGGCCGAGCCGGGCCACCGGCACGGCGAAGTTGCCGGTGCCGCCGCCCGTGTCCAGGACGTCCAGCACCGGCCGATCGAGCTCCGCGCTGCGCTGCTCCAGCGCCGTGCGCACCACCTCCCAGACCACGGCTGTACGCAGGGCACTGCGGGGACGCGTCGGGTACACGGCGGGGCTCCTCGGTCCTGGGATGGATCACCGAACGCCACCACCTTAGGCCCTGCACCACCCCCGGCCGGGCGCCGTGCGGCGGCACCCGGCCGGGACGGTGTCGCGGTCAGTCGCCGCCCAGCGGTAAGGGCTGCTGGGGGACGGTCGGGCGCAGGCCCAGCAGGCGCTCCACGATGCGCAGGTACAGCCCGGTGTTGCGGATCAGGTCGTCCGCGTCGCGGGCGGTGGCGGCGCTGCGGATGCCGGCCTCGGCGGCCGCCCTGCGGCGGGCGCCCGCGGCGAAGTAGACGGCCCACTCGGCGAGTTCCGGGGCGACCTCGGGCAGCAGCTCCCAGGCGCTGCGGATCGGCTTGCGGCGCCGCGGGTTGCGGTCGGGCCGGCCTCGGACGGCCAGCACGGCGGCGGTGGTGCGCAGCGCGGCGAGGTGGGCGGTGGCGTAGCGCTCCAGCGGATCGGGCAGAGCGCGGGCGGCACCGAGGGTGCGGTGCGCCTGGCGGAGCAGGTCGAGGGCGGCGGGCGGGGCGTCCGCGCGCCGCAGCACGGGGTGGACGTCGGTGGCGCGGGAACGTCCGGCGGGCAGGGTGTCGGCGACAGGGTGGCGGGTGACGCGCTCGGGGCGGCTGATGGTCATGGTCTCCCCCGGTCCGATGCGGGTGCCCGGGCCGGGCGGCCCGCGCCCTTCCAGCGTGGCAACCGCCACTGACAATCCCGGGTGCGAACGGTCGGGAGGTGGGGCGGCGGAGCAGGCAGGGAGGGCGGGGAAGGCAGGCGCGGGAGGAACGGCGAGGGCGGCGGTGTCCGACCGGACCGGCACCCCCGTCGCCGTCCGGCCGGGCGCCGCCGCCCCGCACGTCTGCCGGAGGCCGTTCCCCCGACCCCCGGTTCTCCCCCCGGTCGGACCGTCCCCCCGGGCAGCGCTCCGCCGCCCCGTGTCGGCGGTGCGCGGCCCCGATCGGCCCGTGCGCGCGACCGGGCCGGCCCGACTGTCCCCCACTGGCGGCGGACGGCCCCGGTCGCTGCCGGACGGTGCTTCGCGGTTGCTCCGCCCGGTGTCCACCACTCTGCCGTCCCCGCAGGTCAGGGGGTATCCGTCGGCGTACTCATTCGCGGATCTGAGTATCCGTACTCAGATCGCGGCGGGCGGGTGCCGCGGGGAACCGCCGGGCGTCGCGGCGCGTCATTGCAGCACCGGTACGGTACGGTCCCGACGCGTCCGGGTGTCGGGCGGCCCTGCCGGAGGGGAGCAGAGTTGAGCATCATCCCGTTGATCTTCACCAGCGGCTGGGCGAGCGGTGTGAACGCCTATGCCGTGGTGCTGCTGCTCGGGCTGTTCGGCCGGTTCGGCGGCGCCGAGTCGGTGCCGGCCGCGCTGGAGCGCACGGACGTGCTGGTCGCCGCGGCGGTGCTGTTCCTGTGCGAGGCGGTCGCCGACAAGATCCCGTACGTGGACACGGTGTGGGACGTGGTGCACACGGTGATCCGCCCGGCCGCGGGCGCGGTGGTCGGCGCGCTGCTGGCGAGTACCGACCCGGGGTCGCTGAGCGAGGTCGCCGCGGGTGCGCTCGGCGGTACGACGGCGCTGGTCAGCCACGGCATCAAGGCCTCGCTGCGGATGGCGGTCAACACGTCGCCCGAGCCGGCCTCGAACATCGTGGTCAGCCTGCTGGAGGACCTCTCGGTGGCCGGCCTGGTCACGCTGGCGATCTTCCACCCGTGGGTGGCGGCCTCGGCGGCGGCGGTGCTGCTGGTGGTCGGGGTGCTGCTGGTCTGGTTCGCGGTCTCGCGGATCCGCCGCTTCCTGCAGCGGCGCCGCGAGCGCCGGGCGGCCCGGGCCTCGGCCGCCGCCCAGCCGCAGTACTGACCCGCGGGGCCCGTAGGATCAGCGCTCATGGC
The DNA here is from genome assembly GCF_040686255.1 of Kitasatospora sp. NPDC085879. Lineage (NCBI taxonomy): Bacteria > Bacillati > Actinomycetota > Actinomycetes > Kitasatosporales > Streptomycetaceae > Kitasatospora > Kitasatospora sp. NPDC085879. Next base: position 255,482 of record NZ_JBFBJZ010000003.1, on the reverse strand, counting down.
ACGGATCGTCATCATCGGCGCAGGTATGGCCGGCCTCGCCGCCGCGTCCCGGCTGGGCACCCTCGGGCACCGGGTGACGGTCTGCGAGGCCGCGGGGACGTACGGCGGCATGGTCGGCCGTCACGAGCGGGACGGTTTCGCCTTCGACACCGGTCCGGGCCTGCTGAACCTGCCGGCGGTCTACCGGGACCTGGCGCTGAAGACCGGCAAGGAGCCGCTGGAGCAGCTGGTCGACCTCGTGCCGGTGGACCCGGAGAGCCGGCACCTCTTCGCGGACGGCACCGACCTGGTGCTGCCGAACGCCTCGCGCGGCGGCGTCGCCAAGGCGCTGGACGCGGCGTTCGGGGCGGGCTCCGGCGAGCGCTGGGGCGAGGTGATGAACCGCGGCCGGGAGGTCTGGGAGGCCACCCGCCGCCCGCTGATGGAGGAGCCGCTGCCGGACGGCCGGCTCGCGGACCCGTACCCGAGGCCGCCGCGGCGCGGCCCGGCCAGGTGGCTGCCGCGCGGCGACTACGGGCTGGAGCAGGTGGCCCGGCGCGAGCTCGGCGGCCACCCGGGCATGACGGCGCTGCTCACCGAGTACGCCACCCGCTTCGGCCTCGGGCCGGACGCCCCGGCCGGCGCGACGGTGCTGGCGTACATGGAGCAGTCCTTCGGCGTCTGGTACGTCCGCGGCGGCATCCGGGCGCTGGCCGCCGCGGTGTTCCGCCGCTGCGAGCAGCGCCGGGTGGAGTTCCGCTTCGGCACCCGGGTCGCCGAGGTGCTGACCGCTGGCGGCCGGGCCTGCGGGGTGCGCACCGAGGAGGGTGAGCGGATCGAGGCCGACCTGGTGCTCTCGTCCTCGGCCGACCCCGGCCTCGGGTGGGAGAAGCCGGGCAGCGGGCTCGGTCGGGTGACCGTCCAGCTGGCGCTGCGCGGCGCCCGCCCGGAGGACACGGTGCACCGCACGGTGGTGCACGCCGCCGATCCCGCGCGGGAGCACGACGCCCTGCTGCACGGGGAGAGCGTGCCCGAGGGCCCGACCGTGCAGGTGCTGCGGCCGGACGATCCGACGCTGGTACCGGACGCCGGCCACGAGGCCGTCACCCTCACCGTCACCTGCGGGGTGCGCGAGGGCGACGACCTGGACGCGTACGCGGGGCACCTGCTCGACCACCTCGCGAAGTCCGGGCTGGACCTGCGCGAGCGGGTGCTGTGGCGGGAGGTGCGAGCGGTGCCGTGGGTGCCCGTCCCCTCGCTGGCCGGCGGCACCCTCAACCCGGCGAACGAGACCGGTATCCCGGGCCTGTACCGGATCGGCGGCGGCGCCCACCCGGGCGGCGGGCTGGCCCGGGTCGGGATGTCCGCCTCGATCACCGCCGGGCTGATCGGCCCGGCCTGACACCCGGCGGGCTCAGCCCTGCTGCTGGTACTCCCAGCCCTGCTGCTGGTGCTGGCCGCCCTGCTGCTGCGGCACCACCGGCTGCTGCTGGTACTCCCAGCCCTGCTGGTAGTACCAGGCCTGCTGCTGGGCCTGCTGCTGCGCGGCGTACGGGTCCTGCTGCTGGTACTGGGCGTACTGCAGCTGCTGCGCGTACTGGGCCTGCTGGGCGTAGGCGTCCTGCTGGGTCTGCTGCTGGCCGGCCCAGGACTGCTCCCAGCCGTAGCCGTAGCCGGCCTGCTGCTGTGTCCAGGCGTCCTGCTGGACCTGCTGCTGCGGCCAGACCTGTTGCTCGGTCTGCTGCTGCTCGGGCTGCTGGTACCAGGTCTGCGGCTCGGCGTAGACGCCGTCCGTGATCTCCTCGACCTCGGCGTAGGCGGCGCCGGGCCGCTCGACCTCGACCGGGCCGACCTCGCCCACGGTGGGCGGCTCGGGCACCGCGGTCTCCGCGGCACCGGCCGCGCCGCCGGTGGCGGCGCTCAGCAGCGGGACGCGGGCCAGCGGGCCGGGCAGACCGCCGTCCGGGCCGCGCAGTGACCAGCCGGCGACGAAGCCGCGCTTGACCGAGGTGGTCACGAAGAACTGGCCGACCGCGAAGGCGGCCGCGCCGGCGCCGATGACCAGCACCGACTGCAGCCGCATCCCGCCGACGACGGTGAGGAAGCCGGCCAGGGCGACTCCGCGCCACACCACCGGGGCGCGGTTCTGCAGCAGCAGTTCGGCGATCAGCCAGAGCGCGACGACCGAGAGGGCGGCGTACAGCAGCAGGTATCCGATGCCCATCCCGCTACCTCCGCTCACACCCGCATGTGCGGGCGACTGTACAGGCTGCGGGGGAACACCACCGCATCCGTGACAGGACCGGTCTCAGCGCCGGTGCAGGCCGAGGTTCTGGTAGATCTCCAGGGTCGAGGTGGAGTGGTTGAGCGTGATGAAGTGCAGGCCCGGAGCGCCCTCGGCGAGCAGCCGCTCGGACATCGCGGTGGCGTGGTCGATGCCCACCGCCCGCACCGCGTCCGGGTCGTCGGCGACGGCCAGGAACCGGTCCTTCAACCCGTCCGGGAAGTCCGAGCCGGACAGCTGCGGGAAGCGCTCCAGCTGCCGGATATTGGTCACCGGCATGATCTCCGGGATGATCGGCGTCGTGCAGCCCGCCGCCTCGACCCGGTCGCGCAGCCGCAGGTAGTCCTCGACCTCGAAGAACATCTGGGTGATCGCGTAGTCGGCGCCGGCCCGGCACTTGGCCACGAAGTGCCGGATGTCCTCGTCCCAGTTCTCCGAGCGCGGGTGCATCTGCGGGAAGGCGGCCACGCCCACGCAGAAGTCGCCGATCCCCTTGATCAGCTCGACCAGCTCGTAGGCGTAGGTGACGCCCTCCGGGTGCCGGACCCACTCGCCCATCGGGTCGCCGGGCGGGTCGCCGCGCACCGCGAGCACGTTGCGCACGCCCTCGTCGGCGTACTGGCCGATGATGTTGCGCAGCTCGGCCACGGAGTGGTCGACCGCGGTCAGGTGCGCGACCGGGGTCAGCGTGGTCTCGGTGGCGATCCGGCCGACCAGGTTGACCGTCCGGCCGCGCGAGGATCCGCCTGCGCCGTAGGTCATGCAGACGAAGTTCGGGTCGAGCGCCTCGACCCGGCGGATCGCGTCCCACAGGCGGCGCTCGGCGGCCTCGTTGCGCGGCGGCATGAACTCGAACGAGAACGACCGATCACCGGCCGCCAGCAGATCCCGGACGGTCTGCGCGCGGTCGGTCCGGGTGGAGGGGATGCCGAGTGCCATGCTGGCAGGCTATCGGTCCGCCGCGGAGCGTGACCAAACCTGGTCCACTGAATGAGACATGCACGTGGGACAGCGGGTGAACGGGGTCACGACGCTCCGTCGGCCGGACGCGGCGGGGCGGGACGGCGGCGCACCGATTCGGGGGCAGGTCAGGCGCCGGATAGTCTGATTGTCAGCCCAGTGATCCGGAGTCCCACCGTGCCCTCCCCCACCAGCCTGCCGACCAACCCGATCGACCGGGAGGCCGTGCGCGACCGCGTGAACGCCGCGCTCGCCGCGTTCATGGACGGCCGGAGCACCCTGCTCGCCGGCATCTCCCCCCAGCTCGGACCGGTCTCCGACGCACTGCGCGACTTCCTCCTCGACGGCGGCAAGCGGCTGCGGCCCGCCTTCTGCTACTGGGGCTGGCGCGGCGCCGGCGGGTCCGCCGACGACCCCGGCATCGCCAACGCCGCCGCCGCCCTCGAACTCCTCCAGGCCAGCGCCCTCGTCCACGACGACCTCATGGACCGCAGCGACACCCGACGCGGCCTGCCCTCCGTCCACCGCCGCTTCGAGGCCCTCCACCGGGACAGCGGCTGGCGCGGCGACCGCGAACAGTACGGCGCCAGCGCCGCCGTCCTGCTCGGCGACCTGCTGCTGATCTGGTGCGACGAGCTCTTCCAGGCCTCCGGGCTGCCGGACGCCGCGGTACGGGCCGCGAAGCCGGTCTTCGACCTGATGCGGACCGAGGTCATGGTCGGCCAGTACCTGGACGTCCTCGAACCCGTCGCCGGGGACTCCGCCGACGCCGGGGCGATCGACCGGGCGCAGACCGTCCTGCACTACAAGTCCGCGAAGTACACCATCGAACGGCCGCTCCAGGTCGGCGCCCTGCTCGCCGGCGCCGGGCCCGAACTCGTCGAGGCCTACGGGGCGTTCGGGCTGCCGCTCGGTGAGGCCTTCCAGCTCCGCGACGACCTGCTCGGCGTCTTCGGCGACCCCGCCGTCACCGGCAAGCCCGCCGGGGACGACCTCCGCGAGGGCAAGCGGACCCTGCTCGTCGCCCACGCGATGCGGGGGCTGGCCCCCGCGGACGCCCGCCACCTCGACGAGCGGCTCGGCGCGGCCGACCTCACGGCGGAGGAGATCCCCGTCCTGCGGGACCTCGTGCAGCGGAGCGGAGCAGCCGACCGCGTCGAGCAGCGCATCGAGGAGCTCCTCAAGCAGTCCCTCGCCGCCCTCGACGCCGCCCCCCTCACCGACGGCCCGGCCCGCCCCACCTTGCTGGCCCTCGCCGAAGCCGCCACCACCCGCAAGCACTGACGTCCGGTCGCACCCGCCCCTGAGTGGGTCTGCCCGGCCCTCAGGCGTTGCGGATGCGGCGTGCCAGGAAGGCCGCAGCGGCGCCCGGGTCCTCGGCGGCGGTGATGGCGCGGACGACGACGACGCGCCGCGCCCCGGCCGCGAGGACCTCGTCGAGGTTGGTCTCGTCGATGCCGCCGATCGCGAACCACGGACGGTCCGTCACGGCCTTGGCGGTGTACGACACCAGGCCGAGGCCGGGGGCCGGCCGGCCGGGCTTGGTGGGGGTGGGCCAGACGGGGCCGGTGCAGAAGTAGTCGACGCCGGCCTCGGCGATCGCCGCGTCGACCTCGGCCTCCGCGTGGCAGGAGCGCCCGATCAGGACGTCCTCGCCGAGGATCGCCCGGGCCGCCGGCACCGGCAGGTCGTCCTGCCCCAGGTGCAGCACCGGCGGCCGGGCGGCGTGCGCGACGTCCGCCCGGTCGTTGACGGCGAAGAGCTTGCCGTGCCGGCGGGCCGCGTCCGCGAAGACCTCCAGGTACTCCAGCTCCTGGCGGGCCTCCAGGCCCTTGTCCCGCAGCTGGACGATGTCGACGCCGTTCGCCAGCACCGCGTCGAGGAACTCGGCGAGGTCGCCCTGCTCGCGGCGGGCGTCGGTGCAGAGGTAGAGCCTTGCGTCGGCCAGTTGCTCCCGCGGGTCGGCCATCAGAGCGCCATCGCCTGGGCGCGGCGCTTGACCTCGGTGGCGCGGTTCTCGTGCAGGGCCTGGATGGGGCTGCCGGGCAGCGACGGGTCCTCGGTGAAGAGCCACTCGAGGATTTCCTCGTCGCTGAAGCCGGAGTCCCGCAGGACGGTCAGCAGGCCGATCAGGTGCTTGACCGTGCCATCGGGCGTGATGAAGGCGGCCGGCACCTGCAGCGACTTGTTCTCGCCGCGGCGGACGGCCAGCAGGGTGTTGGCCTTCACCATGTTGCGGACCTCGGTGACCTGCACCCCCCACAGTTCGGAGATGTCGGGCAGGTACATCCAGGCCGGGACCAGGGCGTCAATCTTGGGATCGATCTCACTCACGGCACCAGACTGCCACCTGCCGGGCCCCCAGCGCACGCAGCCCACCCCGCCGGCCCGGGACCGATGACGGATCGTGACCGGACGGCCGCCCGGTGTCGCCCTCCGCGGTCAGGCGGCCGCGGCCTTCAGCTGGACGGCCGGGTCGGCGGCCAGGACGGGGTCGAGCACGGTGCCGCGTTCGATGAGCCGCTTGGCCTGGTTGAGGTCCCGCGGCCGGTCGACGGCGAGCAGCGCGACCGGGGCGCCCCCGCGCAGCCACAGCACCGACCAGGACGCCTCGTCCGGGCTGCCGCGCCAGAGCAGGTCGTCGGCGTCGGCGTGCCGGCCGGCGTACTGGACCATCCGTCCGAACTGCTCGGACCAGAAGTACGGCACGGGGTCGTAGGGGGTGTCCGAGCCGAGCAGCGAGGCGGCCGCGGCCGCGCCGGACTGCAGGGCGTGGTCCCAGTGCTGGACGGCGAGCCGGGTGCCGGCGCGTCGCGAGGGATAGGAGACGCAGTCGCCGGCCGCCCACACACCGGGGGCGGCGGTGCGCAGCCGCTCGTCGACGAGGACGGCGCCCGCCGTGTCGAGGGCGACACCGGAGCCGGCCAGCCAGCCGGTGGCCGGGCGGGCGCCGATGCCGACGACGACGTGGTCGGCGGCGATCCGTTCGCCGTCGGTGAGCAGCAGGCCTTCGGGTTCGACGGCGGCGACGCCGGTGCCGCAGCGCAGGTCGACCCCGGCGTCGGCGTACCAGCGGGCCATCAGCGCGCCGAGTTCGGCGGGCAGTGCGCCGGGCAGCGGGGCGGGCCCGGACTCGACGACGGTGACGTGGCAGCCGAGCTGCCGGGCGACGGTGGCGGTCTCCGCGCCGATCCAGCCGGCCCCGACCAGGGCGAGCCGGGTGCCGGGAGTGAGGTCGGCGCGCAGCGCGAGGGCGTCGTCGAGGGTGCGCAGCAGGCGGGCGTCGGCGGCGCCGGGCAGGGTGACCGCCTCGGCGCCGGTGGCGATCACCAGGGCGTCGTGGGTGAGCGGGCCGGCGTCGGTGTGCAGGACGCCGGGTTCGAGGCCGGTGGCGCGACGGCCGAGCAGCAGGTCGACGCCGAGCTGTTCCCAGTCGATGTCGAAGGCGGTGCTGTCGGTCTTGCCGAGCAGGACGTCCTTGGAGAGCGGCGGCCGGTCGTAGGGGCGGTGCGGCTCGTCGCCGACGAGCGCGAGCCGCCCCCGGAAGCCGCCCTGCCGCAGTGCGAGGGCGCACTGGGCGCCGGCCATGCCGGTGCCGGCGACGAGGACGCTTTCGGTGCGGTTCAGCTCTGCCACGGCGGCCACCCTATCGGCCGGGATGTCCAGCCCGTGTACGCCCTTTCGGGGTGGGCGACACCCGGCGTTATGGTGGGTGCACACCACACGGGAGCCCGGTGCACCGGGCTGAGAGGCGGGCTGGAGCGGCCCGCGACCGTCCGAACCTGATCCGGGTCATGCCGGCGAAGGGAGAATCAGCGACGTGGCACGGTCCCATTCAGACGTGCTGGTGGTCGGCGGCGGCATCATCGGGCTCGGCGTCGCCTGGCGGGCGGCGCAGCGCGGGCTGGCCGTGGCCCTGGTCGATCCTGTGCCCGGCGGCGGTGCGGCGCAGGTGGCCGCGGGCATGCTGGCGCCGGTGACGGAGCTGCAGTACGGCGAGGAGCCGCTGCTGCGCCTGGGCATGGCGTCGAACGAGCGGTACCAGGCGTTCGCGGCGGAGCTGACGGAGGCGACCGGGCTGGACACCGGGTACCGGCGGACGGGGACGCTGGCGGTGGCACTGGACGCGGACGACCGCGAGGAGCTGCGCGAGCTGCACGCCTTCCAGGGCCGGCTGGGTCTGGACTCGCAGTGGCTGACCGGGCGGGAGTGCCGCCGGCTGGAGCCGATGCTGGCGCCCGGCGTCCGCGGCGGTCTGCTGGTCACCGGGGACCACCAGGTGGACGGCCGGCGCCTCGCGCGGGCGCTGGTCGCGGCCTGCGAGCGGGCCGGGGTGGTGCTGCACCGGGCGAGCGCGGCCGAGCTGCTGGTCGAGGACGGCCGGGCTGCCGGGGTGCGCACCGACGGCGGCGAGGAGCTCGCGGGCGACAGGGTGGTGCTGGCGGCGGGCTGCCGCAGCCACCTGCTGCCTGGCCTGCCGGAGGGTGTGCTGCCGCCGGTCAGGCCGGTGAAGGGCCAGGTGCTGAGGCTGCAGGTGCCGCCGGCGTACCGGCCGTTCCTGTCGCGCAACGTGCGGGCGGTGGTGCGCGGGCAGCACATCTACCTGGTGCCGCGGGCGGACGGCGAGCTGGTGATCGGCGCGACCAGCGAGGAGCAGGGCTTCGACACCACGGTGACCGCCGGTGGGGTCTACGAACTGCTCCGCGACGCGCACGAGTTGGTGCCGGGGCTGACGGAGCTTCCGCTGGTGGAGACCGGTGCCGGGCTGCGTCCGGGCTCGCCCGACAACGCGCCGCTGATCGGCCCGACCGCACTGCCCGGGCTGGTCGCCGCGACCGGCCACTACCGCAACGGGGTGCTGCTGACGCCGGTGACCGCCGACCTGGTCGGCGAGTACCTGGCGACCGGGCGTGTCCCGGAGCTCGCCGCTCCGTTCTCCCCCGAACGCTTCTCCCCCGACCGTTTCCAGTCGAAGGCCCTCGCATGCTGAACACCGAACCGGCGGCCGTCCCCCTGACCGTCAACGGCGAGCCGCGGGAGCTGCCCGCGGGCACCACGCTGGCCGAGGTGGTGGCGGAGGTGTCCGCCGCGAACACCGGGGTGGCGGCGGCGCTCAACGAGGCCGTGGTGCCGCGCGGTTCCTGGCCGGCCACGGTGCTCGGCGCGGGCGACCGGGTGGAGATCCTCACCGCCGTCCAGGGAGGCTGACCGATGGCCGACGACCTGTTCACGATCGCGGACTCGACGTTCACCTCACGTCTGATCATGGGCACCGGCGGCGCCCCCAGCCTGGACGTGCTGGAGCAGGCGCTGCGGGTGTCCGGCACCGAGCTGACCACGGTGGCGATGCGCCGGGTCAACGCGGCGACCCAGGGCTCGGTGCTGGACGTGCTGACCCGCAACGGGATCCGGGTGCTGCCCAACACGGCGGGCTGCTTCACCGCCGGCGAGGCGGTGCTGACGGCCCGTCTGGCCCGGGAGGCGCTCGGCACCGACTGGGTGAAGCTGGAGGTCATCGCGGACGAGCGGACCCTGCTGCCCGACCCGATCGAGCTGCTGGAGGCCGCGGAGACGCTGGTCGACGACGGTTTCACGGTGCTGCCCTACACCAATGACGACCCGGTGCTGGCGCGGAAGCTGGAGGACGTCGGCTGCGCGGCGATCATGCCGCTGGGCTCGCCGATCGGCTCCGGCCTGGGCATCCGCAACCCGCACAACTTCCAGCTGATCGTGGAGAGTGCGGGCGTGCCGGTGGTGCTGGACGCGGGCGCCGGCACGGCGTCCGACGTGGCGCTGGCGATGGAGCTGGGCTGCTCGGCGGTGATGCTCGCCTCGGCGGTGACGCGGGCCCAGGACCCGGTGCTGATGGCGGACGCGATGCGGCGGGCCACCGAGGCCGGCCGGCTGGCGTACCGGGCGGGGCGGATCCCGCGCCGGTTCCACGCCGAGGCGTCCTCGCAGATGGCCGGGCGCGCGGACCTGGACACCCGCGAACACCCGGCGTTCTGACCCACCGGCCGGCCGTTCGCGGACGGCATGTCTCAACATCGGCACAACCGGGCCCCGGGCGGTGCGTCCGGGGCCCGCGGTCACCCCTGCGCCCTACACTCCTCGGGTGGACATGACGCTCGACGACCCCCTGATCGGTGCCCTGCTCGACGGCCGGTACCGGGTGGATCGGCGCATCGCCGTCGGGGGCATGGCCACCGTGTACCGCGGGACGGACACCCGGCTGGACCGGGTGGTCGCGCTGAAGGTGATGCACCCGGCGCTGGCCGCGGACGGCGGCAACGAGTTCACCGGCCGGTTCATCCGCGAGGCCAAGGCGGTCGCCCGGCTCTCCCACCCGAACGTGGTGAACGTCTTCGACCAGGGGGCGGACGGCCGGGCGGTGTTCCTGGCCATGGAGTACGTGCCCGGGCGGACCCTGCGCGACCTGCTGCGCGACCGCGGGGCGCTGTCGGCGCGGGCCGCGCTGGACATCCTGGAGCCGGTGCTGGCGGCGCTCGGCGCCGCGCACCGGGCCGGCCTGGTGCACCGGGACGTCAAGCCGGAGAACGTGCTGATCACCGACAACGGCATGGTCAAGGTCGCCGACTTCGGCCTGGTCCGGCTGCTGACCGGCACGGAGGGCGCGGGCGAGGCGGTCACCAGCACCACCTCGACCGGCACGGTGCTCGGCACGGTGTCGTACCTGGCCCCGGAGCAGATCCGCCAGGACGGCCCGACCGACCAGCGGGTCGACGTGTACGCGGCCGGCATCCTGCTGTACGAGATGCTCACCGGCGCCAAGCCGCACACCGGCGAGAACGCCATGCAGGTGATCTACCGGCACCTGAACGAGGACGTCCCGCCGCCCTCGGCGTCCGCGCCGGGGGTGGGCCGCCAACTGGACGCCATAGTGGCCGCGGCGACCGCCCGCGACCCGGAGGCCCGCCCGTGGGACGCGGTGGAGCTGCTGGCCGCGCTGCAGCGGGCCCGCCGCACCCTCACCCCGGCGCAGCTGGACGCGGAGCCGCCGGCCTCGACCCGGCCGACCCCGCAGTACCCGACCGGCGAGGTCACCGCGGTGGTGGACCGCCCGGTGGAGCGCACCAGCGTGCTGGACGTGCCCGCCGAGCTGCTGACCCAGCCGCGGCCGTACGACGAGACGGCGCCGACCCGGCCGGGGCGCCCGCCGCGGCCGCCGCGCTCCCGTGCCCCGCTGATCTGGGGCGCGGTCGTCGCGGTGCTGCTGGTGCTGGTCGGCGGCGCGACGTACCTGCTCTCCGACGGGCTGTACGCGACGGTGCCGAGCGTGCTCGGGCAGACCGAGGCGCAGGCGGTGACGACGCTGGACAAGGCGGGGCTGCGCGGCGCGTTCAGCCAGCAGTTCAGCGAGACCGTCAAGGCCGGGCAGGTGCTGTCCACCGATCCCGGGGTGGGGGCGCGCGCCCGCAAGAGCGACCCGGTGAAGGTGGTGCTCTCCAAGGGCCCGGACCGGGTGCCGGTGCCGTCCGTGGAGGGGCTGCCGGTGGACGAGGCGCGCAAGGCCCTGACCGACGCCCGGCTGACCCCGGGGACGACCAGCGAGGAGTTCGACGACACCGTGCCCAAGGGGTCGGTGATCAGCGTCGAGCCGGACGCCGGCACCTCGGTCAGCCCGAACACGCCGGTCTCGCTGGTGGTCAGCAAGGGCATGCAGCCGGTGCCCGACGTGGTCGGCCTGAGCAAGGACGACGCCACGAAGGCGCTCACGGACGCCGGGTTCACCGTGCAGAGCACCGGCCTGAACCTCTTCGGCACCGGCAAGGTGTCCGGCCAGACCCCGAAGGCGGGCACCCCGCGCCCGCAGGGCAGCACCGTGGTGATCAACTTCGGGCTGTTCTAGCGGGGCCTGCCGTTCCGGCGGGGCCTAGCCGAGCGGGCCGTCGCCGGGGTTCTCCTGGTAGGAGTAGCGCTGCTCGGCCCACGGGTCGGCGAGGTTGTGGTAGCCGCGCTCCTCCCAGAAGCCGCGGCGGTCGGCCCGCATGTACTCGACCGCGCGCACCCACTTGGGGCCCTTCCAGGCGTACAGGTGCGGCACCACCAGGCGGACGGGGAAGCCGTGCTCGACGGTGAGCGGCTCGCCGTTGCGGTGGGTGGCGAAGACGGTCTGCGGGTCGGTGAAGTCGGCGAGCCGCAGGTTGGCGCTGTAGCCGTACTCGGCCCAGACCATCACGTGGGTGACGCCGGGGGCCGGCGGCACCAGGTCGAGGACGGTCTTGGCGGCGACGCCGCCCCACTCGTTGCCGAGCATGGAGAACCTGGTGACGCAGTGCAGGTCGCCGCGGACGGTCACCCGCGGCAGGGCGTGGAACGCCTCGAAGTCCCAGCTGTGCTTCTCGGCCGAGGCGGTCGCCCCGAACACCTGGAAGTCCCAGCTCTGCGGCTTGAAGCGGGGTACCGGTCCGTAGTGCAGCACCGGCCAGCCGCGCTGCACGCGCTGGCCGGGAGGCAGTCGCGGGTCGGACGGCTGCGGTGGTTCCGGTTGGTGCTGACCCATGTCTCCATGGTCGCAGACGGCGGGCGATGCGCGTTGCGCGCCCCTCGCGCACGCCCCCTCCACCGAACTCGCACATCGGCAAATCGGACAATAGCCATAGATCCGGGTAAGTGTGAACTTACTGGAAACGGACGGCGTCCAGTGCCACGATGCGGACAAACGACGGACGGCAATCAGGAAGGCACGTCATGCAGGGCGACCCCGAGGTCATCGAGTTCCTCAACGAGCAGCTCACCGCCGAGCTCACCGCCATCAACCAGTACTTCCTGCACGCCAAGATGCAGGAGAACTTCGGCTGGACGAAGCTCGCCGCCTACACCCGGCACGAGTCCTTCGACGAGATGAAGCACGCGGAGACGCTCACCGACCGGATCCTCTTCCTGGACGGCCTGCCCAACTACCAGCGACTGTTCCACGTCCGGATCGGCCAGACGGTCAAGGAGATGTTCGAGGCCGACCGGCAGGTCGAGGTCGAGGCGATCGACCGGCTGCGCCGCGGCATCGTCGTCATGCGGGCCAAGAACGACGTCACCTCGGCCAACATCTTCGAGTCCATCCTCGCCGACGAGGAACACCACATCGACTACCTGGACACCCAGCTCGAACTGCTGGAGAAGCTCGGCGAGCCGCTCTACCTGGCGCAGCTCGTCGAGCAGCCGGAGAGCTGATCGGTACGGACTAGGCGGCTTCGAGACCGCGCTCGGGCGCGGTCTCAGCCGCGGGTTCGGCCAGCCCCAACCTGGCGGCCAGCCTGGCCGTCGGGCACGGGCGGGCACCGTGCTCCCCGAGCAGCGCCTGGATCCGGCGGACGCAGGAGCCGCAGTCGGTGCCGGCCTTGCAGCCCTTGGCTATCTGGCGCGGAGTGACGGCGCCGCCGTCGATCTCCTTCTTGACCTGGGCCTCGGTGACCGCATGGCACATGCACACGTACATCGGCGGCTCTCCCGGGCTCGGTGCTCCTTGATCGGCAAGGCTCGCCTTACCTCGCTAAGCCTTACCTTACCCAGCGTACCGGCAAAGCGAAGCCCCTCCGCTCCGGATGACCCGGAAAGCGGAGGGGCCTTTGTCACATTGCGATCATCACGGCCGCCGGACTCACTGGCTGCGGTACATCTCCGCGACCAGGAAGGCCAGGTCGAGCGACTGGCTGCGGTTCAGCCGGGGGTCGCAGGCCGTCTCGTAGCGCTGGTGCAGGTCGTCGACGAGGACCTCGTCGCCGCCGCCCACGCACTCGGTGACGTCGTCACCGGTCAGCTCGACGTGGATGCCGCCCGGGTGGGTGCCGAGCGCGCGGTGCACCTCGAAGAAGCCCTTGACCTCGTCGAGGACGTCGTCGAAGCGGCGGGTCTTGTGGCCGCTGGACGCCTCGAAGGTGTTGCCGTGCATCGGGTCGCAGATCCACACCGGCTGGGCGCCGGAGGCGGTGACCTTCTCGACCAGCGCGGGCAGGTGCTCACGGATCTTGCCCGCACCCATCCGGGTGATGAAGGTCAGCCGGCCCGGCTCGCGGTCCGGGTCGAGCCGGTCGATCAGGGTGAGCGCCTCGTCGACCGTGGTGGTCGGGCCGAGCTTCACACCGATCGGGTTGCGGATCTTCGACGCGAACTCGATGTGCGCGTGGTCGAGCTGGCGGGTCCGCTCGCCGATCCAGACCATGTGGCCGGACACGTCGTACAGGTCGCCGGTGCGCGAGTCGGTGCGGGTCAGCGCCGTCTCGTAGTCCAGGATCAGCGCCTCGTGCGAGGAGTAGAACTCCACCGTCCTGAACTCCTCCGGGGCGACCCCGCAGGCGTTCATGAAGGCGAGCGCGTTGTCGATCTCGCGGGCGAGCTGCTCGTAGCGCTGGCCGGACGGCGAGTTGCGCACGAAGTCCTGGTTCCAGGCGTGCACCTGGCGCAGGTCCGCGTAACCGCCAGTGGTGAAGGCACGCACCAGGTTGAGCGTCGCGGCGGAGGCGTTGTACATCCGCTTCAGGCGCTCCGGGTCCGGGATCCGGGACTCGGGGGTGAACTCGAAGCCGTTCACCGAGTCGCCGCGGTAGACCGGCAGGGTGACGCCGTCCCGGGTCTCGGTCGACTTCGAGCGCGGCTTGGAGTACTGGCCGGCGATCCGCCCGACCTTGACGACCGGCACGGACGCGGCGTACGTCAGTACGGCCGCCATCTGCAGCAGCGTCTTCAGCTTGTTGCGGATCTGCTCGGCGGACACGCCGTCGAAGGCCTCGGCGCAGTCACCGCCCTGCAGCAGGAAGGCCTCTCCACGCGCGACGGCACCGAGCCGGGCGCGCAGCTGGTCGCACTCGCCGGCGAAGACGAGCGGCGGATACGAGGCGAGGTCCGCAAGGGTCTTGCGCAGTGCCTCGTGGTCCGGCCATTCGGGCTGCTGCGCCGCGGGCAGGGACTGCCAGGTGAAGGCAGCCCCGTTTGTCTCAGTTGTCACGGTCACGAAGCAAGGCTACGGGGTGCGACAAACGAATTGTGCCCGCCGCCCGATGGGTGAGACGGGTGATGGACATTTCGGTGAGCGACTTCACACCTCCGGGGCATCCGCTACGCTCGACCCATGACCGCGCCGCACACCTTCTCCTGGTGGTGGGCCAGCCCGATGGGCGGCCCACAGCTCGCGCGTCCCTGACAAGACGACACGACGGCCGCCCCTCGGGGCGGCCGTCTGCGTGTTCCGAGGAGCAGGCGGCCCTCCCGCGAAGAGCGACCGGCCCACCGCCCGCCTCCGGAAGGAACGTCGCACCGTGACCAGCCCCGCCGACCTGATCGCCCGCCTCACCGCGCCCGGCGCCCCCGCGTTCGCCCTGCTGCACCGCCGCGCGCCCCGGCTCGCCCCGGACACCGTCGAGGTCCTGATCGGCACGGTCGGCGTCCACGAGACGCTCGCCGAGCTGCCCGTGGCCTCCGGCGCGCCCGCCGGCGGCCCCCGGCACGACCTGCTCGCGCTCGTCCCCTACCGGCAGATCCGCGAACGCGGCTTCGACGCCCACGACGACGGCACCCCGCTGCAGGCGCTCGCCGTCGAGGAGCAGTACGCCTTCCGCCTGGACGAGCTGCTGCCCGCCCTGCCGCAGCGCCCGGTCGCACTCGACGGCGGCGCCTTCGACATCACCGACGAGGAGTACGCGGCGATCGTCCGCCGGGTGATCGAGGACGAGATCGGCCGCGGCGAGGGCGCCAACTTCGTCGTCCGCCGGGACTTCCGCGGCCGGCTGGAGGGCTTCGACACCGCCCTCGCCCTCACCCTCTTCCGCCGCCTGCTGGAGCAGGAGCGCGGCGCGTACTGGACCTTCCTGGTGCACACCGGGGACAGGGTCCTGGTCGGCGCCTCGCCGGAGGTGCACGTCCGGCAGTCCGGCGGCACGGTCGTGATGAACCCGATCTCCGGCACCTACCGGCACCCGGCCGGCGGGCCGGCCGTCGACTCGCTGCTGGACTTCCTGCACGACCCCAAGGAGCTGGAGGAGCTCACCATGGTGGTCGACGAGGAACTCAAGATGATGTGCACCGTGGGCGACCTCGGCGGCCAGGTGCTCGGCCCCCGCCTCAAGGAGATGGCCCACCTCGCGCACACCGAGTACGAGCTGCGCGGACGGACCTCGCTGGACGTCCGCGAGGTGCTGAAGGAGACCATGTTCGCGGCGACCGTCACCGGCAGCCCGGTGCAGAACGCCACCCGCGTCATCCGCCGCTACGAGGCCACCGGCCGCGGCTACTACTCCGGCGCCCTCGCCCTGATCGGCCGCTCCGCCAGCGGCGGCCAGCAGCTCGACTCCCCGATCTGCATCCGCACCGCCGACATCGACCCGGCCACCGGCGAACTCGTCGTCCGGGTCGGCGCCACCCTCGTCCGGCACTCCGACCCCGACTCGGAGGTCGCCGAGACGCACGCCAAGGCCGCCGGCGTGCTCACCGCGATCGGCGCCCGCCCGGCCCCGCCCGAGCGGTCCGCCCGCGGCGGCGGCCCGCGGCTCGCCGACGACCACCGGGTGCAGGCCGCGCTCGACGCCCGGCGCGCCAACCTGGCCCCGTTCTGGCTGCGGATGCAGCAGCCGACCGCGCCCGCCGAGGGCCTGGACACCCTGGTGGTGGACGGCGAGGACACCTTCACCTCGATGCTCGCCCACCTGCTGACCTCGCTCGGCCACCGGGTCACCGTGCTGCGCTACGACACCCCCGGCCTGCGCGAACGGGTCGCCGCGCACACCGGCCCGCTGGTCCTCGGCCCCGGCCCCGGCGACCCGGCGGACACCGCCGACCCCAAGATGGCCGTGCTCCGCCCGGTCGTCGCCGACGCGCTGGCCGCCGTCCGGGCCGGCACCCGCACCGCGCCGCTGCTCGCCGTCTGCCTCAGCCACCAGCTGCTCTCCGCCGAACTCGGCCTGCCGCTGGCCCGCAAGGCCGTGCCGTACCAGGGCGCCCAGGAGACCGTCGACCTGTTCGGCACCCGCCGCACGGTCGGCTTCTACAACACCTTCACGGCCCGCTGCGACGACGCCGCGGCCGAACGGCTCGCCGCCGAGGGCGTCGAGGTGGCCCGCGACCCGCTCACCGGCGACGTGCACGCGCTGCGCGGCCCGGGCTTCGCCGCCCTGCAGTTCCACCCCGAGTCGGTGCTGACCCGCGAGGGCGTGGACATCGTCGCCGGGCTGCTGCCCACGGCTGCGCCCGTCGCCGGCTGACCCCCGGTGCGCCGCCCGGCCCGGAACACCGCCGCCGGGCCGGGCGGCGTACGGCAGACTGCCCGCCATGCCCCGCAAGCGCCCGCAGACCGCGACCTTCGCCGAGATCCTCGCCGCCGCGCCACCGGGCCCGGACCAGGCCGGCGAGCACGAGGAGGGTGACCGCGACGGACTCCCCGGGCAGGCCGAGTTCGTCGACGCACGGGGGCGGCGCTGGCGGCTGGTCCGCGACAGGCTCGACCCCCGCGCGGCCCGGCGGCTGGTCGGGCAGGCCGATGTCCTGCTGGCCGGGCACTGGCTGCACGAGCCGGAGGAGATCCCGCCGGAGCGGCGACAGGCGTTCTGGCAGTCCGTCAGGAGGCGGCTCTACGTGAACGACCCGGACGGCCACGAGGCGCACGAGTACGCCTCGGCCGACGGCACCGTCCTGCTCTGCGTCACCGAGTACTGCTGAGCCCCGCCGGCGCTACTGCAGCTCGTCGTCCAGGCCCTGCTCGATGGCGTAGCGGACGAGCTCGACCCGGTTGTGCAGCTGGAGCTTGCCGAGGGTGTTCTGGACGTGGTTCTGCACCGTGCGGTGCGAGAGCACCAGGCGCTCGGCGATCTGCCGGTACGACAGGCCCTTGGCGACCAGACGCAGCACCTCGGTCTCCCGCGTGGTCAGCTGCGGGGCGGCGGGCGCGGCCGCCGGGGCCGGCTCGGTGGCCAGCCGGCGGAACTCGCCGAGCACCAGGCCGGCCAGGCCGGGGGTGAAGACCGGGTCGCCGAGCGCGGTGCGCCGGACGGCGTCGATGAGTTCGTCCCGGCCCGCGGACTTCACCAGGTAGCCGGTGGCGCCGGACTTGACCGCCTCCAGGACGTCGGCGTGCTCGCCGCTGGCCGAGAGCACCAGGACCCGGGCGGTCGGGTCGTGGGTGACGATCCGGCGGCAGACCTCGACGCCGGGCAGAGCGGGCAGGTTGAGGTCGAGGACGACCACCTGCGGGGTGGTGGCCAGGGCGCGGCGCACGGCCTCCTCGCCGTCGCCGGCGGTCGCGACGACGGCGAACCCGGCGTCGGCGAGGTCCCGGGAGACGGCGTCCCGCCACATCGGGTGGTCGTCCACGACCATGACCCGCACCTGATCCGACATCACTGTCCCTACTGTCCCTTCCTCGGCACCCGCATCTCGACCTCGGTGCCCTCGCCGGGCACCGAGTACAGCTCGGCCGTGCCGCCGAGGTCGCGCAGCCGGCCGCGGATGGACTGCGAGACACCGAGGCGTCCGGCCTGCTCCGCCTCGCCGAGGCGCCCGGCGGCGAAGCCGGCGCCGTCGTCGCGGACGGAGACGGTGACGGCGTCCGGTTCGTCCTCGACGAGGACCCAGGCCCGGGCGCCCTCCCCCGCGTGGCGGCGGACGTTGTCCAGGGCGGCGGCCACCGCGGCGGCGAGTTCGGCGGCGGCGTGCGCGGGCAGCGGGACGGGGGTGCCCGGGGCGGAGACGGTGATCCGCTCGTCGGCGTGGCCGGCGATCAGCAGGCGGACGTCCTGCTCGGCGGGGGCGGGCCCGCCGGCGGCCTGGGCGGGCAGCGGCCCGGCGGACATCAGTGCCCGCAGGGCGCGTTCCTGCTCGCCGGCCAGCCGGCCGAGGTCGCCGAGGTCGCCCTCGCGGCGCTGGACGAGGGCGAGCACCTGGAGGACGCCGTCGTGGATGTCCCGGGAGAGCCGCTCGCGCTCGCGGGTCGCGGCCTCCACCTGGAGCGCCCGGGTGAGCACCGCCTCGCTGGCACGGGCGAGTTCGATGACGTAGCCGATCGCGCAGCCGGCCACCATCAGCAGCACGATGTTGTGGATGTTGTCCGGGGTGATGCCGCCGTGGCCGAGGATGTTGGCGAGGCCGATCACGGTGGCGGCGAAGGCGGCGGGCTTCCAGCCGCCCTTGCCGGCGAAGCCGAGCACGGTACCGGCGGCCCAGATGGTGGGCAGGGTGGGGGCGCCGCCGTAGATGCGCTCCGGCTCGTCGATGATCCCGCTCATCACGATGCCGGTGACGCTGAACGCGAGGTCGGTGCCGAGCACGTACCAGGTGCACCGCTGCGGGCCAGCGAAGGCCCGGGTGCTGGCGAGCGTCCACAGGGTGAGCGCGCCGAGGTAGATCCAGCCGGAGACCGGGTGGCGGAAGTCCTCGAAGGAGTTGAAGTAGCGGAGGATCGCGTACCCCAGGGCGAGCACCCGGAAGTAGCCGATCGCGCGCCAGAGCGGCATCTCGACGGACATCCCGCCGGCGGTCAGCGCGCTCGACCACGGCGGTGCGGCCGCGACGGTACCGGCCGGGCGCGTCGCGAGCCCGGCTCTGTGGTCCTCCGCCATCTGTGTTCCCCGCCCCCGCGCGTACTACTCGGACTTGTCCTGCCGGTCCTGCTGCGCCTGCTCCTGCTCCAGCCGGGCGGCCTCCTCCTTGGCGGCCTTCTCGGCTTCCTCCTTGGCGGCCTTCTCGGCTTCCTCCTTGGCGGCCTTCTCGGCTTCCTTCTCGGCGGCCTTCTCCGCCTTCTGGGCGGCCCGGCGCTCGGCGTCGGCGCGCTTCTTGTCCTCGGAGATCTGACGCTTGGCGGCGGTGGCGTAGATGTCCACGTACTCCTGGCCGGAGAGCCGCATGATCTCGTACATCACCTCGTCGGTGACCGAGCGGAGGATGAAGCGGTCGTTCTCCATGCCGTGGTAGCGGGAGAAGTCCAGCGGGCGGCCGATCCGGATGCCGGGGCGGATGCCGAAGCTGGGGACGACCTGGCCGGGCGGCTGCACCTTCTCGGTGTCGATCATGGCGACCGGGATGACCGGGGCCCCGGTCTGCAACGCGACGCGGGCGAGGCCGCCGACCTTGCCGCGGTAGAGCTTGCCGTCGGGCGAGCGGGTGCCCTCCGGGTAGACGCCGAACAGCTCGCCGCGCTCCAGGACGGCGACGGCGCTGCGGATCGCCGCCTCGCCCGCGCCGCGCGCGCCGGAGCGGTCGACCGGCAGCTGGCCGACGCCCTTGAAGAAGGCGGCGGTCAGCTTGCCCTTGAGGCCGGGGGTGTTGAAGTACTCGGCCTTGGCGATGAAGGTGATCCGGCGCTTGATCAGCGCGGGGAAGAAGAAGGAGTCCGAGAAGGACAGGTGGTTGCTCGCGATGATCGCGGGGCCCTCGTCGGGGATGTTCTCCTCACCCTCGATCCACGGCCGGAAGAAGATCCGCAACAACGGCGAGACGATCATCTTCATCAGTCGGTAGAACAACCCGGGCCTCCTGTTGTGCGGACCGGTCGATCCTAATGCCCAGGGCCGCGCCCGTGTGCACCGGCAGGCCCGTGATACGGCGGGTGCGGCCCTGTACGGGCCGCCGCGCGCGTGGGACGATGCGGCTCCGGGTACCGGCGGGTAGCCGACCCCTCTCTCCAGTACCCCGGACAGCACTCCGACCAACACGACGAACAGCACTCCGACCAGCCCTCAGACCAGCCCTCCGAGCGAAGGAGCATCGAGGATGCCGTTGCTGCCCGGCGCAGAACCGTTTCACCACGAGGGCGGGCCGGTCGGCGTGCTCCTCGTCCACGGTTTCACCGGCTCGCCGAGGTCCATGCGGCCCTGGGCCGACCACCTCGCCGCCGCCGGGCTCACCGTCGCCCTGCCGCTGCTGCCCGGCCACGGCACCCGCTGGCAGGACATGCAGCAGACCCGCTGGGAGGACTGGTACGCCGAGGTCGACCGCGAACTGCGGGCCCTGCTCGACCGCTGCGAGCAGGTCTTCGTCTGCGCGCTGTCGATGGGCGGCGCCCTCGCGCTGCGCCTCGCCGCGCAGCACGGCGAGGCGATATCCGGCCTCGTCCTGGTGAACCCGTCGGTCCGCTCGGACAACCCGGCCACCGTCCTGCTGCCCGCCCTGCGGCACCTCGTGCCCAGCCTGCCCGGCATCGCCGACGACATCGCCCTGGAGGGCGTCTCCGAGTGCGGCTACGACCGCACCCCGCTGCACGCCGCCTGGTCGCTCTCCCGCCTCTGGCGGACCGTCCAGGCCGAACTGCCCGCCGTCCGGCAGCCGGTGCTGCTGCTGCGCAGTCCGCAGGACCACGTCGTCTCCCCGGCCAACTCGGAACTGGTGCTCGCCCGGATATCCTCGACGGACGTGACGGAGAAACTGTGCGAACGCAGCTTCCACGTCGCCACGCTGGACCACGACGCCGGAATGATCTTCGAGGAGAGCCTCGGATTCGTCCGGCGGCTGGCGCCGGCGGCGAAGACCGATGCGACGACCGATGCCGAGCACCACCTGGGCTGAAGGGCCGGTAGTGAACGAGACCAGCAAGGCGGGCGGCGACGAGGAGCTGCCCGAGGACGGCGCCGCGAAGCCCGGCCAGGACCAGGAGAGGACCACCGGCTCCGAGACACCCGCCCGACGGCCGGCGGCCGGCAGCCAGGCCGAACAGGACGCGATCTTCGCAGCCCTGGTCGCGCAGTTCGACGACCCCGTCGACCTGACCGACCCGCAATGGCCGGAGATCGAGAACCTCCGTGCCAAGGAGACCGCGTCCGCGGACTCCCTCGACGACTTCGCGCCCCAGCCGCGACCGCGGCCGCGGCCGACCACCCCCGAGCAGGTGGCCGGGCCCGTCTCCGGCCCGCGCGACTTCGAGCTCCGGGAGGACCCGGACGAGGGCCACTTCGTCCCGCCGGAGCCGCCGCCGCTGCCCAGGGCCGACACCACCGCCAAGTTCGCCTGGATCGCCGTGCTCGGCGGCCCGGCCCTGCTGCTCGTCGACACCGTCGTCTGGCACGAGGTCGCGGGCTGGCCCGCCTGGGTCGGCATCACCGCCTTCCTCGGCGGCTTCGTCACCCTCGTCGCGCGGATGAAGGACAGGGACGACGACGAGCCGGACGACCCGATGGGCGGCGCCGTCGTCTGAGGCCACCGCCGACCCCCGAGCAGCGGCCGTCGCCCGCCCGTAGCCTGGAAAGGGCGGGAGGCGACGGCCATGGCACGGATCGGCACCCTGGCGGGCGCGGCATTACTCGCGGCGGTGGCCGCCGCGGGCTGCAGCAGTCACTCGGTGGTGACGGCCCCGACGAGCAGTCCCACGAGCCGCTCGGGCTCGGCCTCGGCCGGTTCGGGCGGTTCGCCCACGTCTGCCGGGGTGCCGCACTCGGCACAGGTCGGGGACACCCTGGAACTGGCCGGCAACGAACGGGGCGCCCGGATGGCCGTGACGGTGACCGCGGTCGCCGACCCGGCGGCCGCCGCGAACTTCCTGTCCACGCCGGAGGCCGGTGAGCGGCTGATCGCCGTGCAGTTCCGGCTCCGGAACACCGGCACGGCCGTGTACTCCGACTCCCCCTCCAACGGCGCCACCGTGATCGACGACCAGGGGCAGGGCTTCAACTCCTCGATCGCCGCCGAGGTCACCGCCGGACCGGCGTTCCCCGCCGGGGTGCACATCGCCCCCGGTGACAGCGCACTCGGCTACATCGCCTTCGAGGTCCCGGCCGCCTCCCGCCTCGCCAAGGTCCAGTTCACCCTGAATTCCGGCTTCGCCGACCAGACCGGCCAGTGGACGGTCCCGCCCACCACGGCGAACCCGACCCAGGCCCCGACCCAGACTCCGACCCAGGCTCCGACCCAGTCCGCCGCGACCCGAACGGTCACCGCCACGGCGAGCCCCCGGCCGACCCCGGCCTCACCCCGCCAGGTCGTCGAGCAGTACTACGCCGCCCTCAACGCCCGCGACTACGCCCGCGCCTGGGCCCTCGGCGGACGCAACCTGGCACCGAGCTACCAGCAGTTCGTCGCCGGCTTCGCCGGCACCGCCGCAGACGCCCTCACCGTCACCGCCGTCAACGGCGACACCGTCTCGGTCCTGCTGGACGCCCTGCAGACGGACGGCACCCACCGCCACTACGCCGGCACCTACACCGTCCGCAACGGCGTCATCGTCGCCGCCTCGATCCACTGACCCCGGCCCGAACGCCGTCCCGGGCCCTGCCCGTCTCAGCCCCCGGCGGGGATCCGCAGCACCGCCAGCACCGGCAGATGGTCCGTCGCCGCCAGCAGATCCCCCGCCGCCACCCCCGGCAGCCCGTGCGGCACCCCGCACGCCAGCACCTCCACGCCCGGGGTCGCGAAGATCGCGTCGATCCGCTGGTGGGGGTCGTCCGGGACGGAGGTGAAGGTGCCGCCCCAGGGGGCGACGGTGTGGGCGTCCTGGTAGTCGGCGGCCAGGCGGCGCCAGCCGGGGCCGTCGGGGTGTTCGTTGAAGTCGCCGGCGATGATGCCGTGTTCGCCGGGATCGAACTGGCCCGGGAGGAGGGCGAACTGGCCGAGTCGTTCGGCCGGGTCGAGGGAGAGGTGGCAGCTGGTCACCGCGAACGGTGCCGAACGGCCCACCCGCAGCAGGGCGGTGGCGAAGCCGCGGGCGTGCAGGCCGCGGGTCTTGGGCAGCAGCCGGTCGCGGACGGCGAGGACGTCGACCCGCAGCCGTCCGAGCAGCAGCGGCCCTGCGGCGATCCGGCCGCCGCCGGCGAGGATGACGGTGCCGGTGCGGTGGGCGAGCCAGGCGGCCTGCTTCTCCGGCTTCCAGTACCGCGGGGACTCCTGGAGGCAGATCACGTCCGGCGCGCAGGCGCGGATCACCCGGACGAGTGCCTCGCGGTCGTCCCGCAGTGACCGGATGTTGTAGCTGAGGACGCGGATCCGCTGGGCGCCGTCGGGTTCGGCGCCGGAGCCGGGCAGGGCGGCCGACTCGGTCGGCGGCACGGGTCCGGGGGCGGCGGACGGCTGCTCGGCGGGCATGCCGGTCATGCTAACGGCGAGGCCGGGGCCGCGGCCCCAGCCTCGCCGCAGGCGATCGGACGATCCGTCAGACGCGCGCCAGGTCGGCGGCGCCGGCGATGCCGGCGGCGGACCCCATGGTCGCGAGCAGGACCTCGGCGCGCGGCCGGTGCGCGCCGCCGGTCAGGTACCTCTCGAAGGCCGCGGCGACCGGGTCGAGCAGCAGGCTGCCCGAGTCGGAGACGCCGCCGCCGAGGACGAAGACGCCCGGGTCGAACAGCGCGGCGAGGTCGGCCATGCCGCGGCCGAGCCAGTCGGCGAGCTCCGCGTAGCACTCCAGGGCGAGCGGGTCGCCCTCGGCCGCGGCCTCGGTGATGTGGATGCCGCGGATGGTCTCGGCGACGCCGTCGTTGAGTTCGAGCATGCGCTTGCCTGCGATCGGGTCGGCCGCTGCCATCTCGCGGCCGTAGCGGCGCAGCGCGCGGCCGGAACCGTACTGCTCCCAGCAGCCCTTGCCGCCGCAGCCGCAGGCGAGGCCGTCGGGAACCATGTTGAGGTGGCCGATCTCGCCGGCGACGCCGAAGCGGCCGCGGTGCATCCGGCCGTCGAGGACGATGCCGCCGCCGATGCCGGTGCCGACGGTGATGAGGACCATGTCCTCGTGGTCGGCCGCGGCGCCGAAGCGGAACTCGGCCCAGGCGGCGCAGTTGGCGTCGTTCTCGACGACGGTCTCGAGGCCGGTGAGCTCCTCGACACGCTGCTTGAGCGGCTCGTTCTCCCAGTCGATGTTGGGAGCGAAGATCACGGTCGAGCGGTCGCGGTCCACGAAGCCGGGGGCACCGACACCGACGGCCGCGACCTCCGGGTACTCCTCCTTGAGTTCGCGCACGGCCTGCGCGATCGCGTCGACCGCCCACTGGGGGTCGGCCGGGGTGGGTACCCGGGTACGCGCAAGGATGTCGCCGGTCTCGTCGACCACGCCGGCCGCGATCTTCGTCCCGCCGACGTCGACGCCGATGGTCAGAGCCATGTGTCCCTCAGCTATTCACTCGTTCCCGCTGAGCGGAACGCTACCCGCTGAGCGGTGCTCCCGTACACACCGAGGCCTACATTAACCGAAGACATTTTCCGGATCGCCTGCCTCAATGTGTTCAGAAGTCGTAGACTTCGCGCCTTTGAGTGATGCCTGCGGGCGCCAGAGTCACGTCCTCTGACCTGCGGGTTCACTAGTTGTCGGTGGCCTTGTCGAGGTCGATGTGCTCGGCCTCGGCGTGTCCGGCACCGGCCCAGCGCCGTTCATGACCTGAGACGGCTGCGCGGTACGCGGCGACCAGTTCACCGCCCGCGGCGGCGAGATGTCCGTACACCTCCGGGTTCTCCTCGCGCAGCCGGACGGTGTACTGCTGGGCCTTGCCGCCGAGGGCGAGGGCGAACTTCCGGACCTCGTCGACCAGCGGTCCGAACTCCGCGCCGAGGCCCTGCCCGCCCGTGCCGTCCGCCTTCTCCTCCGCCATCCGGCGTCCTCCTCTGTCCGTCCTCGGTGCGCCGCCGAGCCCTCCGGCCGGGACCGGCCGGGTCCCAGACGCTACCGGACGGCGCATCGAGGGCCGCCCGGCGCACCGGACGCACCCCGGGCGCGCACGCCCCGAGCGCACGCCCCCTTCGGCGCGAATCGCCGGGAGCGGTCGGCGGTGCGTCAGCCGCGCGCCGGCCAGAGCGCCGGGTCCGGTGCGAAGCGCACCGACAGGACGCCGTCGTGCAGCCCGGCCCCGCTCACCGTGCAGCGCCGCAGCGCGGCGGGCAGCGGCAGCAGCCGGCGGTGGCCGCCGGTGCCGACGACCAGCTCGTCGCCGCGGCGCACCAGCTCCAGGCCGGCCCGGTCGGCGCCGGGCAGCGCCAGGTGCCAGACCAGCAGGCCGTCGGCGGTCAGCCGGTCCTCCACCCAGGGCGCGGGGGCCTCGCCGGGCGCGGGCTCGCCGTCCGCGTACAGCTGGGCCGCGATCTCCTCCAGGGCGACCTCGGGCCACCCGGCGGTGAGCAGCGGGACCCCGTCGAAGCCGGCCGCCAGCTCGGCGAGGCGCTCGCGCTGGCGGGCGGCGCGACCGGCCAGCCAGGGGTCGGCGGAGTCCGCGGCCGCGGGCGGCAGCACCCGGTGGGCGACGACGGAATCGAGGCGGCGGCCGTACAGGGCGAGCGCGGAGCGGATCCGGCGCAGCTGCCTGGTGCCGTGGGTGTCGGCGTCCACGACCAGGCGGACGGAGGTGCCGGGGGCCTCGATCACGGCGCGCGCCCCGGCGAGGGCGGCGGAGGCGGCGGCCCGGGCTTCGAACAGCCAGTCGGCGGGCATCGGCACCCCGGCGAGGGCGGCCAGCAGCGGGCGCAGGGCGCGGGCGGCCTGGCGCTGTTCGGGCAGCAGGCGGTCGAGGTAGCGGTCGAGCTGCTCGGGCAGGGCCAGGGTGGCGAGCAGCTCGGCCGGCGGCGGGCCGGCGACCACCACGGTCTCGGCGTCGGCGGTGCGCAGGGCGTGCAGCAGCGCGAGCTGCCGGGTGCCGGGCAGCGGGGTGAGCTCCTCGGGGTCGAGCGGGTCGGCGCCGATCAGGTCGAGGGCGGGGGCGAGCCGGGCGCCGAAGCCGTCGAGGGCGCTGCGCAGGGCGGCCTGCTCGTCGATCCGGGCGACCGAGAGCCGGTCCGCGTACGGGGTCGGCTGCTCGGGTAGGCGGGTGTCCAGCAGGTCGTCGACGGCGCGGTGCGGGTCGTCGGCGGCCAGCAGGAGGGTGCGCCGGCCCGTGCGGGCGCTGTGCAGGGCGGTGGCGGCGGCGACGACGGCCGAGCCCTCGCCGGTGACGAGGACGGTACGGGGCGACACCCGGGGTCAGCCCTCGACGCGCTTCTTCAGGCCGGCCAGGGCCCGGTCGATGATGACCTTCTCCGCCTTGCGCTTGATCATGCCGAGCATCGGGATCTTGACGTCGACGGCGAGCTGGTAGGTGACCTCGGTGCCGCCGTCCTTGACCGCGGCGAGGCTGTAGGAGCCGTCGAGGGCGCGCAGCATCTGGCTCTTCACCAGGGTCCAGCGGACCTCGCGGTCGCCGTCCCAGGTGTAGGCGAGGACGTGCTCGTCGCGGATGGCGCCGGCGTCGAGCACCAGGCGCACCTCGGAGCCGCGGCCGTCCGCGGCGGTGCTGAGCACCTCGATCTCCTTGACCTCGCCCGTCCACTCCGGGTAGGCGGCGAAGTCGGCGATCGCGGCCATGACCTCGGCCGGGGTCGCGTCGATGATGATGCTCGACCTGGTGTGCTCCGCCATCACGGCCCTCCGCGTCTGTTCAGATGTGCGCCCAGGGCAGGCTACCGCGCCCGCGGGTGCGCGCCGGGCGCCGCCCTGACCGTCGGGGGTCCCAGCGGACTCGCAACGGGCTCGCAACGGGCTCCCAGCGGGCTCGCGGGGGCGGTCGGACGGGCTCCCGCGCGGGCTCCAGGGGCCCGGGTACGGGGGGCTGGGGCCGGTGGTCGCGGGGTCCGGGGGCTACCGGCGGGTCGTGTGACGGCTGCCGTAAGGTGCGAGTCGAAACCAACCCACCGGTTCTGCGCGGTGTGACTCTTCGAACAACGGAGCCGACAGCTCTGGTCGAACCCGGCTACCGAGCAGTAACGTCCTGCCGTCCCGCAGCGTCGCAGACGAGGAGCAGTCTTGCTCGAGTTCAGCCTTCCGGCCCGCTACCAGGTTCCGAGCGGCGGAAACCTCTCCGACCTGATCCACCAGAACGCCGAGCAGTACCCCGGCGTGGCCGTGATCAGCCGGAAGGTGGCCGGGCAGTGGCAGGACCTCACGGCGGCACAGTTCCTCGCCGAGGTCCACGCGGTGGCCAAAGGTCTGATCGCCTCCGGCATCGAGCCGGGCGACCGGGTCGCGGTGATGTCCCGCACCCGCTACGAGTGGACGCTGCTCGACTTCGCGATCTGGTGCGCGGGCGCCATCACCGTGCCGGTGTACGAGTCCTCCTCCGCCGAGCAGGTGCAGTGGATCCTGGGTGACTCCGGTGCGGTCGCCGTCGTCACCGAGACCGCGGGCCACGCGGCCGTCCTCGCGGAGGTCCGCGACCGGCTCCCGCAGCTGCGGCACGCCTGGCAGATCGAGGACGGCGGCGTCGCCGCCCTCACCACGGCCGGCGGCGAGGTCGCCGACGCGACGGTCGCCGAGCGCCGGGCCGTCCCGAACGCCGACACCATCGCCACCATCGTCTACACCTCGGGCACCACCGGCCACCCCAAGGGCTGCCAGCTGACCCACGGCAACTTCCTGGCCGAGCTGGGCAACGTCACCGCCCGCCTGGAGCCGCTCTTCCGCACCGGCGAGAGCTCCGTCCTGCTCTTCCTGCCGCTGGCCCACGTGCTCGGCCGGATCGCCGAGATCGCCGCCGCGATCGCCCCGATCAAGCTCGGCCACGTCTCCGACATCAAGGACGTCACGGCCGAGCTCGGCTCCTTCCGGCCGACCCTGATCCTGGGCGTGCCGCGCGTCTTCGAGAAGGTCTTCAACACCGCCCGCGCCAAGGCCCAGGCCGACGGCAAGGGCAAGATCTTCGACAAGGCCGCCGACACCGCCATCGCCTACAGCCGCGCCCTCGACGCCGGCGGCGCCGGGCTGGGCCTGAGAGTCAAGCACTTCGTCTTCGACAAGCTCGTGTACTCCAAGCTGCGGGCCGCGCTCGGCGGGCGGGCCACCCACGCCATCTCCGGCGGCGCCCCGCTCGGCGAGCGGCTCGGCCACTTCTACCGCGGCATCGGCTTCACCGTCCTGGAGGGCTACGGCCTCACCGAGACCTGCGCCGCCACCGCCTTCAACCCGCACGACAAGCCGAAGATCGGCACCGTCGGGCAGCCGCTGCCGGGCTCCGCGGTGAAGATCGCCGAGGACGGCGAGGTGCTCCTCAAGGGCCCGCAGATCTTCACCGGCTACTGGAACAACCCGCAGGCCACCGCCGACGCCCTGCAGGACGGCTGGTTCGCCACCGGCGACATCGGTTCGCTGGACGCCGAGGGCTACCTGACCATCACCGGCCGCAAGAAGGAGATCATCGTCACGGCGGGCGGCAAGAACGTCGCCCCCGCGGTGATCGAGGACCGGATCCGGGCGCACGCCCTGATCGGCGAGGTCATGGTGGTCGGCGACCGCAGGCCGTTCATCGGCTGTCTGATCACCGTCGACCCGGACTTCTTCGGGAACTGGAAGGCACTCAACGGCAAGCCCGCCGAGGCCACCCTGAGCGACCTCGCCGCCGACCCCGACCTGCTGGCCGCCGTCCAGGCCGCCGTCGACGACGGCAACCAGGCCGTCTCGCACGCCGAGGCCGTGAAGAAGTTCCGCCTCCTCGACACCGCCTTCACCGAGGAGAGCGGCCACCTCACCCCGTCCCTCAAGCTGAAGCGCAACGTCGTCCTCAAGGACTTCGCCGCCGACGTCGAGGCGATCTACCAGCGCTGACGGCAGGCCACCGACAGGGGCGCGGGGAACTGCGCGATTCGGAAGAGGCCGACCGCAGCCTCCCGATGCGCGGTTGCCCGCGCCCCTTCGTCCGGGTGAACCCCCTACGCCAGCAGCCCCGTGAGGCGCTGGGCCAGCAGGTCCCAGCGCCAGGAGCGCTCCACCCAGCGGCGTCCGGCCTCGCCCATCGTCCGCCGAAGCTGCTCGTCGTGCAGCAGCCGCACGATCCGCTCCGCCGTCGCCTCCGCCGACCGCCCCGGCACGACGTACCCGGTCTCGCCCTCCAGGACGGCGTCCGGCGCTCCGCCGGAGTCCCCGGCGACCACGGGCAGGCCGGTCGCGGAGGCCTCCAGGTAGACGATGCCGAGGCCCTCCACGTCGAGGCCGCCCCGCCGGGTGCGGCAGGGCATGGCGAAGACGTCGCCGGCCCCGTAGTGGGCGGGCAGTTCCTCCCAGGGCACGGCCCCGGTGAAGCAGACGGAGCCGGCCACACCGCGGGCCTCGGCGAGCTTCTCCAGGTCGCCCCGGTAGGGGCCGTCGCCGACGATCAGCAGCACGGTGTCCGGCACCGCGGCGAGGATCTGCGGCATGGCCTCGATGAGGGTGTCCTGCCCCTTGCGCCTGACGAGGCGGGAGACGCAGACGACGACGGGCCGGTCGGCGAGTCCGAGCCGCGCACGGATCTCGTCGCCGCCGGAGTCGGGCCGGAAGGTCTTCTCGTCGACGCCGGGCGGCAGCTGCACCATGCGCCGGGCGGCCTCGGGACCGACCGCCGCGGCGATCCGGCTGCGGGTGTACTCGCCGAGGTAGGTGAGGGTGTCGGTGCCGGCGCCGATCCGCCGCAGCAGTCGGCGCGAACCGGGCAGCTGGGCCCAGGCGGCCTCGTGGCCGTGGGTCATGCCCAGCAGCCGCTCGGCACCGGCCTGCCGCAGGGCGGGGGCCATCAGGCCGAGCGGGGCCGCGGCGCCGAACCAGACCGAGCTGCAGCCCTCGGCGCGGAGGATCTCGGCGGCCCGCCGGGTGACCCGCGGGGTGGGCACCATCATCTTCGTCCGGTCGCGGATCACCGGGAAGGGCTGCTCGGCGTCGAAGCGGGCCACCTCGGTGCCGTCGCGCCAGGCGGAGGCGTACACCACGATGGAGCCGGCGGGCTGGCGGACGGCCATGTTGTGCACGAACGCCTGGATCCCGCCCGGCCTGGGCGGGAAGTCGTTGGTGACGATGAGGGTCTTGTGCATGCCACGGCTCGCTCGGTCGGGGGTTGCATCGTGCAGAGGTCGGTGATCCGTACCATAGGTCAACACCATGGCCCGCCGGGAACGAAGGATCACACCGCAACCGTTTCCGGTCCGGGCCGGTCCTATGTCCTGGGGCCCCGTGCGCGGGCGCACCGCGACCGGCGTCAGCGAGTCGAACGAGGGAGCGCAGTGGAGTTGGCCCCGACCGGGCGCACCGGCAGCACCAGCAGCACCGAGCGCCTCGCCCTGACCGGCTCGCCGCCCCCGGCGCCGGCCGGCGGCGCGCTGTGGGCGCTCGGGGTGTCCTGGGTGGTCACCCGGGTGCTGATCGTGCTGATGGCCGTCGGTGTGCTGCGGATCTCGGGCACGGACGTGAGCTCCGACATCTCGGTGATCTACCACGGCTGGTACGAGGTGCTGCAGACCGGCACCTTCCCGCTGGACGACGTGACCTGGCAGTACCCCCCGGGTGCGGCGCTGGTGATCCTGCTGCCGGGCGTGCTGCCCTGGTCGTACCTGGTCTCCTTCTTCGTGCTGTGCGGGGTGTTCGACGCACTGACCGTGGGTGCGCTGATGCGGGTCGGCACCCGGCGGGGCCGCAGCTTCACCGGCGCCTGGATGTGGGTGGCGGGCGTGCCGCTCCTCGGGCCGACGGTGTACTGCCGGTACGACATCATCGTCACCGCGATCGCGGTGGGCGGTCTGCTGCTGGTGCTGCGCCGGCCGGCGCTCGGCGGCGTGCTGCTGGGCCTCGGCGGGCTGGTCAAGGTGTGGCCGATGCTGGCGCTGGCGGGCACCCCCCGCGGGCGGCGCACCCGCCGGGCGTGGACGGCGGCGGCGGCGACCGCGGCGGCCCTGGGCTTCCTCCTGACGGCGGGGATGAACGGCGCCTTCGAGTTCCTCACGTTCCAGAAGGAGCGCGGCATCGAGGTGGAGTCGCTGGGCGCGCTGCCCCTGCACTTCGCCAAGCTGTTCGGCGCCTGGGACGGCCAGGTGACGATGAACTACGGCTCGCTGGAGATGCTCGGCCCGTGGGTGCCGGTGGTCTCCAAGGTGTGCGTGGCGGGCACCCTGGTGGGCTTCGGCTGGCTGCTGGTGTGGCGGCTGCGGGCGGTGCGCTGGCAGCCGTCGACGGCGTACGACGCGGCGCTGGCCGCGCTGCTGGTGTTCACGGTGACCAGCCGGGTGATCAGCCCGCAGTACCTGGTGTGGCTGGTGGGTCTGGCCGCGGTCTGCCTGACGGTGCGCGGCACCCGGCAGAAGCCGGTGGCGGTGCTGATCCTGATCGCGACGGTGCTGACCACGGTCGAGTTCCCGATCCTGTTCGGCGCGGTGCAGCGCAGCGAGCCGTGGGGCGTGGCGGTGCTCACGGCCCGCAATCTGCTGCTGCTGGCGGCCACCGTGGTGTCCTGCCGCCGGTTGTGGCGTTCGACCCGCGGGCCGGACGCGCAGGCCACGCTGGTGCTGCCACCGGAGCCGCCGGTCCAGGGGTATCCGGTGCGCCCGGGGATCGCCTACGAGCAGGCACTGCTGGACGACCTCGACCGCCCGCTGGGCCGGCCGGCGCCGACGTCCTGAGCCCTCCGGCCGGACCAGGCGCCTGAAAGTTTCTGCAAAGCCTTGCAGCCCCGGCCGGGCGGCTGGCAGCATCGTGCGCTGTCAGCCGATGCCGCCTGCCGGAGGAGCCGCATGCCCGAGAACCCCGATCTCGACGTCCTGGTGGTGGGCGGTGCGGGCGTGGACACCATCGTCCGGGTGGACCGGCTGGAGATCCCCGCCGCCGACTCGCTCGGGGTGCCGCCGGTGCACGACTACGCCGGCCACACCGGCAGCGGCGTCGCACTCGGCTGCCACCGGCTGGGTCTGCGCACCTCCTTCCTCGACTTCCTCGGCGACGACCCGCAGGGCGAGCTGGTGCGGGCCGCCTTCCACCGCGCAGGCCTGGACTTCCACCACCTGGTCTCCCCCGCGGGCACCCCGCGCGGGGTGAACCTGGTGGACGCGGACGGCCTGCGCTTCTCGTTCTACGACGGCCGGCACCCGGCCGACCTGCGGCTGCCGCCCGCCTTCTACCTGCCGTTCCTGGAGCGGGCCCGGCACGTCCACCTGTCGATCACCAACATCAACCGGGACATGCACCCGGACATCGAGCGGCTCGGCGCCACCAGCTCCACCGACCTGCACGCCTGGGACGGGGCGAACGAGCACCACTGGCACTACGCGCTCCGCTCCGACCTGGTCTTCCTGTCGGCCGCGGGCTGCCCCGGGCGGCACGAGGAGGTGATGCGCGCGGTGCTGGCCGAGGGCCGGGCACGGCTGGTGGTCGCGACGGCGGGGGCCGCCGGCAGCTACCTGCTGGAGCGCGGCTCCGACGGCGTCCGGCACGTGCCGGCGGTCGACCCGGGCCGCCCGGTGGTGGACAGCAACGGCGCGGGCGACGCCTTCGTCAGCGGGTTCCTCTCCGGCTGGCTGGCCGGCCGGTCGCCCGCCGCGTGCATGCTGGCGGGATCGGTCGCAGGCGCGTACGCCTGCACCACGGCCGGCACGCACAGCGGTCTGATCGACGCCGAGGGGCTCGCCGCCGGCCTCGCGGCGGCTCAGCGGCGCAGCTGACGCACCAGCTCGGCGACCCACGCCTTGGTGAAGCCGGGCAGGTCCAGGCCGAGCTCGGCCCTGAGGACGCTCTCCAGCCGGGCCGGGTCGCCCATCGAGCCGACCGCGCGGTACAGCGCCACGAGGCGCTGCGGGCCGAAGCCGCGCGCGATCATCTCGCAGGCGAGCCAGGCCTGCTCGTAGGCCTGGGCGATGCCGGGCGAGCCGGCCGCGAAGTCGGCGTCGGTGGGCAGCGCGGTCGGCACCCGGCCCGCGGCGATGTCGCGGGCGAGCTCGGGGGCGATCTGGCGGGCGGTGCGCCCGGCCCCGCGGTAGCCGGTGTAGTCGGCGACGCCCTCGGACAGCCAGAGCGGGGTCCAGCTGCGGGTGGCGGCGCGGGTGGCGACGTGGGTGGCCTCGTGGGTGACCACCACCTGCCGGCCGAGGTCGCTGAGGCCCCGGAAGGCCTCCGGGTTGACCATGATCCGGTCGGCCGGGGTCGCGGCGGGTTCGCCGCCGGCGGCGACGGTGACCGCGGCGATGCCCTGGTAGGAGCCGGCCGTGACGTCGAGCATCCGCGCGAACTGCGACTCGGTGGCGGGGGTGAGGACGAGCAGCCGGCCGGGCCAGTCCTCGCCCCACAGCTCGGAGACGGCGGGCACCGCCCGGTCCGCGACGGCGGCGAGGCCGGCGAGCTCCTCGGCGGAGTCCAGGCCGAGCACCAGGGAGCGCTTGCCCCAGGCGACCTTGACCTCGCCCAGGTCCCAGAGGGCGGCGCTGCCGTCCGGCTCGTCGGCGGAGAGCAGCCAGCCGTCCGGGGTGCGGTCGAAGGTGAGCCGCCGGGAGAGCACCGCGGGGTGCTCGTCGGCGCCGCGCAGCCGGTGGGCGAGGCCCGCGGTGACGACCAGGCGCCCGTCCGGCCCGGGCTCGGTGACGGCGCTGATCCGGTACTCGACGGCGGAGAACGGCACGGCGGCGACCCGGGCGGCGGCCTGCTCCTGCGCGGGGCGGGCCGCGGGGGCGACCCCGGCGAGCAGGGCGGCCCGGTCGGCGCGCAGCAGGGCGCGGGCGCGGTCGGCGAGCAGGTCCTCGACGCGGGCCCGGACGCCGGCGCTCGGGGCGTCCTGCGCGAGCAGCGCCGTCCGGTGGCCCTCTGCGGGCAGCACGCGGGGCACGGAGAGCTGGGCCAGGCCGCCGACGGCCAGCAGCAGGGCGGTGCGCCGGGGGAGGCGGCCGCCGGCCGGCAGGACGGCGCGGCCCGCCCCGGTGGGCCGGGGCAGGTCGGTGACCAGGGGTTCGGCCTCCCCGCCGGACGGGCCGGGCTGCCGGTGGAAGGTGCTCAGACCCGCACCACCCCGCTGACGGGCATGGCGCTGACGTTCTCGTAGCGGACCCGGGCGCCGGGGTAGGGGGCATGCACGACGACGCCGCCGCCGGCGTACATGCCGACGTGGTGCATGTCCTTGAAGAAGATCACCAGGTCTCCCGGTCGCGCCTCGGAGAGGCTGACTCGCCGCCCCGCGTATGCCTGCGCCTGCGAGGTGCGCGGCAGGGTGACTCCGGCCTGCCGCCAGCTCCAGTACATCAGACCGGAGCAGTCGAAGGCACGAGGGCCGGTCGATCCGTAGACGTACGGTGATCCGATCTTGCTGATCGCGGCGGCCAGGGCGGCGGCCGCGCGGTCGGAGGAGGGCGGCTGGTCGCCGAGGTCGAGGCGGTCGGCGCCGCGGGCCGCGCGGCGGGCCGCGTCGGCGGCGTCGGCGGTGGCCAGCCGGACGCGCTCGGCGGTGGTGAGGCCGCCGAGCAGGCGCTGGGCGTCGCCGAGCCGGCGGCGGACCTCGTCCTTGTGGCCGGCGAGGGAGCGGCGGACGTCCTCCAGCTCGGCGAGCTTGGCGCCGGCCTCGGCGCGGCGCTGGTCGATCCTGCGCTGGCGGTCGAGCACCTGGCGCAGGGTGTCGCTCTGCCGGGTGGCGGCCTGGTCGAGGGCGCGGGCCCGGGTGAGGTAGCCGGCCGGGTCGGACTCCAGCATCAGGCGGAAGGCCGGGTCGAGCCCGCCGTCGCGGTACTGCGCGGCGGCGGCGGTGGCGAGGTCGGTGTAGAGGCCGTTGAGCTGGTCCTGGCCGGCGGCGATCTGGTCCTGCAGCTGGCCGGCCTCGGTCTGCAGGCGCTTCTGGTCCTCCGCGGCGGCGTTCGCCCGCTCGCTGGCCTGCTCGGCCTCCTCGTAGAGCCGGTCGACCTTGGCCCTGACGTCGGCGGTCCGCCAGGACGGGTCGGCGGGCGCCGCGGGGGTGGCGTACGCGCCCGTGCCGACGGTGACGCCGACGGCCGTGGTCGCCGCGGCCGTGAGCAGCAGGGCCCGGGCGAGGGTGTGACCGCCCGGCAGTTGGGGGCGTCGGTGCGCGGACATGCGGCGGCGGCTCCGTTCCTGCGGCCGGACGGCCGCCGCCGCCCCGGTCGGGCGGCCGTCCTCGCGGACATCCGGGGGCAGACGTTAGCGAGTCACACCGATCTAGTCCAAACCCATCCATCATCGAATATCTGACCGCTAATCGGACATTATGGCGAGCATGGCGGGCGGGCAGCGACGACCGCGGGCCCGGCCCCCGTGGTGGGAGCCGGGCCCGCACGAGTCCGCCGGACGGGTCGTCACACCCGGATGATCGCCGAGATCGGCATGGCGGTGGCCGCGACGTAGCGGACGACCGCACCGGTGTGCGGCGCGTGGATCACCTGCCCGCCGCCCACGTACATGCCGACGTGGTGCCGGTCGCTGTAGTAGATGACCAGGTCACCGGGCTTGGCGTTGGCGATGTTGGTGCCGATGTTGGTGCCGGCGCCGGCCTGCGACTGCGAGGTGCGCGGGATGGAGACGCCCGCCTTGCCGTACGCCCACTGCATCAGACCGGAGCAGTCGAAGGTGCTCGGGCCTGTCGCGCCGTACACGTACGGGGCGCCCAGTGCGGACTTGACGGCCGCGATCGCCTTGGCGGTGTACGTACCCGACGGCAGGTCGACACTGCCGAGGTCGGGACGGGTGGTGTCCCGCGAGGCCCGGTCGGCGGACGTGCGCGCGGCGTCCGCGGCACGCTGCTCCGCGGCGGCGAGCTCGTCCTTCTCCTTCTGGGTGAGGGAGTTCAGCAGGGACTGGGCCTTGGCCAGCTTGCCCTGGAAGTCCTCCTTCTTGGCCTTGAGCGCGCGGGTGCTGGTGTCCAGCTCGGCGAGCTTGTGCTCGGCCTCGGCCTTCTGGCCGTCCAGCTTGGCCTGCTCGGCCTTGAAGGACTTCAGGGTGTCGGCCTGGGTCGCGCTCATCCGGCTGACCGCGCCGGCCTGGCCGAGGAACTCGCCCGGGTTGCTGGAGAGCATCAGCTTGACGGTGGGCGAGATGCCGCCGTCGCGGTACTGCTGGGCGGCGACCTCGGCGAGGCGGCCCTGGACGCCGCTGACCTGGTCCTGCTGACGCGCGACCTGGTCCTGGAGCGTGGTGACCTGCTTCTGCAGCTCCTGCTGCTTCTGCTCGGCCGCGAGGTACTGCTCGTTGGCCGCTTCGGCCTGATCGTTGAGCTGGTCGACCTGGGCCGCGACCTGCTCCTTGGTGGGTGCCGGGTCGGCGTGCGCACCGGTCTGCGAGGAGAGTGCCACCGCGGTGGCGGCTGCCGCAGTCAGGATCGATGCGCGGGTACGGCCGACGGGCTTGGGACGACGATGGGACGCCACGAAGGCGGACTCCTTCTTCCTCACACCGCCTACCGGGTGAGCTGACGGGTTCGGGCCGGAAGCATTGCCCTACGACGCCTCACGCCCGCCCCTGCCCGGTCGCGGCTTCCCGCGGCCCGGCCGGCGCGGCCGACCTGACGCCGATTCACCCCGGGGGAAACGTGGTTCCCCGGCTCCGTTCGACAGCACCCCCGCAGGGGTTCCCCGTGGACGGTCGGAACCGTCCAGCTGCGTCGCGGACTCGGCGGCGACCACCACCGTCACCCGGGTCGGGCGATCACTGTGCGGCGGTCCGTGGGGACGACCCTAGTAACCGATCCGTGATCCGTTCAAATCGTTGTCAGAAAATCGACGGGGAAATGTTGTCGTGAAAATGTGAGCACGACCGCCAGTGACCGAGAATCCACGCTCGGCTGACGAGATGTCACCCCGGGACGGACAAACACGACGCCCGGGCGTGTCGCAGATCACACAGTGATCACGACACGCCCGGGCGTGTCATGCGGCATCAGAAACGCCGCAGGTGAGGCTTATGTCCGAATTGCTACTGGATGGTCAGACGCGGCGGATCGTCTTGATCGGCAGGATGTCCGCGTCCATCACCTTCACCACGTCGCCGGTCCGCGGGGCGTGGACGACGAGGCCGTTGCCGATGTACATCCCGACGTGGTGCGCGTCCGAGTAGTAGATGACAAGGTCACCCGGCTGGGCGGCGGCCAGAGAGGGGACGCGGGTGCCGACGCTGGCCTGCGACTGTGAGGTACGCGGCAGCGACACGCCGGCCTTGGCGTACGCCCACACCATCAGACCGGAGCAGTCGAAGGAGTTCGGGCCGGTGGCGCCCCACACGTACGGGGTGCCGCGCTTGCCCATCGCAGCCTCGACCGCGACCGCGGCGTAGCCGGCGGCCGGCGGCAGGTTGGTCAGGTCGAAGCGGCTGGCGTCGCGCGAGGCGCGGTCGGTGCCCAGGATCGCGGCGCGCTCGGCGGCCGTCAGGGTGCTCAGCAGGCGCTGCGCCTCGGCGAGCTTCTTCTGGACGTCCGCCTTGGAGTCGTTCAGCACCTGGGTGGAGCGGTCCAGCTCGGCGAGGATGGCGGCGGCCTCCTGCTTCTGCTGGTCCAGCCGGCGCTGCTGGTCCCGAAGACCCTTCAGCGTGGAGGCCTGGGTGTCGGTGGCCTGCTCGTTGCTGGACGCCTTCTCGAGGTAGTTGTCCGGGTTCGAGGAGAGCATCAGCGCGACCGTCGGGTCGACGCCGCCGGTGCGGTACTGGTCGGCCGCCACCGCGGACAGGCCGGACGCCACCTGGGAGAGCTGCTCCTGGCTACGGGCGATCTGGTCCTGCAGCTGGTCGGCCTGCTTGCGGAGCTGGTCGGCCCGCTCCTTGGC
Organism: Kitasatospora sp. NPDC085879; assembly: GCF_040686255.1. Lineage (NCBI taxonomy): Bacteria > Bacillati > Actinomycetota > Actinomycetes > Kitasatosporales > Streptomycetaceae > Kitasatospora > Kitasatospora sp. NPDC085879. The sequence continues at coordinate 217,858 of NZ_JBFBJZ010000003.1, read as the reverse complement.
GCCGTTGTACTTCTCGGCCGCCTGCTCCTGCTCCTCGAGCAGCTTGTCGACCTGGACCTTGACCTCGTCCTTGCTCGGCTTGGCCGGTGCGGCGTGCGCGCTGGCCTGCGCGGAGAGGGCGACCGCGGTCGCGGCGGCAGCGGTGAGCACGGATACCCGTGCGCGGCTCGGCTGCTTGGGACGGCGGTGGGAGGCCAAGGGTCTAGCTCCTTCTTCCTGCTGGACTCACCCGATCGAGTGGACGTCCGGAAAATAGGTTTGACGCCAGACCCTAGTGAAGATCCGTCCCCGGCGCCACTCCCGAGTTGGGCGAACTTGGCGCAGAGGCCACGATTTCACCACCCCGCCACAAGCCCGCCACCCGGCCCGCGCCGGGGGCCGACCGACCGTCAGGGCCGGGCGAGCCGGTTGAGCAGCAGAATCGACGCGACCGGACGCGCACCCGCCTTCCGCACGCCGTCCGCGACCTCGCGATCCGTGGAGACCACCACCACCGGCCGGCCCTGCGGCTCGGCCCGCACCAGGCGGCGGATCAGCTCGTCCGCGGTCTCCCCCGTGCGGCTGAAGCGCACCCGCACCCCGCGCGGCGGCGCCATGATCACCGGGACGTCCAGGTCCTGGCCGTCGAAGACGCAGGTCACCTCGGCCTGGGTGCGCTGCGCCAGCATGGCCAGACCGCCCAGCAGCCGCATCCGCTGCTGCTCCAGCGGCAGCGTCGGGTACCCGGTCTTGGTCACGTTGTAGCCGTCGACCACCAGGTGCACCTGAGGGATCGCCAGCAGCTGGTCGAGCAGTGCCGGGTCGTCCTCCGCCAGGCCGCGCCGCGCCACGTCGTGCGGGTTGGCCGAGCCCGGCTCGACCGCGTCCACCAGGTCGGCCGGCCGCAGCTGGGCCACCGGCAGCGCCAGCTCCCGCTGCAGCCCCTGCGCCGACTGGAGCACCGTGTCGAGCAGCAGCCGCAGCCGCATGTCCTCCACGCTGCGGCCCTCGCGCGCCGACCGCCGGCCGGCCTCGGCGGCCGTCTCCAGCTCGGTGATCCGGTGCCGCAGCCGGCGCGCCTCGCCGTCCGCCGCACTGCGTTCGGCCGCCGCCGCGGCGCGCGCCGCGTCCAGCTCCGTCTGCAGTTTGCGGGCCTCCGCCTGTGCCCGGCGGGTGTCGCTCTCCAGGCTCCGGACGCGCTTGCGCAGCGACTCCGCCTCCCGGCGCACCCCCTCCGACTCGGCGCGCTGCCGGTCCAGGTCCACCCGGGCGGCGGCGCGCACCTCGGCGAGTTCGGCCTGCAGCTTCTCCACCACCCGGGCGGCCTCGGCCGCGGCGCCCTCGGCGTCCGCCCGTTCGACCTCGTCGCCGGCCTCGGCCACCAGCCGGCTCCAGCCGGCCGGGCGCAGCAGGTAGGCGGCGGCGGCCACGTCCATCGGGTCGGCGGCTGCCGGGACGGCGCCGGACTCCAGCGCCTTGACCAGGTCCGGCTGGCCGAGCCGCAGCCGATCGGCTATCCGGACCCTGAACACCGGCTCCGCGTCCAGCGCCGCGGCCAGCGCGGTGGCCGCGTACTTGGCCCGCCGGGCTGGGGTGAACTTGGCGTACGGGCGCAGCCCCGCGGGCAGTTCGCCGGCCGGGATGGCACCGAGGGCGTCGGCCGCGATGCCGACCACCCGGCGGCGCACCCCTTCGGGGAGCGGCCGGTCCAGCTGCTCGGACGGCGTGTCCCCGGGCCCGGGCTCCGGCCCGGCCCCGGAAGCGTCCGGCAGCGCCGCGTCCGCAGCGGGCTGCTGCCCCTGCGGCTCGGCCGGCCCGCTCGCTGCGTCCACCACGTCCTCGGCTCCGATCCTGCTCCCCGGGCCCGCGCGGCCGGTGGCCGCTGCCCTCGAAATGCACCGCTCTGTGCAATTGTCCCGTCTACCGTGCCCAGCCGGGCACCTCGCCACACACCCCGGCGGGGCCCAGGCCCTCTCTTTCGGATCTTGCGCCCGGCAAGATCCGAAAGAGAGGGCCTCCGGCTCCACCGGGGTGTGTCAGGACGAGACGATACGGCTCAGGCCCCCGGCGCGTCCGCGGCCGGCTCCTCGGCGATGTCGGCGCCCGGCCGGGGGACGAGCTCCACCTGGTCGACGGCGTTGCACCAGCGGCAGCGGACCGACTCCAGGGTCTCGCTGAGCACCTCGGTCTCCTCCACCTTCGATTCGCCGCCGAGGTCGAAGTGCAGGTACTCCACCACTCGAGCCGAGCGCGTCACGTCGAAGCGGGTGAGGTTCCCGCAGAGCGTGCAACGCCAACGGGTCTCGGCGGTGGGGGCGGCGATGGTCATCGGAGGTCCTCTCGGATGGTCCCGGGTCCGGTGTCCTCCAAGCCTATTGCGTACGGCACCACCCGCGGTGACCGGTCCTGAGGGGCGGACAGGTCACCCGCTTGCAGCACCCGCGGTGTCACCGCGGGTGCGCCGAGGAATGCTCGCTGTCATGGCCGTCCCCGCCCCCGTCCCCGCCCCCGTGCGCGCAGCGGCGGGCCGGGACGCCGCCGCGCCCGCGCGCACGCCGCTGGTCACCTACGCCCTGATCGCGCTGAGCGCCCTCGTCCTGCTGGCCGGCCCGAGCTTCGGCCTCAACCCGCGGTACGGCACCGGAGCCGCCCGGGTCTGCGCGGAGCAGCGCTTCGAGCAGCACTGGGGGGCCGTCCCGGCGGAGCTGCTGTCCGGCAAACCCCTGGACGCTGCCCGGCTGGCCACCCTGCCGCCCGCGGTGCCGGGCTGCACGGTCACGCCGACCCCGCACAAGATCCCGTTCCTGTCGGTGCTCAGCTCGCTGTTCGTCCACGCGGGTTGGCTGCACCTGGTCGGCAACCTGCTCTTCCTCTATGTCTTCGGCCCGGACGTGGAGGAACGGCTCGGACGGCTGCGCTTCCTCCTCTTCTATCTGGGCATCGGCTACCTGGCGACGTACGGCTGGGCGCTGGCCGAGGCGGACTCGACCCAGTCGGTGCGGGCGCTGGTCGGCGCCTCGGGAGCGATCGCCGGGGTGCTCGGCGGCTATCTGCGGCTCTACCCGCGGGCCCGGGTGACCACGCTGGTGCCGGTGCTGTTCTTCCTGCCGCTGCGCTTCCCGGCCTGGCTGGTGCTCGGGCTGTGGTTCGCCCTGCAGTGGTGGCCGGTCGGGCCGGCGGTGCCCGGCGTGGCGTACCTGGTGCACGTGATCGGCTTCAGCGCGGGCTGGCTGCTGGCGCGCCCGGTGCGGCCCCGGACAGGGCAGACGCGCCGCCTGACGGCGGATACGCTGGGCGGTACCCCACACACAGGAGCCGAAGAGTGATCACCGCGATCGTCCTCATCAAGACCAGCGTCGACCGGATCCCCGAGATCGCCGAGGCGATCGCCGCGATCGAGGGCGTCAGCGAGGTCTACTCGGTGACCGGCAGCTACGACCTGGTGGCGATGGTCCGGGTGCGGCAGCACGAGGACCTGGCCGAGGTGATCCCCGGTCAGGTCAACAAGGTGCCGGGTGTGGAGCACACCGAGACCCAGATCGCCTTCCGCACCTACTCGCAGCACGACCTGGAGGCCGCGTTCGCGCTCGGCCTGGACGAGTAGCGGCACCGGGCCGCCCGGCCGGGCGGCCCACTCCCTGCCCGTGCGGGCCGAGGCGGCCCGAGGCCGCTCAGGCGGCCCGGCCGGTGTCGGCGACGCAGCGGCCGCCCTCGTTGCGGTAGTTCCAGCGGGCGCCGTCGGTGACGAGCTCCCGGACGGCGGCCAGGAAGCGGTCGACGTGCTCCTCGGGGGTGCCCGCGCCGAAGCTCACCCGGATCGCGTTCAGGCTACGCTCCCCCGGCAGCGACGGCTCCGGCGCGCCGCACTCGGACGGCGCCGCCTCCTCCCCGCCGAGCAGGGTGCGCACCAGCGGGTGCGCGCAGAACAGGCCGTCCCGGACACCGATGCCGTACTCGGCGGAGAGCGCCGCCGAGAAGTGCGAGCTGTTCCAGCCGCGGACGACGAAGGACAGCACGCCGACCCGGGCCGAGCCCGCGCCGAACAGGTTGAGCACCTTGACCTCGGGGATCCGCGCCAGCCCGGCGGTGAGTCGCTCGATCAGCGCCCGCTCGCGGCCCTCCAGCTCGTCGAAGCCGGCCTCCGAGAGCGCCCGGCAGGCCGAGGCGATGGCGTAGGCGCCGATCACGTTCGGCGAGCCGGCCTCGTGCCGGGCCGGGCCGGTGTGCCACTCGACGGCCACCGAGCCGTCCGCCTCCCGGGCCACGGTGCGGCTGGCGCCGCCGCCCGCCAGGTACGGCTCGGCCGCGTCCAGCCAGTCGCTGCGGCCGGCCAGCACCCCGGCGCCGAACGGCGCGTACAGCTTGTGGCCGGAGAACGCGACCCAGTCGACGCCGAGTTCACGGACCGACAGGCGGTGGTGCGGGGCCAGCTGGGCGGCGTCCAGGACGACCCGGGCGCCGTGCCGGTGGGCGGTCTCGGTGAGTTCGGCGATCGGCCACAGCTCTCCGGTGACGTTGGAGGCTCCGGTGACGCACAGCAGGCGCGGGCCCTCGGCGGAGCCGGCGGCGAGCGCGGCGTCCAGGGCGGCGACGGCCTCGGCGTGCGAGCGCGGGGCGCGCAGGTACTCGACCGTCAGACCGGCGTGGCGCCAGGGCAGCAGGGAGGCGTGGTGCTCGGTCTCGAAGGCGAAGACCCGGGTGCCGGCGGGCACCGCACCGGCCAGCAGGTTGAGCGAGTCGGTGGTGGCGCGGGTGAACACCACCTGGTCGCCCTCGCGCAGGTCGAGGAAGTCGGCGACGGTGCGGCGGCTCTGCTCGAACAGGTCGGTGGACAGCTGGGAGAGGTAGCCGGCCCCGCGGTGGACGCTGCCGTAGTAGGGGGCGTACGCGGCGACGTCGTCCCAGACCCGCTGCAGGGCGGGAGCGCTGGCGGCGTAGTCGAGCGCGGCGTAGCCGACCTTCTCACCGGTGGCGAGCGGCACCTGGACGTCGTGGCCGAGAACGGCGAGGGGGGCGCAGAGATCGGTCGACAGCGACATGAGGATGCACTCCTTCACGGGGTGGGGACCCCGGGGATGCGTCGCCGGAAGTCCGCGCTTGCCACGCGGACGGTGTGCCGCACGGCCCGGTCCTCACCCAGGGCACCCCGCCACGGACGGAGGGTTGCCGGACAGCAAGCTGGGGCTTGACGCTGCCACTCATGACCTGCCGGAGACTCTAGGTGACCGCCGCGCGACCGGTCAAGACGGACAGGGGCGCGTGGGGCTGTGCCCCACGCGCCCCTGACGGGCTCCGCCCTGCGTCCGTGCGGCCTCGGACTACTTCTGCGTGGCCTCGGCCCAGCGCTTGAGGGTGGCCTCGGCCGTGCCGGAGTCGATCGCGGCCGCCGCCCGCTCGATCCCCGCCGCGAGCTGCTCGGTCAGCGGGGCGTCGGTGAGGTCGATCGCGGCCAGTGCGGCGGCGGTGTTGAGCAGGACGGCGTCCCGGACGGGCCCCCGCTCGCCGGCGAACACCCGCCGTGCGACACCGGCGTTGTGCTCGGCGTCGGCTCCTCGCAGCGCCTCGATCCCGGCCAGCTCGATCCCGACGTCCCGCGGGTCGAACGAGGTCTCGGTGACGGCACCGTTCTTGACGATCCAGACGTGCGAGGTGGTGCAGACGGTCAGTTCGTCGAGGCCGTCGTCGCCGCGGAAGACCAGCGCGGAGGCGCCGCGGCGGGCGAAAACGCCCGCGATCAGCCCGGCCAGCCGGGTGTCGAAGCAGCCGACGGCGTGCGAGGTGACCTTCGCCGGGTTGGTCAGCGGCCCGAGGATGTTGAAGGCGGTGGGCACGCCGAGCCCGGCCCGCGCGGTGGCCGCGTGCCGCATCGCGGGGTGGAACTTGGCCGCGAAGCAGAAGGTCAGGCCGACCTCCTCGGCCACCTCGGCGACCCGGCGGGCGCCGAGGTCGAGGCTGACGCCGAGCTTCTCCAGCACGTCCGAGGAGCCGGAGGCGGAGGAGGAGGCCCGGTTGCCGTGCTTGACGACCTTGGCTCCGGCCGCGGCCGCCACGATCGCCGACATGGTGGAGATGTTGACGGTCTTGGCGCGGTCACCGCCCGTGCCGACGATGTCGACGGCGGGCCCGGGGATGTGCAGCGGCTCGGCGTGCGCGTACATGGCGTCGACCAGGCCGGCGATCTCCTCGACGGTCTCGCCCTTCGCCCGCAGCGCGACCATGAAGCCGGCCACCTGGACGGGCGAGGCCTCGCCGCTCATGATCTGGTCCATCGCCCAGGAGGTGTCCGCCTCCGCGAGGTTCTCGCCGCGCAGCAGTGCCGACAGGACGTCCGGCCAGGTGCGGACCACCTGCACGGGGTCCTTGCCGCCGTTCGCAGGGTTCACGTTCACCATGGCCGACTCCAGCTCTCATCGGTAGTGCGCCGATACAGGGACGGAGCCAGCCTAGCGAGCGGCGGCGGGCGGCCGCGCCGATCCCGCCGCCCCTTCTCTCCTGGTGAGACGGGTGGGTGGTGCGCCCTTGTCAGTGGTGCGCGGGTGTCAGTGGTGTGCGGGTGTCAGTGGTGTGCGGGTGTCCGCCGGGCGATCCGGCCGCGGAGCAGGGTGGCCGCGGCGTCGGCGAGCGCGACCGGGTCGACCGGCCGGGCGATCGCGGCGTCGGCCCGGCTCCAGGCGGCGAGCCAGGAGTCCTGCGGGCGGCCGATGAGGACCAGGACGGGCGGGCAGCCGTAGATCTCGTCCTTGAGCTGGCGGGTGAGGCCGAGGCCGCCGGCGGGGACGGCCTCGCCGTCCAGCACGCACAGGTCGACGCCGCCCTTCTCGAGGGCGCGGAGGACGGCCGGGGTGGTGGCGCACTCCAGGTACTCGACGGCGGGGAGGTCGGCGGCGGGCCGGCGGCCGAGCGCCAGGGTGACCTCCTCGCGGGTGTTGCGGTCGTCGCTGTAGACGAGAACGGTGAGCGTCTCGTCGGTCGTGTGCGCCATGGGCCCTGCTCCCGGGTGCTCGTCCTCTTATATGTACAGCTCCGAACGGCCCAGTGTGATCCGGACCACGTTCACCTCCGGATGCTACTCCGGCGGAGCCGTCCCGGTGAGTCCCTGACGCGATCTCCCTCAACCCGCCGCGCCCGGATCTCACCCGCGCGGGGTACCCGGCATCGCCCACCCCGAACAACCATCAGAAAACGGACACGCGGCCAACCGGCCCTCCGGGCGTCGACGCAGGCCAGGCCCAGGGGGGCATACCGCACGCACCGGACACTCCGAGGAGCACCCCCCGGCGTGAAGACGGAATAAGGGACCGACATAATGTCCGTCGTGGCGACAGCAACAGCAACAGAAACCGGACACGCGCACGGAGCGGTCAACAGGCCGAACCTGGTCAGCGTCGGAACCATCGTCTGGCTGAGCTCCGAGCTGATGTTCTTCGCGGCCCTGTTCGCGATGTACTTCACGCTCCGCTCGGTCATGGGCTCGGAGTTCTGGGCGGAGAAGGCGGAAGCCCTCAACGTGCCGTTCTCCTCGGTGAACACCACGATCCTGGTGCTCTCCTCCCTCACCTGCCAGCTCGGCGTTTTCGCCGCCGAGCGCGGTGACGTGAAGAAGCTCCGCTCGTGGTTCTACATCACCTTCGTGATGGGTGCGATCTTCATCGGCGGCCAGATCTTCGAGTACACCGAGCTGGTCAAGGTGGACGGCCTGTCGCTGTCCTCGGACCCGTACGGCACGGTGTTCTACCTGACCACCGGCTTCCACGGCCTGCACGTGACGGGTGGTCTGATCGCCTTCCTGCTGGTCCTGGGGCGGACGTACGCCGCCAGGCGGTTCACGCACGAGCAGGCCACCGCCGCGATCGTGGTGTCGTACTACTGGCACTTCGTCGACGTCGTGTGGATCGGCCTGTTCGCGACCATCTACCTGATCAAGTAAAGGCTGATCAGGTCGCTGGCCGCCGGCCGGAGAGCACCCGCCCCGTGCGGGAGCCCCGCCGACAGTCCGCCCCGCCCCGGGTACCGGCCCCGAGCAGACCGGCTCCCGCGGGCGCAGCCACCCAGCCGACCAGATCCTGACACCGGGGTTAATCCGTGAAAAAGCTCTCCGCACGACGGCGCCACCCACTGGCGGCGCTGGTCGTCCTACTTCTCGCCCTGGCGGCCACCGGGGGGCTGTACGCCGCGTTCGCGCCCGCCGAGAAGGCGCAGGCCGACACCTCCGCGCAGTCGCTCGCCATCGAAGAGGGCAAGAAGCTCTTCGCCGTGGGCTGCTCCTCCTGCCACGGCCTCGACGGCCAGGGCAGCTCCGACGGCCCGAGCCTGGTGGGCGTGGGTTCCGCCGCGGTCGACTTCCAGGTCGGCACCGGCCGTATGCCGGCCCAGCAGAGCGGCGCCCAGGTGCCCGCCAAGAAGGTCGTCTACTCCCAGGCCCAGATCGACCAGCTGGCCGCCTACGTGGCCTCGCTCGGCCCCGGCCCGGTCGTTCCGACCAAGGAGCAGTACACCTCCACCGACCCGAACGACGTGGCCAAGGGCGGCGAGCTCTTCCGGACCAACTGCGCCCAGTGCCACAACTTCGCCGGTAAGGGCGGCGCTCTGACGAAGGGCAAGTACGCCCCGTCGCTGGAGGGCACCTCCCCGAAGCACATCTACGAGGCCATGCAGACCGGCCCGCAGAACATGCCCTCGTTCCCCGACACCACCATGCCGGAGGAGCAGAAGAAGCAGATCGTGGCCTGGGTCAGCCACACCAACGACGAGCCCAACCCCGGTGGCCTCTCGCTGGGCAGCCTCGGTCCGGTGACCGAGGGTCTGTTCGGCTGGATCTTCGCCCTCGGTTCGCTCATCGTGGTCGCGATCTGGGTCGCCGCCCACACCACCAAGGCCAAGAAGTCATGAGCCACGAGATGTCTGACGAGAAGCTGCCGGAGTCGCACGGCTCCGAAGGGCACGAGGTCGCCGTCCACGGCGACCCGTTCGCCGACCCCGGTCTGCCGGCCCACGGGCCGCGCCGGACCGACATCGACGAGCGCGCCGCCAAGCGCGCCGAGCGGCAGGTCTCCCTGCTGTTCATCGTCTCGATGCTCGCCACCGTCGGTTTCATCGCCTCGTACGTGGCGATCGACATCGACAAGATCGTCTACATCTTCCCGCTGGGCCACGTCAGCGCGCTGAACTTCGCGCTCGGCATGACCCTCGGTGTGGCGCTCTTCTGCATCGGTGCGGGCGCCGTCCACTGGGCGCGCACCCTGATGTCGGACCACGAGATCCCGGCCGACCGCCACCCGATCGAGGCGGACGACGAGCTGCGTGCCGATGTCATCGAGCAGTTCCAGACCGGCGCCGCGGAGTCCGGCTTCGGCCGCCGCAAGATGCTCCGCAACACCCTGATCGGCTCGATGGCGCTGGTGCCGCTCTCCGGTGTGGTGCTGCTGCGCGACCTGGGCCCGCTGCCCGAGGACAAGCTGGCGCACACCGGCTGGGAGCTGGCCACCCCGGCCAAGCCCCTCAAGCTGATCAACATGAACACCAACGAGCCGATGAAGCCCGAGGACATCGTCACCGGCTCGCTGACCTTCGCCAAGCCCGAGGGCCTGGAGGAGGACCAGGAGATCTTCCAGGAGCAGATCGCCAAGGACGCCCTGATGATCATCCGGATCGCTCCGGAGGACCTGAAGGACAAGACGTCCGCCGAGCTCGGGTTCGAGGGCATCCTCGCCTACTCGAAGATCTGCACCCACGTCGGCTGCCCGATCAGCCTCTACGAGCAGCAGACCCACCACGCGCTCTGCCCCTGCCACCAGTCGACCTTCGACCTGGCGGACGGCGCGCGCGTCATCTTCGGCCCGGCCGGTCACCCGCTGCCGCAGCTGAAGATCACCACTGACGAGAAGGGCTTCCTGGTCGCCACCGGCGACTTCCAGGAGCCCGTCGGCCCGAGCTACTGGGAGCGGCCGTGAGTACCGCGAACAACGCCACTTCCGGCGCCTCCAAGCCAGCCAGCACCCGCGCCAAGCCCGCGAACAAGTTCGAGGCTGCCGCTGACTGGACGGACGGACGGCTGGGGATCTACACCCTCGCCAAGTCCAACCTGCGCAAGATCTTCCCGGACCACTGGTCCTTCATGCTGGGCGAGATCTGCCTCTACACCTTCATCATCATCATCCTGACCGGCGTCTACCTGACGCTGTTCTTCAAGCCGAGCATGGCCGAGACCGTGTACCACGGTACGTACGCCCCGCTCAACGGCATCCGGATGTCCGAGGCGTACGCCTCGACCATGGACATCAGCTTCGAGGTGCGCGGCGGTCTGCTGATCCGTCAGATCCACCACTGGGCGGCGATCGTCTTCGTCGCCGCGATGCTGGTGCACATGATGCGCGTCTTCTTCACCGGCGCGTTCCGCAAGCCGCGCGAGATCAACTGGCTCTTCGGTGCCGGTCTGCTCTTCCTCGGCATGTTCGACGGCTTCATGGGCTACTCGCTGCCGGACGACCTGCTGTCCGGTACCGGTATCCGGTTCATGGAGGGCGCGATCCTGGCGGTGCCGCTGGTCGGCACGTACCTGCAGTTCTTCCTGTACGGCGGTCAGTTCCCCGGCACCGACATCGTGCCGCGGTTCTTCACCATCCACGTGCTGCTGATCCCGGGCATCATGCTGGGCCTGCTGGTGGCCCACCTGATCCTGGTCTTCTACCACAAGCACACCCAGTTCGCGGGCCCCGGCCGCACCGAGAAGAACGTCGTCGGCATGCCGCTGATGCCGGTCTACATGGCCAAGGCCGGTGGCTTCTTCTTCCTGGTGTTCGGCGTCATCGCGGCCGCCTCGGCGATCGCGACCGTCAACCCGATCTGGGCGTACGGCCCGTACCGCCCCGACCAGGTGTCCACCGACGCCCAGCCGGACTGGTACATGGGCTTCTCCGAGGGCCTGATCCGTGTCATGCCGGGCTGGGAGATCCGCGCGTGGGGCCACACCCTGAACATGGGTGTGTTCGTCCCGCTGATGGTCTTCCCGCTGGTCCTGATGGCCATCTGGGTCTACCCGTTCCTCGAGGCCTGGGTCACCGGCGACAAGCGCGAGCACCACATCGCCGACCGCCCGCGCAACGCCCCGGTCCGCACCGGCTTCGGCGCGGCCTGGATCAGCCTGTACGTGCTGCTGCTCCTCGGCGGTGGCAACGACCTGCTGGCGACGCACCTGCACCTGTCGATCAACACGATCACCTACTTCGTCCGCGTCGGCTTCTTCGTCGTCCCGGTGCTGACCTTCTTCATCACCAAGCGGTGGTGCCTGGGTCTGCAGCGCCGTGACAAGGACAAGGTGCTGCACGGCCGTGAGAGCGGCATCATCAAGCGCCTGCCGCACGGTGAGTTTGTCGAGATCCACGAGCAGCTGCCGCAGGACAAGCTGTACAAGCTCACCGCGCACGAGCAGCCGCAGCCGATCGAGCTGCCGGCCGAGGTCGACGAGAACGGTGTCGCCCTCAAGGCCGGCCGCCTGGCGAAGGCCCGTGCCAAGCTCTCCGGAGCGTTCTACGGCGAAGGCGCCCAGATCGCCAAGCCGACCGCCGAGGAGCACCACGAGATCACCAGCGGCCACGGCCACCACTGATCCCGTACCGATCGCCACAGACCGAGGGCCCCTGCCGTACCAGGCAGGGGCCCTCGGCCTTTCCCCGGGCGCCGGGCCGGCCTGCCGGAGCCCTGCCACAATGGGCGCGTGCAGCTGACCATCGATCACACCGCCGCCACTCCCCCGTACGAGCAGGTGCGGAGCCAGATCGCGGAGCAGGCCCGCAGCGGGGGGCTTCCCGTGGGCCTCAAGCTCCCCACCGTGCGGGCGCTCGCCGAGGAACTGGGGCTGGCCGCGAACACCGTGGCCCGGGCCTACCGGGAGCTGGAGGCGGACGGGGTGGTGGAGACCCACGGGCGGCGCGGTACGACGATCGCCGCCACCGGGGACAGCGCCCACCGGCTGGCCGCCGCGGCGGCGGCCGAGTTCGCGGAGCGGGTGCACCGACTGGGCCTGGACCGGGACGAGGCGCTGGCCGCCGTCCACACGGCCCTGCAGGTGGCCTACCGCGGCTGATCGGCCGCCGGACGGGTCAGAGCTGGGGCTGCATGTCCCCGGAGGCCTGGACGGCCGTGTCGGCGGTGCCCGCGGTGGAGACCTGGGTGCCCGTCGCCGAGTGCTTCACGTAGTCCGTCCAGCCGATGTTCCAGTCGCCGAAGCCGTTGCCGAACGGCTCCATCTCGTGGCCGAGGCTGTTGACGACCTGGACGATGTCACCGACCCGGGTGTTGTCGAAGAACCACTTGGCGTTCTCCGTGCTCATCCCGGTGCAGCCGTGGCTGACGTTGGCCCTGCCCTGGGAGCCGACCGACCAGGGGGCCGCGTGCACGTACTCGCCGCTCCAGGTCACCCGGGTGGCCCACTCCACCTGCAGGTCGTAGGAGTCGGCGCTGCCGGCGGCTATGCCGATGGTCTCGCCGCTCATCCGGACGGTGGCCTCCTGGCCGAGCACCACCTTGATGCCGTTGCGGGTGTCGAACCCGGGCTTGCCGGTGGTCACCGGGATCGTGCGGACCACTTCGCCGTTGCGGCGGTACGTCAGCTCGTGGGTGGCGGCGTCGACGACGGCCTCCACGCGGTCCCCGGTGCGGAAGGAGAGGCTGCTCGGCTCGCCGCCGTACAGGCCGTCGGATATCGCGGCGCCGGTGAGGTCGTAGCCGAGCTTCACCGTGGCGTTGGCCGGCCAGTACTGCTCGGGCCGGAAGTGCAGGTTGCTGTCGTCCACCCAGTACCAGGCGCCGGTCACGGCGGGCTGGGAGGTGACGGTGAGGCCCTGCTCGACCGCGCGGCGGGCCGCCGGGTCCTTCACCGGGGCGGAGAGCTTCACCGTGAGCGGCTGGCCGACGCCGTAGACGCCGCTGCCGGAGGAGTCCGGGCCGAGCTGGGCGGTGAGCAGGTTCTGCGCCGCGACCGTGGTGAACGCGGTGCTGGTCTCGCCGCGGCCGCCCTTGCCGTCGTCGGCGGCTATTCGGGCGGTGTAGGCGGTGCCGGCCCGCAGCCGCCCGGTGGTCCGCCAGCTGCGCCGGTCGTCCGACAGCTTGCCGGCCACCAGCCGGCCGTCCGGGCCGGCGACGGTGACGTCCGTGAGCGTGCTGCCCGGTTCGGCGGTCACCGTGAAGGGCTTGGCGGGGTCCACCCGTTCCCCGGCCGAGGTCCGCACCAGGGGTGCGGCGTCGACCGTGCGGGTGACCGGTCCGATGGACGAGTCCGGGCCTCCCGACGAGCAGGCCGCTATCGGGGCCAGAAGTATGAGGGCCGTTATGCCGGCCTTGCCGTGTGCGAGTCTCCGACAACCGTTCACCGGTGCCTCCGAGGTCTCCCGACGATGTACCAGAGCCTAGGAACGGCCGGGAGCGCTCAGCACCCCGGGAGGCGGCACGATTGGACCGGCCGGGTGAGACGGCGGCGCAGCGTGACGGGCACGGCGAAGGGCCGGGCTCCCCCGAAGGGGTGCCCGGCCCTTGGCCCGACGTGCCGGAACCTACTGGTTCTGGTCCTCGCCGCGGTAGAACTCGAAGACCCAGCCGTAGATGCCGATCAGGATGATCGGCAGCGACCACCAGAGCAGCCACCAGCCGAAGATCACGCCGAGGAAGGCGAGCGCGCCGCCGATGGCGAGCGCGAGCGGCTGCCAGCTGTGCGGGGCGAAGAAGCCGACCTCGCCGGCGTCGTCCGCGACCTCGGCCTCGGGGTTGTCACCCGCGCCGCTGTCCACCCGGCGGGCGGTGAAGGCGAGGTAGTACCCGATGAAGGCACAGAGGCCGAACGCCAGGAACAGCGCGGTGGTGCCGGCCGGCTCCTTCGACCACAGGCCGTAGACGATGGCCATGATCAGGATGAAGGCGGCAAAGCCGCCGAAGATCTTGCCCTGCTCCTTCATCAGGCGTCGCCCTCCTTCTCGGACTTGTCCAGCTTCGGCCGGTCGTACTGCGCCGGGGTCACGCCCGCGAAGTGCTTCGCCGGCTCACCGTGGTTCTCCAGGTAGTCCAGCGCGGCGATCTCCGGGTGGTGCAGGTCGAACGCCGGGGATTCCGAGCGGATCCGGGGCAGCGTGAGGAAGTTGTGCCGCGGCGGCGGGCAGGAGGTCGCCCACTCCAGCGAGCGGCCGTAGCCCCACGGGTCGTCCACCTCGAGCTTCTCGCCGTACTTGGCGGTCTTCCAGACGTTGTAGAGGAACGGCAGGATCGACAGGCCGAGCAGGAACGAGCCGACGGTGGAGACGCTGTTCAGCGTGGTGAAGCCGTCGGAGGCCAGGTAGTCGGCGTAGCGGCGGGGCATGCCCTCCGCGCCGAGCCAGTGCTGGACGAGGAAGGTGGTGTGGAAGCCGATGAACAGCGTCCAGAAGGTGATCTTGCCGAGACGCTCGTCGAGCATCTTGCCGGTCATCTTCGGCCACCAGAAGTGGAAGCCCGCGAACATCGCGAACACGACGGTGCCGAAGACCACGTAGTGGAAGTGGGCGACGACGAAGTACGAGTCCGAGACGTGGAAGTCGATCGGCGGGGCGGCGAGCAGAACACCCGTCAGACCGCCGAAGAGGAAGGTGACCAGGAAGCCGATCGTCCAGAGCATCGGGGTCTCGAAGCTGAGCGAGCCCTTCCACATGGTGCCGATCCAGTTGAAGAACTTCACACCGGTCGGGACGGCGATCAGGAAGGTCATGAAGGAGAAGAACGGCAGCAGCACCTGGCCGGTGACGTACATGTGGTGGGCCCACACCGTCACGGACAGGCCGGCGATCGCGATGGTGGCCGCGATGAGGCCGGAGTAGCCGAACATCGGCTTGCGGCTGAAGACCGGGATGATCTCCGACACGATGCCGAAGAACGGCAGCGCGATGATGTAGACCTCGGGGTGGCCGAAGAACCAGAACAGGTGCTGCCACAGCATCGCGCCGCCGTTGGCGGGGTCGAAGACGTGGGCGCCGAACTTGCGGTCCGCCTCCAGGGCGAACAGCGCGGCGGCGAGCACCGGGAAGGCCAGCAGGACCAGCACGGCGGTCAGCAGGACGTTCCAGACGAAGATCGACATCCGGAACATCGTCATGCCGGGGGCGCGCATGCAGATGATCGTGGTGATGAAGTTGACCGCACCGAGGATCGTGCCGAAGCCGGAGAAGGCCAGACCCATGATCCACATGTCGGCGCCGACGCCCGGCGAACGGACGGCGTCGGACAGCGGCGAGTAGGCGAACCAGCCGAAGTCGGCGGCGCCCTGCGGGGTGAGGAAGCCGGCCACCGCGATGACCGAGCCGAACAGGTACAGCCAGTAGGCGAACATGTTCAGACGCGGGAAGGCGACGTCGGGGGCGCCGATCTGGAGCGGCATGATCCAGTTCGCGAAGCCAGCGAAGAGCGGCGTGGCGAACATCAGCAGCATGATCGTGCCGTGCATGGTGAACGCCTGGTTGAACTGCTCGTTCGAGAGGATCTGCGTCCCCGGACGGGCGAGTTCGGCGCGCATGACCAGGGCGAGGATGCCGCCGATCAGGAAGAAGGCGAACGAGGTCGCCAGGTACATCGTGCCGATCGTCTTGTGGTCGGTGGTGGTGAGCCACTTGATGATCTGGTTGCCCCGCTTGCCGACACGGGCGCTCTTGCCGGCCGTGACGCCCCCGGCGCCCCCGCCGGCCGCGGCGGGCTCGTTGAGGATGGTCACTTCTTTTCACTTCCCGTGTTCTCGGCGGGGCCCAGGAGGCCGGAGGGCACCGCGCCGGACTGGCCCTTGGCCCGAAGCTCCTTCAGGTGCTGCTCGTACTGGTCGTGGGTGACGACCTTGACGTTGAACAGCATCCGGGAGTGGTCCTGGCCGCAGAGCTCGGCGCACTTGCCGGCGAAGGTGCCGAAGGAGGTCGGGGTCACCTCGAACCGGTTCACCACGCCCGGCACGACGTCCATCTTCATGAGGAAGTTGACGGGCCAGAAGTCGTGGATCACATCGTTGGAGGTGAGGACGAACTCCACCGACTCGTTGATCGGCAGGTACAGGGTCGGCACCTCGGCCGGCGTGCCGACGTCGTACGCGGCAGTGGTGCTGGCCGGGTTCGGGATCTCGGAGTTCTCGTAGTTGAACGCCCAGTTCCACTGGAAGCCCACCACGTTGACCACGTGCTGCGGATGCGCGCTGACCTTGGTCAGTTCGGCTTCGTCGCGGGCGACGAAGTAGAAGAGCACCGAGACGATGACAAGGGGGACCGCGGTGTACAGCGCCTCGATGGGCACGTTGTACCGGGTCTGAGCGGGGATCTCCACCTTGGTGCGGCTACGCCGGTGGAAGATCACGCTCCAGAGGATCAGACCCCACATCAGTGCGCCCACTGCCAGCGCCGCGATCCACGAGCCCTGCCACATGTGGAGGACCAGGGGGCCTTCCTCGGTGACGGGCGAGGGGAGGCCAAGCCTGGGGAGGTCGTTGGCCGAGCAGCCGGTGGCGGTCGCGATGACGAGGCCCAGTGCCAGCGCCTGAGGCAGCTTCCGCCGCATCGTGCGCCGCGGCGAGCGGTCGGAGCCGTTGGGACTCACGTAGCGCCTTCCCGAAGTCTCGCCCGCGATCGCGCCGCCTCCGGGAGTGCTGTTCGCCTCCCCGGCGACCCGGCCACGGGCACGGTTTGAATGCTTATGCGGGCCAAACGCTACTGCATCCTTATGCGGCACTCACGAGCAGCCCCCGCTAACGCGCCGCCCGCCTACCCGATCAGCCCCGGCAGGCGTTCCGTTGCAGGTCATAGTAGGCATCCGAGGCTCCCACACCCGATCGGGGGACCTCACTGCGACACGCGGGTGACGGTGCGTCGTACCGGACGAATACCACCAAACCGGGTGTGCGCCCGGCCGTGCCCCGGGCGGGGATAGCGTGGGAGGGTGTCGTACTTCGATGTGGCCTCCACCGCACCCCTGCACCCCGTCGCCCGGCAGGCGCTGAACGCCGCGATCGACGAGGGGTGGGCCGACCCCGCGCGCCTCTACCGCTCCGGCCGGCAGGCCCGGATGCTGCTGGACGCCGCCCGCGAGGGCGTGGCCGCGGAGCTCGGCGCCCGGGCGGACGAGATCTCCTTCACGGCGAGCGGCACCCAGGCCGTCCAGCTGGGCATCCTCGGTGCGCTGCGCGGCAACCGGCGGCGCGGCGCCCACCTGGTGCACTCCGCGGTCGAGCACTCCAGCGTCCTGCACACCGCCGAGCTGCACGAGGCGCAGGGCGGCGAGGTGAGCGTCGTCCCGGTCGACCGGCACGGCCGGGTGAAGGCCACCCAGTTCGCCGCCCGGTTCACCGACACCACCGCGCTCGCCGTCCTGCAGAGCGCCAACCACGAGGTCGGCACCGTCCAGCCGGTCGACGAGGTCGCCGACCTGTGCGGCAACGTCGGCATCCCGCTGCTGGTGGACGCCGCGCAGAGCGCCGGGCGGCTGCCGGTGCCGCACGGCTGGTCACTGCTGACCGCCAGCGCCCACAAGTGGGGCGGGCCGGCCGGCGTCGGCGTGCTCGCCGTCCGCAAGGGCGTCCGCTACGCCTCCCCGCTGCCCTCCGACGAGCGGGAGCGCGGCCGGGTGCCCGGCTACGTGAACGTCCCCGCGATCGTGGCGGCCGCCGCCTCGCTGCGCGCCGTCCGGGCCGACGCCGAACGGGAGAACGCCCGACTGCACGCGCTGGTGGAACGGATCAGGGCCCGGGTGCCCGCGCTGGTGCCGGAGGTCGAGGTGGTCGGCGACCCGGTGCGCCGGCTCCCCCACATCGTCACCATCTCCTGCCTCTACGTGGACGGCGAGGTGCTGCTCGGCGAGCTGGACAAGGCGGGCTTCGCGGTCTCCTCCGGCTCCTCGTGCACCTCCTCCACGCTGACGCCGAGCCATGTGCTGGCGGCGATGGGGGTGCTGACCGAGGGCAACGTCCGGGTCTCGCTGCCGTTCGAGGCCGCCGAGGAGGACGTGGAGCGGTTCCTGGCCGTCCTGCCGGACCTGGTCGCGGCCGTCCGGGCGCCGCTCGGGCTGGACCTGAGGCTGCCGACCGCGACGGAGGCGACACCGGCCGACCCGGATGCGAGCCCGGAGGCGGACGCGGCGGAGGCGACGGAGACGCTCGTGCTGGACGCGCTCGGAAAGCGCTGCCCGCTGCCGGTGATCGACCTCGCCCGGCGGATCGGTGAGGTGGCACCCGGCGGCACCGTGGTGGTGCTGGCCGACGACGAGGCGGCCCGGCTGGACATCCCGGCCTGGTGCGAGATGCGCGCCCAGGAGTACCTGGGCGAGGCCCCGGCCGCGCGGTACGGCGCGGACCGGGGCACGGCCTATCTGGTGCGCCGGACGGACTGACCGCCCGGCGGCACGGGGCGGGTCAGCCCAGCTTGGCGCGGACCTCGGCCGCGGCCTCCTCGCCGTACGCGACGGCGAAGCGCTCGGCGAAGTGGGCGCGGCGCAGCTCGTACTCCTGGGTGCCGACGGTCTCGATGACCAGGGTGGCGAGCATGCAGCCGACCTGGGCGGCGCGCTCCAGGTCGAGGCCCCAGGAGACGCCGGCCAGGAAGCCGGCGCGGAAGCCGTCGCCGACACCGGTCGGGTCGGCCTTGCGCTCCTCGGCGGGGCAGCCGACGGTGATCGCGGGCTCGCCCTTGCGCTCGATCCGGACGCCCTTGGGGCCGAGGGTGGTGACCCGGGTGCCGACGCGGTTCAGCAGCTCCTCGGTGTCCCAGCCGGTCTTGGACTCGATGAGCGCGGCCTCGTACTCGTTGGTGAAGAGGTACGCGGCGCCGTCGACGATCTCGCGGATGTCGTCGCCCTCCAGCCGGGCGAGCTGCTGGGAGGGGTCGGCGGCGAAGGCGTAACCGCGGCTGCGGCACTCCTGGGTGTGGCGGACCATCGCCTGCGGGTCGTCGGCACCGATCAGGACGAGGTCGAGGCCGCCGACGCGGTCGGCGATCGGCTTGAGCTCGATGTTGCGGGCCTCGGCCATGGCACCGGTGTAGAAGGAGGCGATCTGGTTGTGGTCCAGGTCGGTGGTGCACATGAAGCGCGCGGTGTGGCGGGTCTCGGAGATGTGCACGGAGTCGGTGTCCACGCCGTTGCGCTCCAGCCAGCTGCGGTACTCGTCGAAGTCCGCGCCGGCCGCGCCGACCAGGATCGGGCGCAGGCCCAGCACCCCCATGCCGAAGGCGATGTTGGGGCCGACGCCGCCGCGCCGGATGTCGAGGGTGTCGACCAGGAAGGAGAGCGAGACGGTGTGCAGCTGCTCGGCGACCAGCTGGTCGGCGAAGCGGCCCGGGAAGGTCGTCAGGTGGTCGGTGGCGATCGAGCCGGCGACGGCGATACGCACGGGGGTCTCCTCGGGTGGCCGGTTGGCGGCCGGAAGCGGCGGTGGACCCACCTACGGTACAGCCAAGCGCTCGGGAAGCCGGGCCGACCCGAAGAGGTACTACCCCGGAGTAGCCCTGGTGGGGCGCCCTGCGGCGGCCTAGGGTCGCAGCACGGGGGCCGGTCGTCCGGCCCCCGGCCAGGCGCGCCGCGGCGACGAGGCCGCGGCCCGGCGATCGGAGCGATGACAGCGATGATGCCCACCCAGCCCCCCGGAGTCCGTACCGGCGCCCTCGGGGCCGAGGCCGATTTCGAGAGCCTCGACGCCCTGGTCAGCTCCTCGCGCCGGCTCGGCCGGTTCTGGCCGCCGCTGGCGGCCGGCCCGCAGCCCGCCGCCGCGAGCCCGGCGGGGGTGTCGGTGTCGTCCGGCGCGCAGCAGCTGGTGGCGGCGATGGCCGACTACGGAAGCTAGACCCCTCTCCGAGGGGAGGGTGGAACCGGATTCCGCCGGGGCACGTCAAACCGGCGCAGCACCGCTTCGGTGGCGGTTCGCTGGACCCTCGGGAGGAATTCGCACCATGGACGCAAGGACCGCAGTCGTACCGTTCGGGGCCGCTCGTAGTCGTCGGGCCGCCGTGCTGGCGGCGGGGGTGGCACTCGTCCTCGGCGGGGTCGCGGCCTGCGGGTCGCAGGCGTCGACCGGGGCGGACGGCGCGCCGTCGGCCCAGCCCACGGCGAGCGCCTCGGCCTCCGCCGGCGCGGCGTCGCCGAGCCCCTCCGCGGGCCAGTCCGGCGCGGCGAGTGCGAGCCCGGAGCCGGGGCAGCCGACCAAGCCCGGCATAGCCGTCGGCGAGCCCACGCCGACCGTGGCGAGCCTGCCCGCGGTCAGCTACACGGTGGAGGGCGGGACGCATCTCACCGTGTGGTTCTACGGCGGGGTGTGCGAGGAGTACGCGCTGCGGGCGAACGAGGAGGCACCCGGCCTGGTCCGGGTGCGGGTGGTGGTCGACAAGCCGGCGCCGCGCGGCAAGGAGTGCCCGGCCCTCGCGAAGAAGGAGTCGGTGTCGGCGGAGCTGGCGCAGCCGCTCGGGGACCGCAAGGTGATCGACATGACCTCCGGGTCCGGACTCACCATGACGGGCGACGTGCCGGGCGGGCCGCGCTGACGGCCGGGGACGCAAGCAGGAACGCCGGAGGGCGGCCCCGTGGTGTCGGGGCCGCCCTCCGGCGGTGCGGTGCCGGGATGCGGCTCAGCTGAAGGAGTCGCCGCAGGCGCAGGAGCCGGTGGCGTTCGGGTTGTCGATCGTGAAGCCCTGCTTCTCGATGGTGTCGACGAAGTCGACGGTGGCGCCGCCAAGGTACGGGGCGCTCATGCGGTCGGTGACGACCTTCACACCGCCGAAGTCCTTGACGACGTCGCCGTCGAGCGAGCGCTCGTCGAAGAACAGCTGGTAGCGCAGGCCGGAGCAGCCGCCAGGCTGCACGGCGACGCGCAGCGCGAGGTCGTCGCGGCCCTCCTGCTCGAGCAGGCCCTTGACCTTGGCCGCGGCGGCGTCGGTGAGGAGAATGCCACTCTCGACGGTGGTCTCGTCCTGGACGGTCATGCTTACTCCCGGTCTGTGACGACAGTGTGCCGCCAGTTCCAACCGGCGGCCGGCCGGATTCATTTCCGGTCGGTGGTGCGTTCGGGCGGTGTTTTCGCCACCCGAAACCTCTACGTCTCCCATGCTCGCACACCGGCCCGCCGTGGTCGGCGTCCGATCTCGGCAAACCGCCCGCACGGGTCCGGGCCGGGGGCCAGGATGAGACATGTGATCATTCGGCCGGTCAGGGACAGTGCCGCGGACGCCGCCGCCGTGCGGGAGGTGGCCGCGGCGGCGTTCGGGGACCGGGCCGGCGGGGTGCGCGGGGCGGCCACGGACGCCCGGGCCGTCCGTGGCGAGGCGCGGGCGCGGCACCTGGCGCGGACCGATCCGCAGGGGTGCTGGCTGGCCGAGGACGGCGGGCGGGTGGTGGGGGTGGCGCTGTCGCTGCGGCGCGAGGGGGTCTGGCTGCTCGCCCTGCTGGTGGTCGACCCGGCCGTCCAGGGCAAGGGAGTCGGCCGGCTGCTGCTGCAGCGGGCGGCCGCGCACGGGCGGGGCTGTCTGCGGGGGATGCTGTGCGCCTCGCCGTCGCCGGCGGCCGTGCGGCGGTGCCGGCTGGCCGGGTTCACGCTGCATCCGGCGATGCGGCTGCGGGGGCCGGTCGACCGGGCCGGGTTGCAGGACCCGGGCGACATCCCGGTGCACCCGGGCGGGCCGGGGCAGCTGCACCTGCTGGACTCGGTGGACCGGCGGGTGCGGGGGTCCGCGCACGGCGCCGACCACGGCTTCATGCTGGCCCACTTCGAGGAGCTGCTGGTGGCGGACTCGCTGGCGGGCAGCGGGTACTGCTACCGGGACGGCGGCGAGGTGAAGCTGCTGGCGGCGACGTCGAAGCGGATGGCGGTGCGGCTGCTGCGGGAGGCGCTGGCGCGGGTGCCGGAGGGGACGGACGCGGTGGTGGAGCACGTCACCGCGGAACAGGAGTGGGCCGTCGACGTCGGCCTGGAGGTGGGCCTGACCGTCGAGACCCACGGCTACCTGGGCCTCCGGGGCATGCGGCCGCCGGTGCCGTACCTGCCCGACGGCGCGTTCCTGTAGGACGGGATCCCCGCAGGGGCGCGGGGGCACCGTGCCCCTGCGCGCCCCTGGCGGGTCTACTCCATGGTGGCGAGGATCTCCTCGACCATCTCCATGGTGGTGCCGGGGTGGAGGAAGGCGAAGCGGGCGACGGTCTCGCCGTCCCAGCCGGTGGGGGTGACGAAGCCGATCTGGTCGGCGAGGAGCTGCCGGGACCAGCGGTAGTAGTCCTCGTGGGTCCAGCCCGTGCGGCGGAAGCAGACGGCGGAGAGCTGCGGGTCGTGCAGCAGTTCGAGGTGCTCGGTGTCGCGGATGAGCTGCGCGGTGTCCTGTGCGAGCTTGAGGCCGGTCTCGATGGCGTCGGTGTAGGCCTGGGTGCCGTGGACGGCCAGGGAGAACCAGAGCGGCAGGCCGCGGGCGCGCCGGGTGAGGTGGTAGGCGTAGTCGGTGGGGTTCCACTCGTCGCCCTCGGTGTGCAGGACGTCGAGGTAGGAGGCGTCCTGGGTGTGGACGGCGCGGGCGAGCTGCGGGTTGCGGTAGATCAGGGCGGCGCAGTCGAACGGCGCGAAGAGCCACTTGTGCGGGTCGACGACGAAGGAGTCGGCGTGCTCGATGCCGTTGTAGCGCTCACGGACGGAGGGCGCGAACAGGCCGGCGCCGCCGTACGCGCCGTCGACGTGGAACCACAGGCCGCGCTCGCGGGTGACCTCGGACAGGCCCTGCAGGTCGTCGACGATGCCCTCGTTGGTGGTGCCCGCGGTGCCGACCACGGCGATCACGGTCTCCGGGTTCGGGTCCGCGGCGAGGGCGGCGCGCAGCGCGTCGCCGGTGAAGCGGCGGTCCACGGTCGGCACGACGAAGGCCTCGACGCCGATGATGTTGAAGGTGTTCTTGACCGAGGAGTGGACCTGGTCGGCGACGGCGATCCGCAGCCGGGCCTCCGGGCCGACGCCGAGCCTGTGGCGGGCGGTGTCGCGGGCGACGACCAGGGCGGAGAGGTTGCCGGCGGAGCCGCCGGAGACGAAGGTGCCGCCGGCCGACGCGGGGAAGCCGGCGCGGTCCGCTATCAGGCGGAGCACCTGGTTCTCGGCGGCGATGGCACCGGCCGCCTCCAGCCAGGAGATGCCCTGCAGGGAGGCGCAGGAGACCACCATGTCGAAGAGCAGGGCGGCCTTGGTGGGGGCGCAGGGGATGAAGGAGAGGTAGCGCGGGCTGTCGGCGGAGATGACGGCCCGGGAGAGCTCGTGGTCGTAGAGCTTGAGGACGTCGCCGGGGTCGTTGCCGTGCTCGGTGAGCAGGCCGGCGAGGTGGGTGCGCAGGTGCTCGCCGTCGCCGGGGTGGTCGAGGGGGACGGGGTTGTACTGCAGCCGCTCGCGCATGTAGTCGAAGACGAGGTCGACCAGCTGGTTGTCGGGCTGGTGCATGCGGTCGGCGGCTGCGGACACGGTGGTCCCTCTCGTTCTGGCTGCGGGGTGTGCGGGCCGGTACCGGTGGGGTTCCTGGGGCGTACCGGACACGATCAGCGTAGGCAGCGGCGCTCGGTCGGCGCGCGTCGGAACGGGGCCGCGAGGGCAGGATTCGTGCGTGTTCGACGGGGGTCGCGCAGCTTTCCTGCGTGGCCGGTCGGCGGTGCGCGGGGCGCTCAGCCGATGAGGCGGGAGAGGACGACGGAGCTGCGGCTGCGCTGGACACCGGGCTCCTTGCGGATGCGTTCGATGACGGCTTCGAGGTGCCGGGTGTCGGCGGCGCGGAGGTGGACGAGGGCGTCGGGGTCGCCGGTGACCGTCCAGGCGGCGACGACCTCGGGGAACTGGCGGAGGCTGGCGAGGAGCTCCTCGGGGCTGGTGCGTTCGCGGCAGTAGACCTCGACGAAGGCCTCGGTCTGCCAGCCGAGCAGGGCGGGGTCGAGGACGACGGTGAAGCCGCGGACGACGCCGCGGGCGCGGAGCCGGTCGATGCGGCGGCGGACGGCGGTCGCGGAGAGGTTGGCGAGCAGACCGATCTCGGCGTAGGAGGCGCGGCCGTCCTTGCTGAGGTGTTCGAGCAGGAGGCGGTCGGTGTCGTCGAGCGACGCCCCGCCCGGGTCGATGGGTCGGTGCGCGCTCATGGCCGTGGGCTCCACTGGTGGTGCGTGTGAGGGTGGTGTGGCCGTCGGGGTGGGACGGCGCACCGCCCCATTCTGGCGGACTCCCGCGCGGGCGTGCCGGGCGGACCGGGCGGGCCCCGGGCGCACGGGCCGGGCCCCGCCCGCGCGGCGGGAAGCGAGGGCCTAGTCGACCAGGAGCACGATCTTGCCGCGGGTGCGGCCCTCGGCGTTGAGGGCCTGGGCGGAGGCGGCCTGGGAGAGCGGGAAGGTGGAGGCGACCGGGACGCGGAGCCGGCCGGTGTCGGCGAGGCGGCCGAGTTCGGCGAGGTCGGCGGCGTCGGGGCGGGCCCAGACGTAGTGGCCGCCGCGGGCGGCGACGCCGTAGTCGGCGACCGAGGCGATGCGGGAGGGCTCGGGGACGAGCTGGGCGGAGATCTCGACGGCGTCGCCGCCGACGAGGTCGAGGGCGACGTCGACGCCGTCGGGGGCGAGCGCCCGGACGCGGTCGGCCAGGCCGTCGCCGTGGGCGACCGGTTCGGCGCCGAGTTCGCGCAGGTAGGCGTGGTTGCGTTCGCCGGCGGTGCCGATGACCCGGGCGCCGTGGGCGGCGGCGATCTGGACGGCGAGGCTGCCGACGCCGCCGGCCGCGGCGTGCACCAGGACGGTCTGGCCGGCGCGGATGCGCAGCGCCTTGACGAGCGCCTGGTAGGCGGTGAGGCCTGCGAGCGGCAGGCCGCCGGCCTGGGCCCAGTCGAAGGAGGCCGGTTTGCGGGCGAGGGTGCGGACGGGGGCGGCGACGAGCTGGGCGTAGGTGCCGTGCTCGGCGGAGTCCTTGCGGACGTAGCCGACGACCTCGTCGCCGGGGGCGAACTCGGTGACGCCGCCGCCGACGGCCTGGACGACGCCGGCCAGGTCCCAGCCCATGATCAGCGGGAAGTGGACGTCCATGATGCCGTCGAGGTGGCCCTCGCGCAGTTTCCAGTCGACCGGATTGACCCCGACGGCCTTGGTGCGCACCAGGACGGAGTCGGGTCCGACCTTGGGGTCGGGCACGTCGGTGTACTCGACGACGTCGGGGCCGCCGTACTGCCTGATCACAATGGCCTTCATGCTCCAAGACAACGCGACGGCGGAGCGATATCCGTTCGGGCACGCCGGAAAGCCGCCAATCCGGCGAGCGGTTCTCGTCACATCGACAGAACGGCCATCGTCAGAGTGACGCTAACGCGTTATCATAGATAGCGTCAGATAGACGAGAAGGCCCCGCGGTGACACCGCTGCTCGGCAGGGGCCGAAGAATCGGCCTCACAGGAGGGCACCCGCCCGTGACCACCACCACCGAGACCTACGGCGTCGACCCCTCTCCGACGCCCTTGGCGCTGCTACTCCTCGGCCGCGAGGCCGACCCCGCGAGCGAGCGCGGCGTCGAGTGCCCCGGCGACCTGCCCGCCGCCTCCGACCCGGACCTGGTGGCGCGCGCCCGCGCCGCCAAGGCGAAGCTCGGCGACCGGGTCTTCATCCTGGGCCACCACTACCAGCGCGACGAGGTCATCGAGTTCGCCGACGTGACCGGCGACTCGTTCAAGCTGGCCCGTGACGCGGCGGCCCGCCCGGAGGCGGAGTACATCGTCTTCTGCGGCGTGCACTTCATGGCCGAGTCGGCGGACATCCTCACCTCCTCCGCGCAGCAGGTCGTGCTGCCGGACCTCGCCGCGGGCTGCTCGATGGCCGACATGGCCACCGCCGAGCAGGTCGCCGAGTGCTGGGACGTGCTGGCCGACGCCGGCATCGCCGACGTGACCGTGCCGGTCTCGTACATGAACTCCTCGGCCGACATCAAGGCCTTCACCGGCAGGCACGGCGGCACCATCTGCACCTCCTCCAACGCCAAGCGGGCACTGGAGTGGGCGTACGAGCAGGGCGAGAAGGTGCTCTTCCTGCCCGACCAGCACCTGGGCCGCAACACCGCCGTCCTGGAGATGGGCTTCTCGCTGGACGACTGCGTCCTCTACAACCCGCACAAGCCCAACGGCGGCCTGACCGCCGAGCAGCTGCGGAACGCGAAGATGATCCTCTGGCGCGGGCACTGCTCGGTGCACGGCCGGTTCAGCCTGGACTCGGTGAACGAGGTCCGCGAGCGGGTCCCCGGCGTCACCGTGCTGGTGCACCCGGAGTGCAAGCACGAGGTGGTCACCGCGGCCGACATGGTCGGCTCGACCGAGTACATCATCAAGGCGCTGGACGCCGCCGAGCCCGGTTCGAAGTGGGCCATCGGCACCGAGCTGAACCTGGTCCGCCGGCTGGCCAAGGCCCACCCGGACAAGGAGATCGTCTTCCTCGACCGCACGGTCTGCTTCTGCTCGACCATGAACCGGATCGACCTGCCGCACCTGGTGTGGGCGCTGGAGTCGCTGGCCGAGGGCCGGGTGCCGAACGTGATCACGGTCGACCCGGAGACCGAGAAGTACGCCAAGGCCGCGCTGGACCGGATGCTGGCCCTGCCGTAACGTTCCGCCGCACCGCAGCACGCCGAAGGGCGGGTACCCCGTACGGGGTACCCGCCCTTCGGCGTGTGTCACAAGACCTACTCCGGCAGGCCGGGGATGAGGCCGTCGCCTTCGGTCCGCAGCATCTCGCGGACCTCGTCGATGGTCGCCTCCGCGTCGGGGAGGATCAGGTCGGAGGGCTCCAGGGACTCGTCCGGCAGCGGGCTGCCGAACTTCTTGACCGCGCCCAGCAGGGCGTCCAGCGCGGCCCTGAACCTGTCGTCGTCACCCGATTCCACCGCCTTGAGCAGTTCGTCGTCCAGCTCGTTGAGCCGGTTCAGGTGGCTCTCGCCGACCTGGAACTGCCCCTCACCCATGACCCTCATGATCATGCCGGCGCGTCTCCCTGTCCGGGTTCGTGGTGTTGTCCGGTTGTTACTTGTTGTAGTTGATCTTCGACGGGTCCTGCTGTCCCTGCTCGATGGCCTGCGGGGCCGCGGTGGGAGAGCCGCCGGTCAGCTCGGCCTTCATCCGGGCCAGCTCCAGCTCGACGTCGGTGCCGCCGGCCACCCGCTCCAGCTCGGCCTCGATGTCGTCCTTGCGGCCGAGGCCGCTGGCGTCGTCGAGCGCGCCGGAGGCGAGCAGTTCGTCGATCGCACCGGCCCGCGCCTGCATCTGCGCGGTCTTGTCCTCGGCCCGCTGGATGGCCAGGCCCACGTCGCCCATCTCCTCCGAGATACCGGAGAAGGACTCGGCGATCCGGGTCTGCGCCTGGGCGGCGGTGTACGTCGCCTTGATGGTCTCCTTCTTGGTGCGGAAGGCGTCCACCTTGGCCTGCAGCCGCTGGGAGGCGAGCGTGAGCTTCTCCTCCTCGGCCTGCAGCTGCTGGTACTGGGTCTCCAGGTCGGTGATCTGGGACTGCAGGTTCGACTTGCGGGTCAGCGCCTCGCGGGCGAGGTCCTCGCGGCCCAGCGAGAGCGCCTTGCGGCCCTGGTCCTCGTACTTCGCGGACTGCTGCTGCAGCTGCGTGAGCTGCAGCTCCAGGCGCTTGCGGGATGTGGCCACGTCGGCGACGCCGCGGCGCACCTTCTGCAGCAGCTCCAGCTGCTTCTGGTAGGAGTAGTCGAGCGTCTCCCGCGGGTCCTCCGCACGGTCCAGTGCCTTGTTGGCCTTGGAGCGGAAGATCAGCCCCATACGCTTCATGATTCCGTCGCTCATGGGCCTCGGGTGCCCCCTTCTACGGGCCTGCGAATTCCGTCTCGTAACACGTCGAGTCTATGTGCAGCGAGCCGGTCGCCGCAGTGCACGAGCTGCAACAAGACTGCTACAGCCGCACACTGCCGGGCATCGTTCCTGGGGTGGAGCCGACCCTGACACCATGATCCGCCCGAAGTCGGAGGGCCCGTACGGGACACGCCGCCGATCGATATCCGTTCGTGCCGACGGTCACTGCGGAAAGCACCCGGCCAGCACGTACGCTGGGGGTGTGTTCCGACGCCGTGATGAAGCCTCCTCCGCCGCTACCGCGCTGGCCGAGCAGGACGAGAAGACCCCCCGCGACCCGCAGGCCAAGAAGGGCCGGCCGACGCCGAAGCGCAGCGAGGCCGAGGCCACCCGGCGCACCCGGGTGACCGTCCCCAAGGACCGCAAGGAAGCCGCCAAGCAGTCCCGCGACCGGATGCGGTCCGAGCGCGAGAAGCAGCGCACCGCCCTGCTCGAGGGCGACGAGCGCTACCTGCCCGCGCGCGACAAGGGCCCCGTCCGCCGGTTCGCCCGCGACTACGTCGACTCGCGCTGGTCGCTCGCCGAGTTCTTCCTGCCGTACGCCGTGGTGGTGCTGGTCCTCAGCATCGTCCGGGTGCCGGCCCTGCAGCTGCTCTCCACGCTGCTGTTCCTGGTCTTCTTCGTGCTGGTGGTCCTGGACTTCGCCCGCCTGGGTCTGGGTCTGCGCAAGGCCGTGCAGGAGCGCTTCCCGAACCAGAACACCCGCGGTGCCGTGCCCTACGGCCTGATGCGCACCCTGCAGATGCGCCGGCTGCGGCTGCCCAAGCCGCAGGTGAAGCGGGGCGAGCGGCCCTGACCGCGGAGCCGGTCCCGCCGCCCTGGGCCCTGCCGGTTCAGCAGGAGCAGCCCGGGCTGTACGCGCTGCCCGGGCAGGGTGCGGGCGGGCACGACCGGCTGCCGGCCGTGGGCGGCGGCGGCCGGCACGCGGCCGGTTCCTGGCCCGCCCGGCAGGGCGGCCTGCGCGGTCTCGTCCGAGAGGAACTGCTGACCCGGCAGCTCGCCGAGCAGCTCACCGGCCGGACCGGACTGCGCGTTCTGGACGTCGGCTGCGGGCAGGGCACCCAGACGGTGCGGCTCGCCCGCGCCGGGCACTTCGTCACCGGTGTCGACCCGGACCCGGTCACCCTCGGCGCCGCCCAGGCCGCGGTCGGGGCCGAACCCGCCGAGGTACAGGGCCGCGTCCGGCTGATCGGCGGGGACGGGCACGCCTGCGGCCGCTGGTTCCCGCCGCGCTCCTTCGACGTGGTGCTCTGCCACGGCGCCCTGATGTACCTCGCCGACCCGGACCCGCTGCTCGCCGCGCTCGCCCGGGTGCTCGACACCGGCGGCGTGCTGTCCCTGCTGGTCCGCAACGCCGACGCGCTGGCCATGCGCCCCGCGCTGTCCGGCGACTGGCGCACGGCCCTCGCGGCCTTCGACTCCTACCGCTGCACCGACCGGTACGGCGTGCCCGCCCGGGCGCACCGGCTCGCCGAGCTGACGACCACGCTCACCGGGATCTCGGTGCCGCTGCGGCACTGGTACGGCGTCCGGGTCTTCACCGACGCCGCCCCGGACGAGGCGACGCCGGTCGACGGCCGGCAGCTCGCGCAGCTCCTCGACGCCGAGGAGCGCGCCGGCCGCCAGGACCCGTACCGCCAGGTCGCCGGCCTGCTCCACCTCGTCGGCGCCAAATAGCCGGGTAGCCCGGGTAACCCGGGTAGCTGAACAGCCGAGCCCCGCCGAGCGGCCGGGCCCGGCCGGGGCCCTTACCCCTCGTGCAGGCTCATCGAGTAGATCTCCCGGTCGTCCTCCAGCAGCACCGCCTGGTCGACGCCGTCGGCCAGCAGCTGCTTCCAGGTCTCGCCGATCCACGACTCCGCGTCGCCCTGGCCGGGGAACTCCTCCTGGCCGCCGGGCTGGTCGACCCTCGTGCCGTCCTGCTGCTCGAACCGCCACGTCCACACCATGTGTCGGACTCCTCCCGCTCGGTGACCACGCCGTCGTGCGCACACTAGCGTGCCCGCCCCGCCGCTCCCCATACCTGGTGCGGCAGGATGATCCGCATGGCACTCCCCCGCACCCTGGTCCTCGGCGGCGCCCGCTCCGGCAAGTCCACCCGGGCCGAGCTGATGCTCGCCCCGCACGAGGACGTGCTGTACGTGGCCACCTCGGGCACCCGCGACGGCGACCGGGAGTGGGCGGACCGGGTCCGGCTGCACCGCGAGCGGCGGCCGGCGAGCTGGCGCACCGCCGAGACCTGCGATCTGGAGGCCGTGCTCGCCGACCGGGACGACACCGCCCCGGTGCTGATCGACTGCCTGGCGCTGTGGCTCACCGCGGTGATGGACGAGCACGCCGCGTGGTCCGACGACAGCTGGCACGGCGCCGGCGAGCAGGCGGTGCAGCGGCGCTGCGAGGCGCTGGCCGCCGCCTGGGCGGCCACCCGGCGTCCGGCGGTCGCGGTCAGCAACGAGGTGGGGATGGGCGTGGTGCCCGCGACCGCGGCCGGACGGCGCTTCCGGGACACCCTGGGACGGCTCAACATGGCGGTCGCCGACGCCTCCGAGCAGGTGCTGCTGGTGGTGGCCGGACAGGTGCTGACCGTCAAAGCCACCGCCGTGTAGCCTTCCGAGCGATGGACACGACCGTGGATCTCGACAGTTTCTCCTCCCTCGTCGAGCGGCCCGACGAGGCCGCCCGCAAGGCCGCCGAGGAGTACCGGCAGCAGCTGGGCCTGCCGCCGGGCGGCCTCGGCTCGCTGGAGGAGCTCGGCGCCTGGCTCGCCTCCGTCCAGGGCGCGGCCCCGGTTCGGCCGGTGGCCGCCGCCAAGGTCCTGCTGTTCGCCGGCGACCACGGGGTCGCCGGGATCGGCGTCTCCCGGCCCGGGTCCGGCACGGTGGACCGGGTGCACGCCGTGCTGGCGGGCACCGCGCCGACGGCCCTGCTGGCCCGCCGCTACGGCGCGGCCGTCCGGGTCGTCGACATGGCGGTCGACGCCGAGCCGCACGAGTTCCCCGCCGAGGTGTCGCAGTACCGGGTGCGCCGCGGCTCCGGCCGGATCGACGTCGAGGACGCGCTGACCGCCGAGGAGACCGCCCGCGCCTTCCGGGCCGGCATGGCGATCGCCGACGAGGAGGCCGACGCCGGCACCGACCTGGTGCTGCTCGGCGACATCGGCACCGGCTCCACCACGGTCGCGGCCGTGCTGGTCGGTGCGCTCTGCGGCACCGACGCGGCGGCCGTCACCGGGCGCGGCTCCGGCATCGACGACCGGGTGTGGATGGTCAAGTGCGCGACCGTCCGGGACGCGCTGCGCCGGGCCCGGCCCGTCCTCGGCGACCAGCTCGGCCTGCTCGCCGCGACCGGCGGCGCCGACTTCGCCGCGATCACCGGCTTCCTGCTGCAGGCCGCCGTCCGCCGGCTGCCGGTGGTGCTGGACGGCGTGGTCTCCGCGGCCTGCGCGCTGGTCGCCCAGCGGGTGGCCTTCCGGGCGCCCGAGTGGTGGCGGGCCGGCCAGGACAGCGGCGAGCCCGCCCAGGCCAAGGCCTACGACCGGCTGACCCTGACACCCCTCCAGCAGCTCGGTGTCCGGGCCGGCGAGGGCGTCGGCGCGCTGCTGGCGCTGCCGCTGCTGCAGGCCGCCTCCGACACCCTGGCGGAGCCCACCGACGTACCGGCCGCCGCGAAGGGCGAGCCGCGGCCGCCCGCGAAGCTGCCCACCGCGGCGGAGCTGCTGGGCCTCGGCTGACGTGCCGGACGGGCTGCGCTTCGCCTTCGGCACGCTCTCGGTGCTGCCGGTCCGGGTCGACCGCTGGGACCGGCCGACGGCCGGCCGGGCGATGCTCGCCGCCCCCGTGGTCGGCGTGGTGCTCGGCCTGCTCGCGGCCGGGGCCGGGGCGCTCGTCGCCTGGCGCGCCGGCGGCCTGCTCGGCGCGGTGACCGCGGTGGGCGTGCTCGCCGCGCTGACCCGAGGCCTGCACCTGGACGGTCTGGCCGACGTCGCCGACGGCCTGGGCAGCGGGAAGCCGGCCGAGGACGCGCTGCGGATCATGAAGCAGTCGGACATCGGGCCGTTCGGCGTGCTGACGCTGCTGCTGGTGATGCTGACTCAGATCGCGGCGCTGGCAGGTCAGTTCGACGCCTCGCCGGGCCGTGGGGCGCTCGCCGTGCTGACCGCCGCCCTCGCGGGCCGCTGCGCGCTCGCCTGGGGCTGCCGCCGCGGGGTGCCGGCCGCACGGCCAGGCGGACTCGGCGCGGCGGTCGCCGGCACGGTGCCGGGCACCGGCGCCGTCGCCGTCTCCGCGGTCTGCGCACTGCTGCTCGGCACGGCCGGCGCGGGGTACGGGTGGTGGGCCTGGGTGTACCCGGCGGCGCTGGCGGCCGGGCTGGGCTGCGCACTTCTGCTGCTGCGCCGCTGCGTGCGGCGGCTGGACGGGATCACCGGGGACGTGCTCGGCGCGACCGCGGAGACGGCGGCCACCGGGGCGCTGGTGGCGCTGGCGCTGATCGGCACCGGCTGACCGCCGCGCGGCGGCGACGGCGCCCGGTTCGCACGGTTCGTCACACCGTGTACGCCCGGCCCGCCGGGGTCGGGCGAGCCCTGGCGCCGCGCAGTCCCAGCATGCGGACTACCATGCGGGGTGCACCGTAGCCCTGCGCCCCGTTTCCCCGCGGAGTCAGCCGGGGTTATGCCGGTACGGCACACCCCGAGCCGTGACCGGCCGTGGACCGCGAAAGAACAGGACGCATCGTCGTGACAACACTGTCTGTGAGCACCTCCTCCGCCGCGAGCCTGCGCGCGGACGCCCTGGTGGTCGGCGTGGCGAAGGGCCCCAAGGGCCTGGTGCTCGCGCCCGGCGCCGAGGCCGTGGCCGAGGCGTTCGAGGGCACGCTGACCGAGGTCCTCGCCACCCTGGGCGCCACCGGCGCCGAGGGCGAAGCGGTCAAGGTTCCGGCGCCCGCCGGCCTGAAGGCCCCGCTCGTGCTGGCGGTCGGCCTCGGCGACGCGTCCGAGGACGGCTACGCCGCGGAGGCGCTGCGCCGGGCCGCCGGTGTCGCCGCGCGCACCCTGGCCGGCGTGAAGAAGGCCGCGCTGGCGCTGCCCGCCGACTCCGCCGAGGAGATCGAGGCCGTCGCACTGGGCGCCCTGCTGGGCTCCTACGCCTTCGGCACGTACAAGGGCGAGAACGGCAAGGCCCCGGTCGGCGAGGTGGCCGTGCTGGCCGCCCGCAAGGGCAGCAAGGACGCGAAGGCCGCGGTCGAGCGCGCCGCCGCGCTGGGCGAGGAGATGAACCGGGCCCGCGACCTGGTCAACACCGCGCCGAACGACCTCAACCCGAAGTCCTTCGCGGCGATCGCCCAGGCCGCCGGCAAGGAGCACGGCCTCAAGGTCGAGGTGCTGGACGAGAAGGCCCTGCTCAAGGGCGGCTTCGGCGGCATCCTCGGCGTGGGCAACGGCTCCGCCAACCCGCCCCGGCTGGTGAAGGTGGCCTACACCCACCCGAAGGCCACCGCCTCGCTGGCGTTCGTCGGCAAGGGCATCACCTACGACTCGGGCGGCATCTCGCTGAAGCCGGCCGGCCACAACGAGACCATGAAGTGCGACATGGCGGGTGCCGCCGCGGTGTTCGCCGCCGTGGTCGCCGCCAAGCGCCTGGGCCTGCGGGTCAACGTCACCGCCTGGCTGGCGCTGGCCGAGAACATGCCGTCCGGCTCGGCGACCCGCCCCGGCGACGTGCTGCGCATGTACGGCGGCAAGACCGTCGAGGTGCTCAACACCGACGCCGAGGGCCGCCTGGTGCTGGCCGACGCGATCGTCCGGGCCGGCGAGGAGAACCCGGACGTCATCGTGGACGTCGCCACCCTGACCGGCGCGATGGTGCTGGCGCTGGGCACCCGCACCTTCGGTGTGATGGCCAACGACGACGAGCTGCGCACCCGCCTGCACGAGACCGCGACCGCGGTCGGCGAGCAGTCCTGGCCGATGCCGCTGCCGGCGGACCTGCGCAAGGGCATGGTCGAGTCGACGATCGCCGACCTCGCCAACATGGGCGAGCGGATGGGCGGCGGCCTGGTGGCCGGCCTGTTCCTGAAGGAGTTCGTGGCCGAGGGCATCGACTGGGCCCACCTGGACATCGCGGGCCCGGCGTTCAACGAGGGCGGCCCGTTCGGCTACACGCCGAAGGGCGGCACCGCGAGCGCGGTGCGCACCCTGGTGCGCTACGCGGAGGACGTGGCGGCGGGCGCCTGACGCCCGGCGGACATCCGCGGAGGGGTCCGGCGCCCGGTGGGCGCCGGACCCCTCGGCTTTCCCCATTACCAGCCGGTAATGCACATGGGGTGGCGGAGGCCACATTCCGAGACGGTGTTCGCCGCGGGCGAAACTGTCTTCCGCAGAGCGGAAGAAGCCCGGGAGCGGGCCGCCGCAGCCGCCGCTCTCCGCCCCGACGTCACCGCTGTGAGCTGCGGCGATACCCACCCGTACGGGGCATTCGAGCGGTCCGTGACAGCCTGGCCACGGCGGTCGGGGCGGCCCCGGACACCAGTCGCCTCGAACAAGTGCAAAGATGTATTTCCGGCACGACTGGGCGCCTTACAAAGGCTTCCCACACCACCGGACCGCGACCGGCCCGGCGAACCGCACCCCTTTGCATGGAGGACGTGACGTGGCGAACGACGCCAGCACCGTTTTCGACGTAGTCATTCTCGGAGGCGGAAGCGGCGGTTACGCCGCGGCGCTCCGCGCCGCCCAGCTGGGTCTGAGCGTCGCGCTGATCGAGAAGGGCGAGCTCGGCGGTACCTGCCTGCACCGCGGCTGCATCCCCACCAAGGCTCTGCTGCACGCGGCCGAGGTCGCCGACGAGACCCGCGAGGCCGCCGAGTTCGGCGTCCTGGCCACCTTCCAGGGCATCGACATCAAGGGCGTCCACAAGTACAAGGACGACGTGGTCTCGGGCCTGTACAAGGGCCTGCAGGGCCTGGTCGCCTCCCGCAAGGTCACCTTCATCCAGGGCGAGGGCCGGCTGTCCTCGCAGACCTCGGTGGACGTCAACGGCCAGCGCGTCGAGGGCCGCCACATCGTCCTCGCCACCGGCTCGGTTCCCAAGTCGCTGCCCGGCCTGACCATCGACGGCAACCGGGTCATCTCCTCGGACCACGCCCTCAAGCTCGACTACATCCCGAAGTCGGCCGTCATCCTCGGCGGCGGCGTCATCGGCGTCGAGTTCGCGTCCGTGTGGAAGTCCTTCGGCGTCGAGGTCACCATCGTCGAGGCCCTGCCGCACCTCGTCCCGCTGGAGGACGAGAACAGCTCCAAGCTGCTGGAGCGCGCCTTCCGCAAGCGCGGCATCAAGTTCGAGCTGAAGGCCCGCTTCTCCGGCGTCGAGTACACCGAGAACGGTGTCCGCGTCTCCACCGAGAACGGCAAGCAGATCGACGCCGACGTGCTGCTGGTCGCCATCGGCCGCGGCCCGGTCTCGGCCGGCCTCGGTTACGAGGAGGCCGGCGTCGCCATGGACCGCGGCTACGTCCTGGTCGACGAGTACCTGCGCACCAACGTGCCGACCATCTCGGCGGTCGGCGACCTCGTCCCGACCCTGCAGCTCGCCCACGTCGGCTTCGCCGAGGGCATGCTCGTCGCCGAGCGCCTGGCGGGCCTGAAGGTCGTGCCGATCGACTACGACGGCATCCCGCGCGTGACCTACTCCAACCCGGAGGTCGCCTCCGTCGGCCTGTCCGAGGCCAAGGCCGCCGAGCAGTACGGCAAGGACAAGATCGTCACGCTCAAGTACAACCTGGCCGGCAACGGCAAGAGCAAGATCCTCAAGACCGCCGGCGAGATCAAGCTCGTCCAGGTCAAGGACGGCGCCGTGGTGGGTGTCCACATGGTCGGCGCCCGCATGGGCGAGCAGGTCGGCGAGGCCCAGCTGATCTACAACTGGGAGGCCCTGCCCGCCGAGGTCGCGCAGCTCATCCACGCGCACCCCAGCCAGTCCGAGGCCCTGGGCGAGGCGCACCTGGCGCTGGCCGGCAAGCCGCTGCACGCGCACGACTGATCCGCGGCACCCCCCGAGTTGTCCATTCCTGTACGCAAGACTTGATAGGAGTCGCTGAAACCATGGCGGTCTCAGTAACACTGCCCGCACTGGGCGAGAGCGTGACCGAGGGCACCGTCACCCGCTGGCTGAAGGCCGAGGGTGAGCGCGTGGAGGCCGACGAGCCCCTGCTCGAGGTCTCCACCGACAAGGTCGACACCGAGATCCCGGCCCCCGCGTCCGGCATCCTCGCGTCGATCAAGGTCAGCGAGGACGAGACGGTCGAGGTCGGCGCCGAGCTGGCCATCATCGACGACGGCTCGGGCGCCCCGGCCGCCGCTCCGGCCCCGGCCGCGGAGGCCGCGCCGGTCGCCGCTCCGGCCCCGGTCGCCGCTGCCCCCGCCCCGGTCGCCGACGCCGCTCCGGCCCCGGCCGCCCCCGCGGGCGACGCCACCCCGGTGCTGCTGCCGGCGCTCGGCGAGTCCGTGACCGAGGGCACCGTCACCCGCTGGCTGAAGGCCGAGGGCGACACCGTCGCGGTCGACGAGCCGCTGCTCGAGGTCTCCACCGACAAGGTCGACACCGAGATCCCGTCGCCGGTCGCCGGCACCCTGGTGAAGATCCTGGTCGGCGAGGACGAGACCGCCGAGGTCGGCGCCCAGCTCGCCCTGATCGGTGCCGCCGGTGCCGTCGCCGCCGCCCCGGCCCCTGCCGCTCCGGCCGCTCCGGCTCCGGCGCCCGCTCCGGCCGCTCCGGCTCCGGTCGCCGCGGCTCCGGCCCCGGTTGCCCCCGCCGCCCCGGTCGCGCCTGCCGCCCCGGTCGCCCCCGCCGCCCCGGCGCCCGCCCCGGTCGCCGCTCCGGCTCCGGTCGCTGCCACCCCGGCTGCTCCGGCCGCCCCGGCCGCGGACAACGGCGACGCCTACGTGACCCCGCTGGTGCGCAAGCTCGCCGCCGAGCACGGTGTGGCCCTCTCGGCCGTCGCCGGCAGCGGTGTCGGCGGCCGCATCCGCAAGCAGGACGTGCTCGCCGCGGCCGAGGCCGCGAAGGCCGCCCAGGCCGCTCCCGCCGCCGCCCCGGCCGCCGCGCCGAAGGCCGCCGCCGCGCCGTCCGCGCTGCGTGGCCAGACGGTCAAGATGACCCGCATGCGCAAGGTCATCGGCGACAACATGCTGAAGGCCCTGCACGAGCAGGCGCAGCTGACCAGCGTGGTCGAGGTGGACGTCACCAAGATCATGTCGCTGCGCGGCAAGGCCAAGGACTCCTTCCTCGCCCGCGAGGGCGTGAAGCTGTCCCCGATGCCGTTCTTCGTCAAGGCCGCGGCCCAGGCGCTGAAGGCCCACGCGGTCATCAACGCCCGGATCAACGAGGCCGAGGGCACCATCACCTACTTCGACACCGAGAACATCGGTATCGCGGTGGACTCGGAGAAGGGTCTGATGACCCCGGTCATCAAGGGTGCGGGCGACCTCAACATCGCCGGCATCTCGAAGAAGACCGCCGAGCTGGCCGACAAGGTCCGCAGCAACAAGATCACCCCGGACGAGCTGTCCGGCGCGACCTTCACCATCAGCAACACCGGTTCGCGCGGCGCCCTGTTCGACACCGTCATCGTGCCGCCGAACCAGGTCGCGATCCTGGGCATCGGTGCCACGGTGAAGCGCCCGGTGGTCATCGAGGCCGACGGCGGCACCGCCATCGGCATCCGCGACATGACCTACCTGTCGCTCTCCTACGACCACCGCCTGGTGGACGGCGCGGACGCCGCCCGCTACCTGGTGGCCGTGAAGGAGATCCTGGAGGCCGGCGAGTTCGAGGTCGAGCTCGGCCTGTAAGGACCGCGCCGCACTCCGCGGACGCACGCACGGCGGACCCCCGCCCCGGGACACCGGGGCGGGGGTCCGCGTTTTCGCCCGCTGGCCTCCGTGCCCTCCGAACCCGGCGCCGACACTTGTCGCTCCGTCGCTGCGCTCCCTCGCTCCGGCCTTTCGGTACCGGCGGGCCCTTCGGCTCGGGGCGGGGGTCGGTGCTTTCGCCCGCTCGCCTCCGGGCGGCTCGGGGCGGGGGTCCGTGCTTTCGCGCCGTCCGGTGTCCCGCTCCGCCTCTCCCCGTCGCGCCTCGCATGCATTGGCCGGGGTGAGCGTGGATGCTGGAGCGGTGATGTACGAGACGGACTTCTGGCAGCTGATCGACGAGACCCGCGAGGCCGCGGCGGGGGATCCGGACGACCAGGCGGACGCGCTGGTCGACCGGCTGGTGCAGCTCACCCCGGACGACGTCGTCGACTACGCCCGGCTGTTCGAGGCCCGGTTCCAGCGGGCCTTCACCACCGAGCTTTGGGCCGCCGCGCACCTGATGCTGGGCGGGGCCTCCGCGGACGACTTCGACTTCTTCCGGTGCTGGCTGATCGGGCAGGGCCGCGAGGTGTACGAGCATGCCGTGCACGAGCCGGACGAGCTGGCGGTGCTGGTGCCCGACTTCGACGAGGAGGAGGACGGCGAGGCCGAGGACCTCGGCTACGCCGCCGACGAGGCGCACGAGCAGCTGACCGGTCTGCCGCTGCCCGACCTCGGCCTGGCACCGCAGGACGACCCGGAGGGCGCGCCGTTCGACTTCGAGGACGACGGCATCATGGCGAAGCGCTTCCCCCGGCTGTGGGAGCGCTTCGGGCGGTGATACCGGTGCCCCGGCCGGCACCCGCGGTGCCGGCCGGGCCCCGGCTCAGGCGTTGCTGCCCGCCGTGGTGGAGCGGATGCCCGTGACGATCGCGTCCAGGGTGCCGGGCGTGGGCGCCTTGGGGTCGTCGTCCACGCCGCCGTGCAGCAGGACGAAGCCGGCACCGCGGGCGTCCGGCACGGCCACCATCAGCACGTAGCCGGCGGCGCCCTGCTGCGGGGTGACGTGCCAGCGCACCGCGTAGCCGATGGCGCCGGCGACGACGACGGGGCCGGAGCCGGCCTCCTCGTGGGAGGTGAGGTCGCCGAAGATCTTCGGTGCGTAGTCGACGATCGCCGCCTTGGCGACCGACGCGGCGTCCGTACCGGGCACCGAGAGCGTCTCGACGGAGAACTGGCCTCGGATGCACTGCGTCTGCATGCCGCAGTCGTACGGGCCGGTGACCTCGTAGACCGAACTGGTGCTGCTGCTGGTGTGCACCGTCCAGCCGGTGGGGCGCGGCACCCGCCAGCCGTGCATCACGTCGGGGAGGGTGCTGCCGGCGACCGGGGGCGTGCTGGTGCGCGGGCTGGGGCTGAACCGCGGCACGCTCGGGCTGGTCCGCGGGGAGGCGGAGAAGCTCACCGGCGGCGGGGCGGTGATCACCGGATCGTCGTCGCCGTCGGCGAGCACCAGCACCACTCCGGCGACGGCGGCCAGTGCCAGCACGCCGGCGGCGATGCCGATGATCAGCCCGTTGCGGTTCTTCGGGCCCGTGGCGGTCGACGGGTAGGCGTACGCCGGGCCGGCCTGCGGGTAACCGTAGGGGCCCGGCTGCTGCTGCTGTTGCGGATAGCCGTACCCGGGCTGCGGGACGGCCTGGCCGGTCCAGGCCTGGGTGGGGGCGTCGGCGATCTGCGCGGGCTGCGGGGCCGCGGCGGACTGGGCGGGCCGGACCTCGGCCGTCCAGGCGTTGCCGTCCCACCAGCGTTCCTGCGCGGTGCCGCCCGGCCCGGCCTCCGGGACCGGGTACCAGCCGGGAGGAGTCGATGTGCTCACGGCCGTACGGTACCGGTCCCGGGGCACGGCCCGGCAGGGGCGGCGAGGTCACGACTTGGACCGGACGGGCCTGGCGGTGCGTCAGGCGGGCAGCGGGCGGGACATCCAGACGTCGTCCACGTAGCCGCCGTCGAGCAGGAACTCGTCGCGGAGCACGCCCTCGACCGTGAAGCCGCACCGCTCGTACAGCCGGCGGGCGGGCGTGTTGTGGCCGAGCACCCGCAGGGTGATGCGGCGTGCCCCGGCCGCCGCGGCGGCCGCGCAGGCGGCCTCGACCAGGGCCCGGCCGACGCCGTGCCCGCGGACGCCGTGGTCGACGGCGAGGCCCTGGATCTGGCGGACGTGGCGGTTGCTGGCGAGCGGGGTGGGCGGCGCCTGGCGGACGTATCCGACGACCTCGCCGCCGAGTTCGGCGACCAGGTAGCCGTCGGGGGTGTGCTGCTCGTCGAAGAAGGCGGTGCCCTCGGCGCGCCGGGGCGCGACCTCGCTGAGGACGGACCAGACCGCGCGGTCGAGGGCGGCGAGCGCGCGGTCGTCCTCGGCGCGGGCCGCACGGATCGTCAGGTCGTCGGATGACATGGCCGCCATGCTAGGACGCGCCGGCGGGGCGCGGCCATGGGCGGCGGGGTGCCCGCGCCCGGGACGGGACGGCCCTGCCTGCGGTGCGGCGCCGCGCGCCCGGTGGGCTCGGCCTGCCCGGGCGCGGCTGGGCGGGCTGGGAGGATGGGGGTATGCGCATTGCGGTGACAGGGTCCACGGGTCTGATCGGTTCTGCTCTCGTCCGTTCGCTCCTCGCGGACGGGCACGAGGTGGTGCGGCTGGTGCGGCACCGGAGCCGGGTCGGGTGGCAGCCGGACGGGACGGTCGGGGTGGGGTGGAACCCGCACCTGCTGCAGATCGACGCGGCCGGGCTGGAGGGTGTCGACGCGGTGGTGCACCTGGCGGGAGCCGGGGTGGGCGACCGGCGGTGGACGCGGGCGTACAAGGAGGAGATCCGCAACAGCCGGGTGCTCGGCACGGAGACGGTGGCGGGTGCGCTGGCGAAGCTGAAGCGGCCGCCCAAGGTCCTGGTGAGCGCCTCCGCGGTCGGCTTCTACGGGCAGACCGGCGACCGGGTGATCGACGAGGGCGCGCCGGCCGGGGACGACTTCCTGGCCGGGGTGTGCGTGCAGTGGGAGGCGGCCGCGCGGCCGGCGGAGGACGCCGGGATCCGGGTGGTGCATCCGCGGACCGGCCTGGTGCTGGCGGCGGGCGGCGGTGCGCTCGGTCGGATGCTGCCGCTGTTCCGGCTGGGGCTGGGCGGGCGGCTGGGCTCCGGCGGGCAGTACTGGAGCATCCTGTCGCTGGCGGACGAGGTGGCCGCGCTGCGGTTCCTGATCGACCGTCCGACGCTCTCCGGCCCGGTGAACCTGACCGGTCCCGTGCCGGTGACCAATGCGGAGCTGACGGAGGCGCTCGGGCGGGCGCTGGGGCGGCCGACGGTGCTGGCGGTGCCGGGGTTCGCGCTGCAGGCGGTGCTAGGCGAGATGTCGGTCGAGGTGGTGGGCAGCCACCGGGTGGTGCCGGAGCGGCTGTTGGCGGCCGGGTTCCGGTTCCGGCACCCGGACGCCGACGCGGTGGTCCGGGCGGCGCTGCAGGGCTGAGCGGCCGCGGGCGGACGGGCCCGGGCGAACCCGGGCAGGGCTGAGCGGGCGCGCGCGGGGCGGAATCGGGCGGAACCGTGCAGGACTGAGAGGGTCCGGTTCCGGGTAAGCGGCCCCGTATGCGGGGCGGACCCGGTCCGCATACGGGGCGCACAGGGGCGCACGGTTGCAGACGGAGGGCGCGCCGTCGCGCCTGCCGTGACCGTGTGCGCCAGGCGGCGCCGGATCGCCGCTGGTCCGGCGCAC
The DNA here is from genome assembly GCF_040686255.1 of Kitasatospora sp. NPDC085879. NCBI lineage: Bacteria > Bacillati > Actinomycetota > Actinomycetes > Kitasatosporales > Streptomycetaceae > Kitasatospora > Kitasatospora sp. NPDC085879. The sequence continues at coordinate 176,401 of NZ_JBFBJZ010000003.1, read as the reverse complement.
GCTCGGTGACCGAGCCCCTCCGCAGTGCCACCACGACCCGGCGGGTGGCCCGATTTCACCGGGCCCGCCGGTCTGATCAGCACATTGACGGGGCATCACGTTTGACGGACCGTACCCGGCACCCCGCTGCCCGCCTCGGCCGGAGCTCCACGGTCCGGCCGTCGCCGCGCGGGCCCGGAGGCCGCCGTCAGGGAGGGAGCACACCCGTGCCCGCATACGACTTCATCCGCCGTACCCGCCAGCCGTCCGATCCGGACGTGGTCGTGGTCGGCGCCGGCCTCGCGGGCCTGGCCGCCGCCCGCGCGCTGACCGGACAGGGCCTCAGCGTCCAGGTCCTGGAGGCCGGCCGGCGCATCGGCGGCCGGATGGCCTCGGACGAGCTGGACGGATTCCGGCTCGACCACGGCGTCCACCTGCTCAACACCGACCACCCCGAGCCGGCCCGCCGGCTCGACCTCGACCGGCTGGATCTGCGCCCGCTGGCGTCCGCCGTCCTGGTGCACAGCGCGGGGCGCCGGCACCGGGTGGGCATCCCCCAGCAGTCCGCCGCCCGCCCGGCCGGCAGCCGGGGCGCGCTCGGCGGGGCGCCGGGCAGCCCGCTGGAGCGCGCCCGGCTCGCCGCGTCGCTGAACCGGCTCGCCGCCACCCCCGTGCCCCGGCTGCTGGCCCGGCCGGAGACCACCGCGGCCCGGGCGCTGGCCGACCGCGGTCTCGGCGGGCGCACCGTCGACGGCTTCCTGCGGCCGCTGCTGGGCGCCCTGCTGGCCGACCGCTCGCTCACCACCAGCAGCCGGGTCGCCGACCTGGTGCTGCGCTCGTACGCCCGGGGCCGGCTCTGTCTGCCGGCCGGCGGTTCGGCCTCGGTGCCGGCCCAGCTGGCCGAGGGCCTGCCGGCCGGGACGGTCCGGACGGGCGTGCAGGTGACCGGGGTCTCCGCGGACGGCGTGCAGACCGCCCGGCACGGCCGGGTGACGTGCCAGGCCGTGGTGCTGGCCTGTGACGGGCGGTCGGCGGCCGCGCTGCTGCCGGGGCTGCGGCTGCCCGACTTCCACCCGGTGACGACGTACTTCCACGCGGCGGACCGCTCGCCGCTGGGCGAGCCGGCCCTGCTGCTGGACGCCGACCGGTCCGGAGTGGCGCACTCGCTGGTGCTCAGCGACGTGCACCCCTCGTACGCGCCGGCCGGGCGGGCACTGGTCGCCACCGTCGTGCTGGGCCGGCGCGGCTTCGACATCGGCGGGCCGGCCGGGTTCGAGCCGGTCGTGCGCCGGCGGCTGGCGGAGCTGTACGGCACCTCCACCGCCGGGTGGGAGTTCCTGAGTGTGCGCCACGCCCCGGACGCGGTACCGGCGATGCCGGCGCCGCACCACTTCCGCCGGTCGGTCCGGGTGCTCGCCGGGCTGTACGTGTGCGGCGACCACCGGGACACCAGCAGCGTGCAGGGCGCGCTGGTGTCGGGGCGCAGGGCCGCGCAGGCGGTGCTGCGCGACCTCGGGCTGGAGACCTCGGTGCGGGCCTCCGACGTGGCGGCCTGACCCTGCCCGTCCGGTGGCCCGTCGGCGCGGCGGGCCACCGGACGACGCTCAGAGCACCCCGGCCTGCCGCGCGGCCTCCTCGAAGGCCCGGACGGCGGGGGTGGCCCGGTAGGGGGCCAGGCGCCGGTGGAAGTCCCGCAGGTACTCCACCGTGCGGGCGGAACGCATCTCGCCGGCGGCCCGCAGCGACTCGCCCGCCATCGTGCAGGACTCCTCGACCTCGCCCATCCCGAGCCGGGCGGTGGCCAGCACCAGCCGGCAGAGGATCCGGCTGCGGGCGTACGCGGGGGCGCGCAGCCGCAGCGACTTCTCGGCGTGCTGGGCGGCGGGCCGCCACTGCTGCAGGTCCCGGTAGCAGTGCGCGAACTCGTCGGCCAGCTGGGCCTCGTCGAAGTACCGCGACCAGGACGGCGCCTCGTCGCCCGGGCGGGCGGTGGCCAGTGCGCGCTCGCAGCGGACCATCGACGCAGTGCAGGAGCGGACGTCGCCGAGCAGCGCGTGGCCGCGGGCCTCGGCCGCGTGCATCAGCGCCTGCACGACCGGGGCCGCCGTGGTGCCGACGCCCTGCTGGGCGACCCGGGCGAGCTGGATGGCCTCCCGGCCGTGCCCGAGGTGGACGGCCTGCTGGCTCATGGTGGTGAGCACGAAGCCGCCGAGCACGCGGTCCCCCGCGGCCTGGGAGAGCCGCAGCGACTGGACGAAGTACCGCTGGGCGAGGCCGTGCGCGGCGATGTCGAAGGACGTCCAGCCCGCGAGCCGGGTCAGGTCGGCGACGGCGCCGAACAGCGCCCGGCCGATCTGCTCGCCGTAGCGGCCGCGCAGCATCGGCTCGGCCTCGCTCTCCAGGTAGCGCACCAGGGCCTGCCGGGCGTGGCCGCCGCCGTAGGCGTGGTCCAGCGCGCGGAACAGGTCACCGACCGCGCGGATCGCGGCGATGTCGCCGCGGCCGACCCGGACGGCGGGGCGGGAGTCGCGCCCGGGGGCGGGCTCGGCGCTCTCGGTGCCGGCGAGCGGCCGGCGGGCCTGCTGCGGCACCCGCCCGGGGACGGGGCGGGACGGCGGGCGGGTGGCGGCCCCGGGCGCGGCGGGCCGGGCGCCGGCCAGCTCCTCCGGGGGCAGCGTGGTGGCGTCCCGGGCGACCCGCTCGTCGGTGCGGCCGATCAGCCAGTCGCGGCTGGGCACCACCAGGCCGGCCGGGGTGAAGGCGATCTTGCGGAGTTCGGCGTACGGGCCGTTGTCCTTGCGCCACATGGAGGCGACGATGTCGACGGCCTCCTGCGGTGTCTCGGCGAACTCCAGCCCGGCGTAGACCGGGGCGCAGGCGTCGAGGCCGACGTCCTGGGCGGTGAGCCGGCGGCCGAGCCGGCGGGTGAAGACCTCGGCGATCAGTGCCGGGGTCGCGCCGCGGGGCTGCTGGCCGCGTAGCCAGCGGGTCACCGAGGTCTTGTCGTAGCGCAGGTCGAGGCCGTGCTCCAGGCCGAGCTGGTCGACCCGCCGGGCGAGGCCGGCGTGCGAGAAGCCGGACTCCTCGATGAGCGCGGCGAGTTGCGGGTTCTGGGTGCGGTGGTTCCCGGTGGCGCTCTCCACCGGGCGGTCGTCGTCTTCGTCGGACACCAGCGGAGGGGCCCCGGCCGGCACTTCGTGCGGGTCGAGCGCATCGAGCGGTCCGAACGCCGGGCTGTCGGTCACAGGCCGTTGGGGCATATCAGTCAACACCTCTCGAGCGCCGCACCGGTCCCCCCGGTATTCGGGGCGGCGCCCCCTGTCGGGAATCGGCGTGACAGTAGCGAGCATTCGGGCGCTATGGGCCGATTCGGGCGTGCAATCCTCCGAACGGGTGATGCAGGGGCGCCCGTTACGGGGAAGCAGGCGCACACGGGGTTTGGATTGCACCACCGGTGCGCCTGTGGCTGGCCCGTGGAACGCCCGCACATGCCGGAGCGGGCACATGTGTCGTCCGGACACATAGGTGCGCGGGCGGAGGGTTCCTACCGTTCTCGGCCATGGACACCACTTCAGCCACCGCCCCGGCGCCGGCCCTGCAGGGCCGGACGGCACTGGTCACCGGCGCCGCCTCCGGCATCGGCCGGGCCTGCGCCGAGGCCTTCGCCGCGGCCGGCGCGCGGGTCTACGTCGTCGACCTCGCCGCCGCCCCGGCCGAGGAGCTCGCCGGGCGGATCGGCGGGGTCGCCGTCGTCGCCGACCTCTCCGACCCGCAGGCGGTGGAGGCCCTGCCGGACGACGCCGACATCGTCGTGAACAACGCCGGCCTGCAGTACGTCGCGCCGCTGCACGAGTTCCCCACGGAGCGGTTCGCGCTGATCCAGAAGGTCATGGTGGAGGCGCCGTTCCGGATCATCCGCCGCACCCTGCCGCACATGTACGGGAACGAGTGGGGACGCATCGTCAACATCTCCTCGGTGCACGGGCTGCGCGCCAGCGCCTTCAAGTCCGCCTACGTGACCGCCAAGCACGGGCTCGAAGGGCTCAGCAAGACGGCAGCCCTGGAGGGCGCCCCCTACGGCGTCACCAGCAACTGCATCAACCCGGGCTACGTGCGCACGGCCCTGGTGGAGCGGCAGGTCGCGGCCCAGGCCCTGGCGCACGGCATCCGCGAGGACGAGGTGGTGGAGCAGATCATGCTCGACCGCACCGCCGTCAAGCGGCTCATCGAACCCGACGAGGTGGCGCAGCTGGCGCTCTGGCTCTGCTCGCCGTCCGCCTCCTACATCACCGGCGCCAGCCTGCCCGTGGACGGCGGCTGGACGGCCCACTGACCCTCCCGCCGGGCCCGCGGGCCCGGCGCGCACCCTCCCGCACAGCCCCTCCCCCGAGAACAGGTGACCCCATGGCCCACTCTCCCGACGTCGCGAGACAAGGCTCCCCGCTCTGGAAGGTGGTCGGCGCCAGCCTCATCGGCACCACCGTCGAGTGGTACGACTACTTCCTGTACGGCACCGCCGCCGCGCTGGTCTTCGGCAAGGTGTTCTTCCCCGACAGCGACCCGCTGACCGGCACGCTGCTGTCCTTCCTCACCTACGCGATCGGCTTCGCGGCCCGTCCGCTGGGCGCCCTGGTCTTCGGCCACTTCGGCGACCGGATCGGCCGCAAGCGGCTGCTGGTGCTGAGCCTGCTGCTGATGGGCGGCGCGACCACGCTGATCGGCTGCCTGCCGACGTACCGCCAGATCGGTGTCACGGCGCCGCTGCTGCTCACCGCGCTGCGGCTGGTGCAGGGCTTCGCGCTGGGCGGTGAGTGGGGCGGCGCGGTGCTGCTGGTCTCCGAGCACGGCGACAAGGCGCGGCGCGGCTTCTGGGCGTCCTGGCCGCAGGGCGGCGCCCCGGCGGGCAACCTGCTGGCGGCGGGCGTGCTGTCGCTGATGACGGCGACCCTGTCGGACGAGGCGTTCCTCTCCTGGGGCTGGCGGGTGCCGTTCCTGCTGTCCGCGGTGCTGGTGATGGTCGGCCTGTGGATCCGCCTCTCGGTGGACGAGTCGCCGCTGTTCCAGCAGGCGCTGGCCGCGGCGAAGGCCCGGAGGACGGCCGAGCAGCCGCCGATCGTCGCGGTGCTGCGCAACCACTGGCGTGACGTGCTGGTCGCCATGGGCGCCCGGATGGCCGAGAACATCTCGTACTACGTGATGACCACCTTCGTGCTGGCGTACGCGGTCGGCCACGTGCACCTGCCGAAGCAGACCGCACTGAACGCGGTACTGATCGCCTCCGCGGTCCAGTTCGCGCTGATCCCGCTGTTCGGCGCGCTCTCCGACCGGATCGGCCGCAAGCCGGTGTACCTGGCCGGCGCGGTGGGCGTGGGCGTCTGGGCGTTCGTCTTCTTCGGCATGGTGGACACGAAGTCGTTCGGCGCACTCGTCGCCGCGATCACGATCGGCCTGGTCTTCCACAGCGCGATGTACGCCCCGCAGGCGGCGTTCTTCTCCGAGCTGTTCGCCACCCGGATGCGGTACTCCGGTGCCTCCATCGGCGCCCAGTTCTCCTCGGTGGCGGCCGGCGCGCCGGCCCCGCTGATCGCCACCGCACTGCTCAAGGACTACGGCAGTTCCACCCCGATCGCGGTGTACGTGGCGATCGCGGCCGCGATCACCGTCCTCGCGGTGCTCTGCTCCCGGGAGACCCGCGGCGAGGACCTCGCCGAGACCGAGCCGGCCCGCGCGAGCGTCCCGGTCGGCTGACCCGCCCGGTGCGGCCCGGGGCACTCCCCCAGCCCCCGGGCCGCACCGCTCCCGCACCGCACGGATGAATGGCACGATGGCCCGCACCATGAACGAGCCCCCCGAGAGCGCGGCCCCCGCCCTGCGCCGGCTGATCGACCTGCTCGCCTCCGGCGCGGCCACCGAGGACTTCGCCGAGGTGCTCGCCGAGGCGCGCCGGCAGGGCGCGCCCCCCGCCGTGCTCGCCGAGATCGACGCCGCCGCCTGGCAGGCGCTGCGGGTGCACCGGACGCTGCGTCAGCACCGGCGGCGCGAGGCCGAACTGACCGCCCTCTTCGACACCGCGGGCGACCTCGCCGCCTCCCGGGACCTCGACGCGGTGCTCCAGGCGATCGTCCGGCGGGCCCGGATGCTGCTCGGCACCGACACCGCGTACCTCACCCTCCCCGACGAGGACGCCGGGGACACGTACATGCGGGTCACCGACGGCTCGGTCTCGCAGCTCTTCCAGACCCTGCGGCTCAGCCTCGGCGACGGCCTCGGCGGCCTGGTCGCGCAGACGGCCCGGCCCTACGCCACCCCCGACTACCGCACCGACGAGCGGTTCCACCACACCGGCAGCATCGACGCCGGCGTGCTGGACGAGGGCCTGGTCGCGATCATCGGCGTGCCGCTGCTGCTCGGCGGCCGGGTGATCGGCGTGCTGTTCGCCGCCGACCGCTCCCCGCGGGCGTTCTCCCCGGACGAGGTCGCCCTGCTGTGCACCCTCGCCGCGCACGCCGCCGTCGCCCTGGACACCGCGAAGGCGCTCGCCGACACCCGGGCCGCGCTCACCGACCTCGCCGCCGCCAACCACGTCATCCAGGCGCACGCCACCGCCGTCCAGCGCGCCGAGCAGGCCCACGACCGGCTCACCGACCTGGTGCTGCGCGGCGCCGAGGCCGCCGACGTCGCCGCCGAGGTCGCCACCCTGCTCGGCGGCGAGGTCGCCGTCCACGACACCGAGGGCCACCTGCTCACCGGCCGCCCCGGACCGGACGGCGCCGCCGGCCCCTCCCGGCATCTCGCCGAGGCGCTCGCCGCCTCCCGCACCGAGGGCAGGGCGGTACGCCGCGGCGAGGACTGGGTGTGCGCCGCCCTGGCCGGCCACGACCTGCTCGGCGGCCTCGTGCTGCGCGGCCGGGCCGGTCTCGACGACGCCGACCGGCGGATCTTCGAACGGGCCAGTGTGGTGACCGCGCTGCTCCTGCTGCTGCGGCGGTCCGTCGCCGAGACGGAGAACCGGGTCCGCGGGGAACTCCTCGCCGACCTGCTCACCGCGCCCGACCGGGACCCGGCCGGACTCACCGCGCGCGGCCGCCGGCTCGGCGTCGACCTGGGCCGCCGCCACCTCGTCCTGGTCGCCGAGGCCGACCCCGCCGGCCGCACCCGGCTCGCCGGGGCCGCCGCCCGCTACCTGTTCGGCACCCGCGGCATCAGCGCCGAGCACGGCGAGGCCGTCGTCCTGCTGCTGCCCGACGACGGCACCCCGCCCGACCTGGCCGCCGCCGACGCCGCCGACCGGCTCGCCCGGCTCGCCGGCTGCCCCGTCACCGTCGGCGCGGGCGGGCCCGCCGCCGGGCCGGCCGCGCTGGCGGCCGCGCACGGGGAGGGGGTGCGGTGCGTGCGGGCCCTGCGGGTGCTCGGCCGCGAGGGCGCCGGGGCCTCCGCCGCCGGGCTCGGCTTCCTCGGCGTGCTGCTCGGCGACGGGCACGACGTCGCGGGCTTCGTCGGGTCGGCGCTCGGACCGCTCGTCACGTACGACGCCCGGCGGGGGACGGAACTGGTACGGACCCTGCGGGCCTACTTCGACTGCGGCGGCAGCCTCACCCGCGCCAAGGACGAGCTCCACGTCCACGTGAACACGGTCGTCCAGCGCCTGGACCGGATCGAGGTCCTGCTGGGCCACGACTGGAACGCCCCCGAACGCGCCCTGGAACTCCAGCTGGCGCTGCGGCTCCAGCTGCTGGCCGACCCCTAGGACCTGCCCTCGTCGGGTCGTTCCGGGGCAGGCGTACAGTGACCGGGTTGGTCTCGAACGCCTGGCAAGGAGCAGCGGTGAGCGAGAACGTACGGTTCGTGACGATGGGGATCGGCGAGGGCGCCGTCCCGTACCCGGAGGCCTGGGAGGAGCAGCAGCGGCTGCACGCGCTGCGCGTCGCGGACGAGATCCCGGACACCGTGCTGCTGCTGGAGCACCCGCCGGTGTTCACGGCGGGCAAGCGCACCAACCCGGAGGACTACCCGCTGGACGGGACGCCGGTGGTGCAGGTGAACCGCGGTGGTGAGATCACCTGGCACGGTCCGGGCCAGCTGGTGGGGTACCCGATCGTCAAGCTGCCGGACCCGATCGACGTGGTGTCGTACGTGCGTCGGCTGGAGGAGGCACTGATCCGCGCCTGCGCCGAGTTCGGGGTGGCGACCTCGCGGGTGGAGGGCCGCAGCGGGGTGTGGGTGCTCGGCGAGGAGATCCCGGACGCGGTGGTGGATCCGTCGCAGGTGGTGGAGATCGGCCGGCTGACGCTGCGGATGGGCCTGCCGCTGGGGATCGACCCGCGGCTGGCCGGGCCGGAGTACGCGCCGTCGAACGCGGGTCAGCGGGGTGACGACCGGAAGCTGGCGGCGATCGGTGTCCGGGTGGCGCGCGGGGTGACGATGCACGGGTTCGCGCTGAACTGCGACCCGGACATGACGTGGTTCGACCGGATCGTGCCGTGCGGGATCCGGGACGCCGGGGTGGGGTCGCTGGCCGGGGAGCTGGGCCGGCCGTTCGGTGTCGCGGACGCGCTGCCGGTGGTGCAGAAGCACCTGGCGGGCATCCTCGCGGAGCTGCCGGAGCCCGCACTCGCCCGCTGAGGCGGGAATCTACCGGCAAGTAGCCCTGTTGCCCTGCGATTGAGGGGCAACAGGCCCGGTACAGGCGATGAAAGCACAGGCGTACCCTGGGGGTACCCCGTCTAGTTCTAGGAGTTGCACGTGTCCGCTGTCGCGCCCGACGGCAGGAAGCTTCTCCGCCTGGAGGTCCGCAACAGCGAGACCCCCATCGAGCGGAAGCCCGAGTGGATCAAGACCCGGGCGAAGATGGGCCCGGAGTACAACGCCCTCCAGTCGCTGGTGAAGAAGGAGGGGCTGCACACCGTCTGCCAGGAGGCCGGCTGCCCCAACATCTTCGAATGCTGGGAGGACCGCGAGGCCACCTTCCTCATCGGCGGTGACCAGTGCACCCGCCGCTGCGACTTCTGCCAGATCGACACCGGCAAGCCCGCCGAGTTCGACCGTGACGAGCCGCGCCGGGTCGCCGAGTCCATCGTCACGATGGACCTCAACTACGCCACGATCACCGGTGTCGCCCGCGACGACCTGGAGGACGGCGGGGCCTGGCTGTACGCCGAGACGGTCCGCCAGGTGCACGCGCTGACGGCCGGCCGTGAGGCCGGCCGGACGGGTGTCGAGCTGCTGATCCCGGACTTCAACGCCGTCCCGGAGCAGCTGGCCGAGGTGTTCTCCTCGCGGCCCGAGGTGCTGGCGCACAACGTCGAGACGGTGCCGCGGATCTTCAAGCGGATCCGCCCCGCCTTCCGCTACGAGCGCTCGCTGGACGTCATCACGCAGGCCCGCGCGGCCGGCCTGGTCACCAAGTCCAACCTGATCCTCGGCATGGGCGAGACCCGCGAGGAGGTCAGCCAGGCGCTGGCGGACCTGGTCGGGGCCGGCTGCGAGCTGATCACCATCACCCAGTACCTGCGGCCCTCGCTGCGCCACCACCCGGTGGAGCGCTGGGTGAAGCCGCACGAGTTCGTGGAGCTGCAGCAGGAGGCCGAGGAGCTCGGCTTCGCCGGTGTGATGTCGGGTCCGCTGGTGCGGTCCTCGTACCGGGCGGGCCGGCTGTACCGGCAGGCGCTGGAGCACCGCGAGCGCGCGGCCGTCTGAGGCGCCCGAGCGGCCGCGCGAGGGTCGTACCGGAAGCTTCGGAGGGCGGCGGGCCGCGGCCTGCCGCCCTCCGGCGTACCTCCGGCGCGGCCGTCTTGCGGTCGTGCGGCTTTCATGCGACTTTGACCGGCAGGTCACCGATCGGTAACACCTGCGGGCGACGCTGGCGGTGTCGGTCGTCCGTAGGTCCTTGAGGGGAGCTGTTGAGCATGGAGGCAGTGAGCGGATCGCCTCGCGGTCTGCGGCCGGCGCGGATGCCGTCGGTGGGCGGTGCCCTGCGCTACGCCGAGAGCGTGCTGCTGGCCGGGGGGCAGCGGCAGGCCCGCCGCAACGCCTGGGCCGCGGTCTGCGAGAACCGCCGGCACGCTGCGGAGCGGGAGCTGGACGCGGGTGCGGCGTCCACGCCGCGACGCCGTTCCTGAGGCCGCCGCCGGGCCGTCCGGGTGCGGCCGCGGGCGGTCGGGGGCACCGCCCTTGGATATCCCGCCCCCCCGACACGTACCATGAGCCCTATGGCGAGGGAAACATCCGAGAACCCCGGGCGGCTGCAGCAGATCCGCACGGCGTACACCATGACCAAGAAGGTCGACACCAAGATCGGCCTGATCATCGCCGGCGTCGGCCTCATCACCTTCGGCGTGTTCCTCGCCATCGGGTTTGCGATCGGACACCCCGTCTACCTGGGCATCCTCGGCTTCGTCGTGGCGTTCCTGGCGGTCGCGGTGGTCTTCGGTCGTCGGGCCGAGCGAGCCGCGTTCGGGCAGATGGAGGGCCAGCCGGGCGCGGTCGCGGCGGTACTGAACAACATCCGGCGCGGCTGGAGTGCCAACCCGACCCCGGTCGCGGTCACCCGCAGCCAGGACGCGGTGTACCGCGCGGTCGGCCGTCCGGGCATCGCGCTGATCGGTGAGGGCAACCCGAACCGGGTGCGGCCGCTGCTCGCCGCCGAGAAGAAGAAGATGGCCAGGGTCGTCGGCGACATCCCGGTGCACGACATCATGGTCGGCAACGGCGAGGGCGAGATCCCGCTGAAGAAGCTGCAGGTGCACCTGATGCGGCTGCCGCGGGCGATCACTCCGGCCCAGGTCACCGAGACCAACGACCGGCTGCGCGCGCTGGGCGACCTGCTCTCCCGGGCGCCGATCCCCAAGGGCCCGATGCCCAAGGGCGCCCGGATGCCCAAGGGCGGCCAGGTCCGCTGAGCCCCACCTCCACCGACACCACGGCCCCGCCGCGATCCTCGCGGCGGGGCCGTTCGACGTCCGGGGGACGGGTCAGATGCGGACCTCGGCGGTGCCGACCGCCTTGTCGTGGAGGCCGCGGGTGTCGCGGTCCCAGATCGCGGCGGGGACGATCAGGCAGAGCAGCAGGGTGCGCAGCAGCACCTGCGGGATGGAGGCGCGGGAGCCGTCCAGCCGGACGACGCGCAGGCCGAAGAGCCGCTTGCCGACGGTGGTGCCGCTGGTGGCGAGCAGGACGACGGTGACGACGTAGAACAGCGGGGTGGTCCACAGGTTGGCGGCGGCCTGGTCGCCGCGGGAGAGCAGCCCGTAGGCGACGAGGCTGCAGAGCCAGCCGTCGACGAACAGGGCGCCCAGGCGCCGGCCGGGGCCGGCGATCGAGCCGGGGCCCTCCTTCGGCAGGCCGAGGCGCTCGCCGCGGTGACCGAAGTCGGCGCCCATCTTCTCGGCGGCGGCCTTCGGCCCGTCCAGCCACGATCCCAACGCATCTCTGGTGTCCACGAAATCCACAGTATCCGGGCTTTACGGGCGATCTTCGGCGGCCTCCCCCGACACGCGCGGACGCCTCGCCGCGCGGTCTGGACCACTCGGCGCCATCATGGGTGTTTTGTCCCGGGCCGTATGACTTTGCCCACACTATGGGTGCCGCTGGTTAACATGCAGAGGACGGGGAAATCACCCACCGGAAACGGGCGGCTCCTACGGTGGGCCGCACGCAGCTGAGGAGGATGGATGTTCACCAACGCCGACGAGGTCAGGCAGTACATCACGGACAACGACATCAAGTTCGTCGATGTCCGGTTCTGCGACCTGCCGGGCGTCATGCAGCACTTCTCAGTGCCTGCCTCGACCTTCGACCCGTCCGAAATCCTGATGTTCGACGGCTCCTCGATCCGGGGCTTCCAGGCGATCCACGAGTCCGACATGGCACTCGTGCCCGACCTGGCGACGGCCCGGCTGGACCCGTTCCGCTCCGAAAAGCACCTCAACATCAACTTCTTCATCCAGGACCCGATCACGGGCGAGGCCTACAGCCGCGACCCGCGCAACGTCGCCCAGAAGGCCGAGGCCTACCTCGCCTCCTCCGGCATCGCCGACACCGCGTTCTTCGGCCCGGAGGCCGAGTTCTACGTCTTCGACGAGGTCCGCTACGAGACCAGCGCCAACGCCTCGTACTACCACATCGACTCGATCGCCGGCGCCTGGAACACCGGCCGGATCGAGGAGGGCGGCAACCGCGGCTACAAGGTGAAGTACAAGGGCGGCTACTTCCCCGTGCCGCCGGTGGACCACTTCGCCGACCTGCGCGCCGAGATGTCGCTGGAGCTCGCCGCCGCCGGCCTGCAGGTCGAGCGGCAGCACCACGAGGTCGGCACGGCCGGCCAGGCGGAGATCAACTACAAGTTCAACACCCTGCTGCACGCCGCCGACGACCTGATGCTGTTCAAGTACATCATCAAGAACGTCGCCTGGCGGAACGGCAAGACCGCCACCTTCATGCCCAAGCCGATCTTCGGCGACAACGGCTCCGGCATGCACGTCCACCAGTCGCTGTGGACCGAGGGCTCGCCGCTCTTCTACGACGAGCAGGGCTACGCCGGCCTCTCCGACACCGCTCGCTACTACATCGGCGGTCTGCTCAGGCACGCCCCCTCGCTGCTGGCCTTCACCAACCCCTCGGTGAACTCCTACCACCGCCTGGTGCCGGGCTTCGAGGCGCCGGTCAACCTGGTGTACTCGCAGCGCAACCGCTCCGCCGCGATCCGCATCCCGATCACCGGGTCGAACGCCAAGGCCAAGCGCATCGAGTTCCGCGCGCCCGACCCGTCCTCCAACCCGTACCTGGCCTTCTCCGCCATGCTGATGGCGGGCCTGGACGGCATCAAGAACAAGATCGAGCCGCTGGAGCCGGTCGACAAGGACCTCTACGAGCTGGCCCCCGACGAGCACTCCGCCGTACCGCAGGTACCCGCCTCGCTCGGCGCCGTCCTCGACGCGCTGGAGGCCGACCACGAGTACCTGCTCGCGGGCGGGGTGTTCACCCCCGACCTGATCGAGACCTGGATCGACTTCAAGCGCACCAACGAGATCGCCCCGATCGCCCTGCGGCCGCACCCGCACGAGTTCGAGCTCTACTTCGACCTGTAAAGGGCTTCTGACTTCGAGTTCTCGCAGGTCGGCGTCTCGCTGACCTGCGAGAACTCCTCAGCCCAGCTACCCGCTGCGACGCCGGGTAGCAGTGTCGGGACGATGGGCCTGCGGGACGGATCTGTGGTGATTCCTTCTCACCACTCCGGAACGGCCTCTGGTCTTGCGGTACGGGCAGCGCGGGCGTAGCGGGCGGCGAGGTCCCCGAACGCGGCGGCCAGTTCGGGTGGGTCGATGACGTCGATGTCGGTGTCGAAGCGGCCGATCGCGGCGGCGAGTCCGGTCCATGACCAGGAGCCGAGGATGAGCCGGCACTGGTGGGGTCCGACGTCCACGACGATTCCGTCCTCGGCGAAGGGCGCGACGTGGGCGGCCGGGAGGTGGAGGATGACTTCGCCCCGGCACGGCCAGTCGGTGGTGGTGCCGTCGTTGCCGCGGAACCGGCTGGTGACGAAGGTGGAAACGGTTCCGCCGGGGAGGTCACGCGGGGCGAAGCGGGGGCCGGTGGGTGTGCGGGGCCGGATGCGGTCGACGCGGAAGGTGCGCCAGTCCTCGCGGTGGAGGTCCCAGGCCACCAGGTACCAGCGATGACGCCAGGTGACCAGGTGGTGGGGTTGTACGCGGCGCGCGTCACCGGCCGGGGTGCCCGGACCCCGGGCGTAGTCGAAGCGCAGTTCCTCGCGGGCGTGGATGGCGCGGCTCAGCTCCATCAGGACCTGAGCGTCGACCCGGGGGGTGTCGCCGACCGCCTCGGGCGGTTGGATCGCGGTGATGCGCACCAGGTCGATGCGGTGGCGCAGGCGGGACGGCATGACCTGGCGGAGGGTGGCCAGGGCGCGGGAAGCGTCTTCGGCGACCGTGGTGCCGGCGGCCGCGCTGCGCAGCGCGACAGCCAGGGCAACGGCCTGCTCGTCGTCGAACAGCATGGGCGGCAGGTGGGTGCCGGCCTCCAGGCGGTAGCCACCGGCCGGTCCCTTGACGGTCGTGATCGGGTAGTCGAGTTCGCGCAGGCGGTCGATGTCACGGCGCACGGTGCGCGAGGTAATACCGAGACGCTCGGCGAGATCGTCGCCGGACCAGGCACGGGGCGTCTGAAGGAGCGAGAGCAGCGCGAGCAGGCGGGCGGACGTCTTCTGCATGACACCCATCCTCGCCGGAATACCGGACACACCCTGTCCTCTACCTTTGCCATCGTGGCACACGAGCCGTTCGGGAGGCGCGACCCCCGGTCACGGCAGCCGCCGCTCGGCACCGACGACCGACGGCGCACATCCGTCACACCGAGGCAAGGAACGAACCATGTCCGTCACGACCACCACCCACCTCAACTTCCGGGGCACCGCACGTGAGGCACTGGACTTCTACCAGTCCGTCTTCGGCGGGCGCACCGTCGCGGTCACCTACAAGGACGCGGGCGCCGTGCGGAACGAGAGCGAGGCGGACTGGGTGATGTGGGGCGAGGTGGTCGGCGACAACGGATTCCACGTCATGGCCTACGACGTGCCCACGCAGCTGCCCTGGCACCGGGGCGAGAACGCGTTCTTCGTCTCCGTGCGCGGAGACGACGCCGAGGAGATCAGCGTCCTGTGGGGCAAGCTCGCCGCGGGCTCGACCATCGTGAGCCCCCTGGAGCCCGCACAGTGGGCGCCGCTGTACGGCATGCTCACCGACCGCTTCGGCGTCACCTGGGTCCTGGACGTCACCGCGCCGTACAACAGCTGAACCGACCGACCCGGCCCGCCCGCGCCGTCCGAGCCGCCGCCACCCCGTGGGCGGCCCGGACGGCGCGGGCACCGGACACGTACAACAGCGGAAACCCACCCACACGGACCTGCGACGGCGCCTGTCCCACGAGCGAGCCGTCGCGAGAGAGTGCCATGACCGTCCTCGACACCCGCGCCCTCAATCGCGCCACCCTCGCCCGCCAACACCTGCTCGAGCGCAGCGACAGCTCCGTGTCGCAGGCAGTGGCCCATCTCTGCGGCCTCCAGGCGCAGGAGCCCCAGGAACCCTTCACCGGGCTGTGGTCCCGCCTCTGCGACTTCCGACCCGGGCACCTGGACGATGCGCTGACCGGTCGCAAGGTGGTGCGCACCCACCTGATGCGGCGCACCGTCCACCTCGTCACCGCCGACGACGCGCTCGCCTGGCGAGCCCGCCATGGGACCATGCTGCGCCAGCGAGTGCTGGGAACCTACCGGCGCGAACTGGCCGGCATCGACACGGACGAGGTCGCCGCCGCCGGCCGCGCGGTCATGGCCGACCAGCGGCCGCGCACCATGACCGAGCTGGTACGAGCTCTCGAAGACCGCTGGCCCGGTCCACCGCGCCGTGCCCTGGGCGAGCTGCTCGTCGCAGCCCTCGTCCCGATGGCCCAACTCCCGCCCCGCGGCCTGTGGCGCCAGACCGCCGGCGTACGCAACCTGCCGCTGAGCACCTGGCTGGCACGGGACATCGACCCCCTGCCCGCCGACGGCAGTGATCCCGTCGGACAGCAACTGCTGCTCCGCTACCTCGCCGCGTACGGGCCCGCCGCAAGCGCGGACGTACGCGCCTGGTGCGGCCTCGCCGGCCTTCCCGCCGCCGTCAAAGCCGCCCGCGAAGAACTCGTCGTCTTCCGTGACGAACGCGGCCGCGAACTGCTCGACCTGCCCGACGCGCCCCGCCCGCACCCCGACACCCCGGCCCCCGTCCGGTTCCTTCCGGCCTTCGACAACGCCATCCTGGGTTACCACGACCGCAGCCGCATCATCGACGCCCCCCACCTCGGTCTGTCCGTCGCGGGCCACCGCACCGTCCTCGTCGACGGACGCGTCACCGCCACCTGGACCGTGCGCGACCACCGACTCCACGTCAGCTCCCTGCGCCCTCTCACCGCCCCGGAACGGGAAGCCGTCCACACCGAAGCCCAGGCCCTGACCACCTTCCTGGACAACGACATCGAGCACATCGAACTCGACACATCCAGGCATTGATCAGGGCGAACCAACTCTCCGCCGCGGCGTTCGGGTCGGCGGCGCGCAGGCGGTCGCGGCTGGGTGGTGGCGAGCTGCGGCCTGAAACGCGCAAACGGTCGGCCGCACAGGTGCAGCGTGGCCGGACACGTGGACGTCCACTCCACCGGCGGCCGGCGTTCCCCCTCCCGTAGGTTGGGGTCATGAGCGACAGCACTCCATTGGGAGACTTCCTCAGAGCGCGGCGCGAAGCCCTCAAGCCGCAGGACGTCGGCCTGCCGGAGCACGGGCGCAGGCGGGTGCCGGGTCTGCGCCGCGAAGAGGTCGCCGTGCTCGCGGGCGTGAGCTCCGACTACTACATGCGTCTGGAACAGGGCCGGGAGACCGGCCCCTCGCCCCAGGTGATCGACGCGATCGCCACCGCGCTCCGGCTCGACGACGAGGCGCACGACCACCTGCGCAGACTCACCCGCGCGCCCCAGGAGCGCCGCCGCGTCCCCGCCGGTCACGACAGGGTCAGCCCCCAGCTTCTGCAGCTGATCGACAGCTGGCCCGACACCCCTGCCTTCGTCCTGGGCCCGGCCCAGGACGTCCTCGCGTACAACGCGCTCGCCGCAGTCCTGCACAGCGGATTCCAGCGATTCGACAACCTGGCCCGCATGGTCTTCCTGGACCCCGCCGGACGCACCTTCTACCAGGACTGGGACAGGGCCGCGAACTCGTGCGCGGCCGAGCTGCGCGCGGCCTACGGATGCGCCCCCGATTCCCCGCGGATCACCGAAGCCGTCGACACGCTCCGCGCGAAGAGCCCCGAATTCGCCGGACTGTGGGCACGGCACGACGTGAAGGGCAAGGCCCAGCAGGCGAAGAACCTCTCACACCCCGAGGTCGGCGCTCTGGAGATCCGGTTCTCGGCCTTCACCGTCAACGGTGCCCCGCACCAGCAACTGGTTGTCTACCAGGCAGAGCCGGCCAGTGCCACCGCGGCCGCCTTCGCCGAGCTCCGGTCCCGCATCGGCCGAGAGGCACCCGCCTACGTGGTGGAGGAAGAATCCGGCCGGGCTCTCAGCGAGACCTGACCTCCTACGGATTCCGCGTGACCCGTCAGCCGCGCGACCGGATGCGTCCCTGCCGGGCGCGGTCGTCGCCCTCGCGGTAGAGCACCAGGTGTTCGTGGAAGAGAATGCCGTCGCGGATGTCGCCGGTGGCGGTGAAGCCGATGTCGTCGACGTAGTCGATGTGGTTGCCGGTGACGGTGTAGCGGCCGGTGTAGGCGCTTTGGCGATTTCCGCGAGCCTCGTCGTAGCGGCCGTTCGGCAGCAGTTCCTGGCGGATGTGTCCGTCCGCGGTCACCCACATCCCGACGTACGGGTGCGGGTCGCGGGGCGTGTCATTGCTGGTCATGGCTCCATGGTTGGCCCGGTGGCCGCTGCCGACCAGGCTGCCGTCTCCCCAGGTGCCGGCTTCCTGGGAGCGGCACACCCACGTTCCGAGCGGGGCAGCACCTCCGCCGCACGCCTGTGCACGCCTGATCCTGGGTGCGCGCCACCTGGGGAAACGGCGGCCTGGTTGCCCCAGCGGGAGCGCTCGAGGCTGGAAGCAGTGCAGCACCGGTGCCCCTGGCAGCCCACCACCCCCGCCCTCGGACTTGCAGGAAGAAGACCCTCGTGAACGTCCACGACACCACCAGCGCCGCCGTCCTCGAACAGCTCCGGCGCCGCCCCGCCGACGGCCGGCGCATCCTGTTCACCGGCGCGACCATCGTCACGATGGACCCCGACCTCGGCATCATCGAGCACGGCGACCTCCTCGTCGAGGGCGACACCATCACCGCCATCGGCTCGGACCTCAACGCGGGCGACGCCGTGGTCGTCGACGCCACCGGCACCATCCTCACCCCCGGCTTCGTCGACACCCACCGGCACGCCTGGGAAGCCCAGCTGCGCCGGATCATGCCGGACGTCGACGACCTCGGCGGCTACGTCATGTCCACCCTGGCCGGCCACGCCACGGTCTACCGGCCCGAGGACATGTACACCGGCACCAAGCTGGCCGCTCTGACCGCGATCGACAGCGGCATCACGACCATGCTCGACTTCTCCCACAACTCCCGCACCCGCGAGCACTCCGACGCCGCCATCGGGGCCCTTCGCGACACCGGCATCCGTGGCGTGCACGCCTCCATGGGCCCGCACTTCGGCGAGTGGGACCGGCAGTGGCCCGGCGACCTGGCCCGCATCAAGGACCAGTACTTCAGCAGCGACGACCAGCTGCTCACCCTGCGCCTGGCGACCCTGGCCACCGACGAGATCGCCGGACCGGTGCTCGCCTACGGTCCCGAACTCGCCCGCGTGGCAGCTGACCTGGGCATCGGAGTGAGCGTGGACGCCGTCTTCGGCGCCTCCTCCTCGGAGGCGATCCTGCGCTGGGCCAAGGACGGCATCCTCAACCCCGGCGTCACCCTCATCCACGCCACCGGACTGACCTCCGAGGCATGGCAGGCGATGGGGCAGACCGGCACCACTGTGGCGCTCGCCCCCACCTCCGACGCCCAGATCGGCCTGGAGACCGCGATCCCCGCCGTCGACGAGGCCCTGTCCGTCGGTATCCGCCCCGGACTGAGCATCGACGTCGAAGTCGCCCTGGCCAGCGACATGTTCACGCAGATGCGGGCCCTGCACGCCATCCAGCGGATGCGAGCCGTCAACGCCGCCTACGGCACCGACCAGCAGCCCCACCGCATCACCACCCACGACGTCCTGGACTTCGCCACCCTCCAGGGCGCCCGCACCAACGGCCTGGCCGCCGTCACCGGTTCACTCACCCCGGGCAAGAAGGCCGACCTGCTGGCCATCCGGGCCGAGGACATCAACAACATGCCGCTCAACGACCCGATCGGCACCGTCGTCCTGGGCTCCGACGCCCGCAACATCAGCGCCGTCCTCGTCAACGGCGAGCCCCGCAAGTGGAACGGCAACGTCCTCGACGTCGACCTGTCCGCCCTGCGCGGCGAGGTCCGGGCCTCGCGCGAGTACGTGCTGAACACCCCGGCCGCCTGAGCATCCCCCTTCATCGTCACCCGGCCGGGCTTCCCCGGCCGGGTGACCCACTGCCCCGGCGGTGTCATCGGCCGATCGTGCCGAGCACCACCACGCGGGGTCTCTACCAGACGCCCTTTCCGGAGTTCCCATGTCCCACCCCAGCACAACCCTCGGGCCCACAGCCGGAAGCACGCACGACCGACCAACCGCCGCACTGGGCCCAGGCCGCCCCGGCCACCGTCCTGCTGACCTTGCTCGGCGTCCTGATGGTCGGCCAGATGTACACCGTGCTCGCGCTGCTGCACCCCATGGCCACCGCGCGGCCGAAGCCCAGATGCCGACCCCAGCTGCGACTCGACGCGTGGTTCGACGCCGGCCTGCACGGCAACGAGAACGCCCCCGCTGTGATCGAGGACGACCGGTCCTGGACCTTCGCCAAGGCCGACGCCCTCGCCCGCACCTGGGCCGGCCGGATCCTCTCCGCCGCCGCCACCCTCGCCCGACGCTACGGCGCCCCGCCGGCCCCGGTCCCCGCTCCGGGGGCGGGGGCCGCGGTGTGGCCGGCGGCCTCCAGAGCCTCGCGGAGACGGCCGCCGTGCGCGGCGAGCAGGCGGGCGGCGTCGGCGGGGGCCAGCCCGGTGAGCAGGGTGAGGATCGCGGGCTTCACCTCGCCGCCGGCGGCGTCGAGGGCGCGGTCGGCCGCCTCGGGGGCGGCGCCGGTGGCGAGGGCGACGATCCGGCGGCAGCGGGCCCGCAGCTTCTCGTTGGTGGCCCGCAGGTCGACCAACAGATTCCCGTAGGTGCGGCCGAGGCGGACCATGGTGATCGTCGAGACCATGTTGAGCACCAGCTTCTGCGCGGTGCCGGCCTTCAGCCGGGTCGAGCCGGTGAGCACCTCCGGGCCGACCACCACCTCGACCGGGTGCTCGGCCGCGGCACCGAGCTCCGAACCCGCGGTGCAGGCGAGCCCGACGGTCAACGCGCCCAGGGCCCGCGCGTGCTCGACGGCCGCCACCGCGTACGGCGTCCGCCCGGAGGCCGAGACGCCGATCACCGCGTCGTCCGCGGTCAGGCCGATCCCCTTCAGGTCGGCCACGGCCAGCTCCCGGCTGTCCTCGGCGCCCTCGACGGCGTTCAGCACCGCCTCCGGGCCGCCCGCGATCAGGCCCACCACCAGCTCCGGGTCGGTCCCGAAGGTGGGCGGGCACTCGGCGGCGTCCAGCACACCGATCCGCCCCGCCGTGCCGGCCCCCGCGTAGACCAGCCGGCCGCCGCGGGCGAGCCGCTCCGCGATCGCGTCCACCGCCGCGGCGATCTCCGGCAGGCGGCGGCCGACCGCCTCCGGCACCGTGCGGTCCTCGCCGTTCATCAGCGCGGCGATCTCCAGGGTGGGCAGCCGGTCCAGGCCGGCCAGTTCCGGGCGGTACGCCTCGGTCGCCAGGGTGTCCAGCCGGGCACGGAGGTCCTCCGTCACGGCGCACCGCCTTCCGTGGTCGTGAGAGGAGTCGGGGCCGGGGGCGGCGTCGGCGTCGGCGTGGGGGCCCCGGGCCGGGCCAGCCCGGGCAGGGTGTCCTGCTCGCCCGCGACGACCCGCACCGCATCCTGCGGTCCGCGGCACTCCCGGCCGAGGCGCAGCATCCGGGAGACCGGGTCGTGCAGCAGCCGGCCGCAGCGCCGGCAGCGGACACGCTCCGGCAGCCGCGGCGGGACGGGCGGGATCAGGGCGGGCTGGGACATGCGCCGATTCTCGCGGTAATCCGCTCGCAGCGGGAGCGCCCCACCCGGAAGAATCCGCGGCATGTCCGCAGCGCGCCGCACCACCCCGACCGTGTACATCTCCGTGGACGTCGAGGCCGACGGCCCGATCCCCGGCCCCTACTCGATGCTCTCCTTCGGCGCGGCCGTCGCCGGGCACCACGACGCGGACGGCTTCCGGCGGGCCGGACGGCAGGCCGCCGGGTTCTACCGCGAGCTGCGGCCGGTCTCGGAGCGCTTCGACCCGCAGGCGCTCGCCGTCTCCGGGCTGGACCGGGAGGCGCTGCTGCGCACCGGCACCCCGCCGGACGTGGCGATGGCGGCGTTCTGCCGGTGGGTGGAGGAGGTGGCGGCGGGGCCCGGCGGGCAGCGCTACCGGCCGGTCATGGTGGGCTACCCGGCGCCCTACGACTGGCTGTTCCTGTACTGGTACCTGATCGAGTTCACCGGGCGCAGCCCGTTCGGGCACTCGGGGTGCCTGGACATGAAGACGCTGTACGCGGCCCGGGCCCGGGTGCCGTTCGCCGGGATCGGCAAGCGGTCGATGCCGGCCGCGCTGCTGCCGGACCTGCCGCACACCCACCACGCACTGGACGACGCCCGCGAGCAGGCCGAGCTGTTCGCCAACCTGATGGAGTGGGCCGGGCCTTACTGATCGTTACAGAATCCGTGGCGTCTCGCGCAGTTCCCCGCGCTCTGGGCGCGCTCAGCCGTTGAGCCAGTCCTGGTAATGGGTGGGTGCCAGGCGGGCGCCGGGGCCCGGGGTGAGGACGTCTCCGTGGACGGCGGCGAACAGGCCCGCCTGGTCGTCGACGACGACGGGGCGCCGGTCGCCCCGCGCGGCCAGCGTCATGCGGCCGATCTCGTCGAGCGTGAACGTGTCGGGGCCCGCGATCTCGAGAACCCCGCCGAGCGGCGTGCCGGTGGCCACGTCTGCGAGGACGTCGACGATGTCGTGGCTGGCGATCGGCTGGAGCAGCGTCGCGGGCAGTCGCACCGCGGTCTCGTCCGAGGTCCACGACATGGTCGGTTCCATGAACTCGAAGAACTGCGTGGCGCGGACGATGGAGTAGGGCGTCGGACCGCCGCGCAGCAGCTCCTCCTGGAGCGTCTTGGCGCGGTAGTAGTCCAGTTCGGGGACCTGGTCCACGCCGACGATGGACAGAACCACCTGGTGGCGCACATGGGCCCGCTCGCCTGCGGCGAGGAGGTTGCCCACCGTGGTCCGGAAGAACTCGATCGACTGCTCGTCGAACGTGGGGGAGTTGGTCACGTTCACCACTGCCTCCGCGCCGGCGAGCGCCGTGTCGAGGCCGGCTCCGGTGAGCAGATCGACGCCGGACGACAGCGATGCGGCGGTCACCTGGTGGCCTCGTGCGGTGAGCTCGGTGGCGAGCTGCGAGCCGATGAGTCCGGTGCCGATGACGGTGATCTTCATGGTGCGCCTTCCTTCGTGAGTCGAGCCCCCGGAAACTCGGATAGATGATATCCGAGATAATACTCGGATATCCTATGTCCGAGTCAAGTGGAGGTGGCATGAAACTGTCCGGTGGCGTGGAGTGGGCACTGCACTGCTGCGTGGTGCTGACCGCGGCCGGCGATCCGGTGCCGGCGGCTCGGCTGGCCGCGCTGCACGACGTGTCGCCGAGCTATCTGGCCAAGCAGATGCAGGCGCTGTCCCGCGCGGGCCTGGTGCACTCGATCCAGGGCAAGACCGGCGGCTACGTCCTCACCAGGAAGCCCGAGGAGGTCAGCCTGCTGGACGTGGTGCAGGCCGTCGACGGGGCGAGTCCCGCGTTCGTCTGCACCGAGATACGTCAGCGCGGACCGCTGGGGACGCCGCCGGAGCAGTGCACGAAGCGATGCCCCATCGCCCGAGCGATGGGAGCGGCCGACGCGGCGTGGCGCGCATCGCTGGCTGCCGTCACGATCGCCGACCTCGCCGCATCGGTGGAGGGTGACAGCGGTCCCGAGGCCCTGCCGAGGATCGGCGCCTGGTTGAACGCGGACCCGGGTGATCGGCCTCACTGATCGTTTTCAGAATGAGTTGAGCCGCAGGTCCTGCACTCGGCGATCTCGGTCGGCAGCGTGTCCGGGTGCGTGCCGACCTTGTTCCTGACGACCTGTGGAAGCGGTTGGCTCCGCTGCTGCCGCCCGCCCCCGAACGGCGCCGCCGCTACCCGGGCGACTGCGCGTCGCGGACCGGGCGGCCCTCGCCGGCATCCTGTACGTGCTGCGGACCGGTGCCGCCTGGTGCGACGTCCCCGGCGAGACCGTGGGCTGCTCCGGAGTCACGGCCTGGCGTCGACTGCGGGACTGGACCGAAGCACACGGCTCGGGCCACAGGCATGAAGGGCAACGGCCGATCTCGGGAAGCTCGTTCGGGACGGTCAAGCACCCTGCGCCGACGCGCCGCCCGCTCCGCGCTCAAGGACGCGCGACTGCCCACCGGGAGCTTGGCGCTGGTGGAAGGCTGTGATCGCCGGCCTGCGCTTCCCGAGAGTGGCCGACTTCGTCCAGCTGCCGCGCGTGAGCGGCTGCGAGGTCAGGGCAGGGTGAGGATGCGGGGGCCGTCCTCGGTGATGGCGATGGTGTGTTCGATGTGGGCGGCTCGACTGCCGTCGATCGTGCGCAGGGTCCATCCGTCGGGGTCGGTGTAGTAGTCGTTGCGTCCTCCGGCCATGAGCATGGGTTCGAGGGCGAGGGTGAGGCCGTGGCGCAGGGGGTAGCCGCGGCCGGGTCGTCCGTGGTTGGGGACGTGGGGGTCTTCGTGCATCTGGCGGCCGATGCCGTGGCCGCCGAAGTCGGCCGGCATGCCGCAGTCGGCCGTGCGGGCGACCGTGCTGATGGCATGGGAGATGTCTCCGATGCGGTGGCCGGTGGTGGCGGCGGCGATGCCGGCGTCCAGGGCCTGCTGGGTGGCGGTGATGAGTTCGAGGTCGGCGGGGCGAGGGGTGCCGACGGTGAAGCTGATCGCGGCGTCGCCGGTCCAGCCGTCGAGTTCGGCTCCGCAGTCGATGCTGACCAGGTCGCCGTCGCGCAGGCGGTAGTCGTCGGGGATGCCGTGTGCGACGGCGTCGTTGACGGAGGCGCAGATCACGGCGGGGAAGGGGACGGGGGCGAAGGAGGGCTGGTAGCCCAGGAACGGAGAGCGTGCCCCGGCCTCGGTGAGAACGGTGCGGGCGGCTTCGTCGAGCTCGCGCAGGCGGACTCCCACGGCTGCCGCTGCGCGGGCGGCCGCGAGTGCGTGGGCCACGACGCGTCCGGCTTCTCGCATCGCCTCCAGTGCCGTGTCGGTCTTGATCTCCACCATGTGTCGTGACTCCCCGCGATGCGACGCTACCCAATACTTATACCGGTATTAGTATCACGGGTATGGTGAGAGTTCCCTTGAGTCCGCAAGAGCGGCAACGCGGAGAGCGTTTCGGTGCCCTGCTCCGCAAGGCCCGCGGTGACCGCAGCATGGTGGACGTGGCAGCGGCGGCCGGGGTGTCGGCGGAAACACTCCGCAAGATCGAGACCGGCCGGGCCCCGACCCCGGCCTTCTTCACCGTGGCGGCCCTGGCCCACGCGCTGGGTCTGTCGCTGGATGACCTGGCCGCCGCCTGCGCGGAGGACGCCGACTGCGATGGGCAGGCCATGTCGGCGTGAACGTCGGACACGCGCCATCCGGCCGAGAAAGCCGATGCTCCTGACGTGGCACGGCAACACCAACCTTCGCCGCACGACACCAGAGCGCCGATCACTTCTCGGCACGGCTCGGACTCTCACGTCAGCCCTCGAAGGAGTTCGAGAGCCGACCACTTGGACCCTCACCGTCACACCAGGCGGACGGGCTGGGTGCGGTAGCCGCGCAGGACGAGGCGGTCGCGGCGCAGGGCGGGGCCGGCCGGGGCGAGCGCGGGGAACCGGGTGAAGAGTGCGGGCAGGGCGGTCTGCGCCTCCAGTCGGGCGAGTTGGGCGCCGAGGCAGTAGTGCGGGCCGCCACCGAAACTCAGCGGGTGGCTGTCCCGGCGGGCCGGGTCGAAGCGGCCGGGCTGCTCGTACCGGGCCGGGTCGCGGTTGGCCGCGCCGAGCAGCAGGAAGACGCCGGTGCCGGGCGGGGCGGGGACGCCGCCGACGTCCAGCCCCTCGGTGAGGGCGATCCGGGAGGTCAGCTGGACGGGCGAGTCGAACCGCAGCACCTCCTCGGTGAGGCCGACCGGGGTGACGGTGCCGGCCCGCAGCCCGGCGGCGGCCTCCGGGTGCGCGAAGAGCAGGGCGACGGCGTTGCCGAGCAGGTTGGTCGTCGTCTCGAAGCCGGCGACCAGCAGCAGCACCAGATTGGCGAGCAGCTCGTGGCCGGAGAGCCGCTCGGGCTCGGCGGCGGCGACCTGGACGAGGGCGCTGACCAGGTCGTCCTGCGGGTGGGCGCGGCGGGCGGCGGCGAGCCGGGTGAAGTAGTCGGACAGTTCCTCGGCGGCCTCGTCGGCGGCGGCCAGCTCCTCGTCGTCGCCGAGCAGTTCCAGGGCCGCGGTGAGGTCGGCGGCGAGGCCGCGGAACAGGTGCCGGTCGGCCTCGGGCACGCCGAGCAGCTCGCAGATGACGCCGACCGGGAGCCGGAAGGCGAAGCCGTCCATGAAGTCGACCGCGGTGCCGTCGGCGCCCTGGGCGGCCATCTCGTCCAGCAGGCGGTGGACGGCGGCGATGACCGCGGGCTCCAGGGCGGCGACCCTGCGGGCGGTGAAGACGGAAGCGATCAGCGAGCGCATCCGGCCGTGGTCCGGCGGGTTGCGCTCCAGGATCGAGCGGCTCAGCAGGACATTCGCGGGGTGGTCGGCGAAGCCCGGCTCGAACGCCTCGCGCTGCACCGGGTCGGGTATCCCGAAGCCGGGGTTGCGCAGCACCTGGTCGCAGGCGCGGTGGCCGACGGCCATCAGGACGCCCGGGCCGCAGGGGGTGACCGGGCCGAGGCCGTGCGCCGACTCGTACAACGGGTACGGGTCGGCCCGCCCCTCGGTGCCCAACAGCTGCTCGATGATCGCTGCGCCGTCCACCCCGTGGCTCCCCTCTCGCGTCCTGCGGGTACAACCGTTCGGCGCGGGAGCGGAGTTCCCCGGGCGGTGGCGGATCACCCCCACGGGTGGTGGGCGGGCGCCGGGGACGGCCGGTGGGTGCTCGCTAGGCTGGCGGCATGGAGATCTGGATCAACCCGCGGTGCAGCAAGTGCCGCAGTGCCGTCGCGGACCTGGATGCGGCGGGTGTCGAGTACACGGTGCGGCGTTACCTGGAGGAGCCGCCGACCTCGGCCGAGTTGGCGGACGTGCTGGCGCGGCTGAATCTGGAGCCCTGGGACATCACCCGGCTGGACGAGGCCGCGGCCAAGGAGCTCGGCATGCGGGAGTGGCCGCGGGAGGCGGCCGACCGGGGGCGCTGGATCGCGGCGCTGGCCGAGCAGCCGATCCTGATCCAGCGTCCGATCATCACGGCGGACGACGGGCACGCGGTGGTTGCCCGGACGCCGGAGGCCGTCCGCTCGGTACTGCCGCAGGAGGGGCCGAAGTAGAGGCCGCCGTAGGCGCTCAGGTCCGCTCGAAGACGCGGACCCCCTGCCCCGGCCGCCAGGAGCGGATCACCAGGCGGTCGCCCTCGACGATGGTGAGCACGACCTCCTCGGGCTCCAGCCGGAAGGCGTGGAAGGAGCCGGGCGGCGCCTCGGGGAGGTCGCCCTCGTAGGCGGAGAGCTCGGTCGGGTCGGTGATCTCGACGGCGGTGCCGGAGACCTTGGCGTCGCCGTCGGCCATCGTCTCGTCGGGGGTGCTGTGCAGCGCGAAGCGGCCGTCACGGCGCAGATCGAGGGCCTTCACCGCGCCGGTCATGGAGCCGATGGTCAGGTCGGCGCCGATGAACCGGACCTCGGTGCCGCTGACCCGGGGTGCGCCGCCCCGGCGCAGGGTGGCCAGCACGTGGTGCTTGCCCGCCTCGAACCGGGCCCGTACCAGCGGGGCGAGGTCGGGGGCGTCGTGTTCGAAGTCCTGCCAGGTCGTCATGGTCCCCAGTCTGGCAGTGGCCGCTGCCACACTGGCCCCATGACGCAGACGTACATCGCCTTCCTCCGCGCGATCAACGTGGGTGGGCGCACCGTGACAATGCAGCGGCTCCGGGAGCTGTTCGGGGAGCTGGGCCTGGCCGGGGTGCGGACGTACATCCAGAGCGGGAACGTCTTCTTCGAGACGGACGAGGCGGACCGGGCGGCGCTCACCGCGCGGATCGAGGAGCAGCTGGAGCAGGCGCTGGGCTATCCGGTGCCGACGGTGCTGTGCACGCTCGGCGAGCTGGAGGAGGTCGTCGCGGCCGATCCGTTCGCCGGGATCGAGGTGACGCCGGAGCTGCGCCTGTGCGTGCTGTTCCTGTCCGAGCCGCTGCCGGCGGAGCTGACTCCGCCGGTCTCCTCCCCCAAGGGCGACTGGGAGCTGGTCGGCGCGCTGCCGAAGGCCGCGTTCGTGGTGCTGCACCTGCGGGGCGGCCGGATGGGCGGCAACCCGGCGACGCTGTTCGGCAAGGCGTTCGCGGGGACGGCGAC
This sequence comes from Kitasatospora sp. NPDC085879, assembly GCF_040686255.1. Lineage (NCBI taxonomy): Bacteria > Bacillati > Actinomycetota > Actinomycetes > Kitasatosporales > Streptomycetaceae > Kitasatospora > Kitasatospora sp. NPDC085879. Next base: position 149,025 of record NZ_JBFBJZ010000003.1, on the reverse strand, counting down.
CTCGCGGTTCTTCCACACCACGGTGAAGATCCTGGCGGCGGCGAAGAAGTGATCCGTGGGCCCGCCGGCGGGTGACCGGCGGGCCCACGGGCCTGACCGAACGCGGGCCCGGCCGGGGGCGATCAGCCGGGGGCGGGGCTAGCCGAGGGCGGGTGCGGGGACGCGGGTGCCCGCGGTGCCGAGGCCGGTCGGGCCGAGCGGGACGGGCGGCGCGGACGGGCGGACCCGGGCCGGTTCGGCGGCCCGGGCCGGCGGTGCGGCGGGCACGGCGGCAGCGGGCGGCCGGGCGCCGGCCGGGGGCTGCGGGAGCGCCGGGCGGTGGTGGCGCAGCAGGTCCGGTTCGGTGTAGCGGCGGCACTGCTGGTGCCAGGTGAGGACGGCGGCCATCCAGTCCTGGAGTTCGACGACGTAGCCGTCGAGGACCGTCCGGGCGGCCGCGTCGAGGTCGAAGTCCTCGTAGAGCTGCGGGAGTTCGCGCTCGGCGATGTGCTGGAACTGGCCCAGCCGGGACTTCATGAGGTCGTGCACGACACCGAGGGCGGTCGGGTAGTCGCAGTCGAAGAAGTTCTGCGTGACGAGCACCAGGTTGTGCACCTCGCCCTCGTACTCGATCTCCTTCTGGTACGAGAAGACGTCGTTGACGAGCATGGCCCAGTCGGCGGCGGAGTTCTCCAGGGCCTGCAGGGAGGCGTGCCGGTAGACCTCGTCGGGGACGGTGCGGCCGTGGCCGAGGCGGGCCAGGCTCATGGTGAGGTCTGAGCCGAAGGTGAGGCGGCGCATCTCCAGGTAGTCGACCGGGTCGGGGATACGGTTCTGCGCCTGGTTGAGGAGCTCCCAGAGCCAGGAGTCGAGCATCTTCACGATCGCGGCGTGGAAGCGGCGGCGGGCGCCGTCGTCCATCGGGGCGGTGGTGCGGGCCCACAGGTCGGCGAGGGCGCGCTCCAGGCCGTCGAGCGGGACGGCGGTGGCCGGGCCGTCGAGCGGCATGAGCGCCAGCAGCCGCTCGTTGCGCTGCCGGGCGCCGGCGAGGTCGCGGGGGGCGCCGTGCACGACCGGGTACAGGTCGTCGCCGTAGGTGCCCCAGGCGAGCCAGCCGGAGGCGAGGTCGAGTTCCTCGGGGGTGGCGTCCGGGTCGATGCCGGCGGCGCAGAGCGCGAAGTCGTAGTCGACCAGTTTCTCCTCCGTCCAGACGGCGGGGACGGGGTCGATCAGCTGCACCCGGCGGGCCCAGTCGACCAGGCAGGTCCGGGCGGTCTCCAGGTGCGGGTTGAGCCGGGTCGGGTAGGGCATCTCGAGGTCGGGCAGCAGCGAGGGCCCGACCTTGCGGAACGGGGTGTGGGTGAAGCTGCGGGCGCGGGCCGGGCCCACCAGGCCGCGCAGCGACTTGAGCAGGTCGGCGGCCTGGGTGCCGACGCCGGTCGGGCCGGGCAGGTCGGGGGTGCGCTCGGCCATCGCGCCGCCGCCGTTCATGTAGCGGCTGGAGCGCATGTGCCACTCGTGGCCGCCGGACTGCCAGTCCTGCAGGCCCTTGACGTACTTCATGACGTCGGCGCAGGCCCCCGGGTCGAGGCCGTGTGCGGCGAAGAGCAGCGGGAGTTCGGCGAAGACGGTGTTCTCGAACTGGTGCAGGCGGGAGGTGAGCAGGTCGTTGACCCGCTCGGCGGCCTCCTGGGTGGAGCAGCCGAAGAAGGTCTCCAGGACGAGGACGCCGTTGGAGAGTTCGCCCTCGTCCTCGACCTCGCGCTGGTAGGAGAAGAGGTCGTTGCGCAGGTGGACGCCGTCGGAGAAGGCGTCGCGCAGCACCCGCATCGGCCGGGAGGCGGCGATCTCGGCGGGCACCTCGGCGCCGACGGCGTGCTCGACCAGGCCGGCCGACCATGGTGCCCCGCCGACCTTGCGGCGCATCTCGATGTACTCGACCGGGTTGGAGACCCGGCCGGCGTTGATGTTGGAGAGTTCCCACATGGACTCGTAGAGCAGGTGCTCGGTGGACTCCCGGAAGCGCTCCCGCCAGGCGGGGGACATGCCGGGAACGGTGCGCAGCCAGAGGTCGGCGAGGCCGGCCTCGACCGGGTTGGTGGGCTCGGGCATGCCGGCGGAGAGGTCCATCGGCATGAAGTCCGGGAGCCGGTCCAGGTAGGCCTTGCCGCCCTTGCGGTCCTGGGTGCGCTTGAAGAGCTCCAGGAAGTGGTCGTCGAAGAAGAAGACCCAGACGTACCAGTCGGTGACGAGGGCGAGTTCCTCGGCCGAGCAGTCGGGGTGGGTGTAGGCGCACAGCAGGGCGTAGTCGTGGGAGTCGAGGTCGTGCTCCTCCCAGACGCCCGAGCCTTCCAGCATCCCCATGCCGCGGGCCCACCGCTTGGTGTGGGTGCGGGCGTGTTCGAGGTGGGGGTTGAGCGTCGCCGGGTGCGGGACGTAGAAGTCCGGGAGCTCGAAGGGTTGTGGCACTGCCGCGTCGCCTTTCCTGGGCCGTCCGGGGCTCCGGACGGATGCGTCCGGGCCGGCGGTCATGATCGCGGCGGAGTCTGCCCGAGCGGCGGCGACGACACACCGTCGGCGGAGCGGACGCGGAGGCAGGGCGACACACTGCGCGCCGGGCGTGAACCATCGCACGCCCGGCGCGAATCGAGCGTCGCACTCCCCCGGGTGGCCGGCGGCCGGGGGCACGCGGCCGTCAGTGCGGGAAAACCCGAGGTGGGCGCTGTGCGACCAGCCCGTCGCGGAACTCCTCGACGGCCGAACTGATCTGCCGCATCAGAACGGTCCGTTCGATCTGGTCGAGGTAGAGGTGGCGGGCGGCGAGCGCCTCCACCGTGACACCGAACCAGAGCGTCATCAACGGGTTGACGAACAGTTCGCCGCCCCGGGTCCGTTCCGTGAACGGGACGTCGCCGAACTCGCCGCGCAGGGCGGCCGCGACCGAGCCGTGCACGATGCTGGGGTGCTCCGGGCAGGCCGCCCGGGCGTGCTCGACCGCGTCCAGGTAGAGCGCGCCCTCGCGGCTCTCCCGCGGCAGCGAGAAGGCGCCGAGGTAGCCGCCGGCGCGGTCGAGCGCGGCCAGGTTCTCCAGCACCAGTGCATGGTTGACCCCGTGGTGGGCGTCGATGCCGAAGCCGAGGCAGGCGACCAGGCGGGTCGGGACGTGCCCGAGCCCGGCGACCGCCGCCAGGCTGGCCATGTCCTCCTCCGGCGTGCCGAGCCCCGCCTCGTCGCCGCGCATCAGGATGTCGGTGCCGCCGTCGACCAGCAGCACCGCGTCGACGTCCAGCCGGTCCGTCAGCGCCCGGTAGGCGGCGCGCAGCGGCTGCACGCCGACCGACGGGAAGGCCCAGACGGTGTCCGGCATGCCGTGCAGCCGCAGCCAGCGGGCCAGGGTGCGCTCCGGGAAGTACCGCTCGGCGCTGCGGGTGTCGGGGCGGATCTCGGCGACGTCCGGCTCCAGCCAGACCTCCGGGTCGAGGCCGTGGAGGTGGCTGAAGGAGAGGTTGGCCAGGTGGACCTCCTTGCCGGCGGCGCGCAGCGCGAGGGCGATCGGCAGGCCGGCGTAGACGTCGAAGCCGCCGCCGGCTCCGGCGATCAGGATCCGGTCGGCCGCCCTGAGACGGGTCAGCAGCGGCGGCTCGAACAGGGCGGGAGAGGTCATCCGGCGGACGCTACCAGCGCATTCCCGCCCGGGGGTGTGAGTTTTGCCCGCGCCCAGCCCCGAATACCCCCGGGGGTACCCCTGTTAGAGTGGAGAACAGATACCCCCAGGGGTACCTTGGAACGGGAAGGGACGGCGATGTTCTTCATCGACACCGTTGAACTCACAGGCCTCGGCAACCGCAGCTACCTGGCCGGCGGCGCCACCGCCGCCGTGGTCGTCGACCCGCCGCGGGACGTCGACCGGCTGGTCGCGGCGGCCGCGCGGCACGGTGTGCGGATCGCGCTCGTGGTCGAGACCCACGTGCATAACGACTACGTCACCGGCGGCCTGGAGCTGGCCCGGCTCACCGGCGCCCGCTACCTGGTGCCCGCGGGCGCCCGGGTCTCGTTCGACCGGGTGCCGGTCGAGGACGGCGACGTGCTGCCGGTGGACGACGGCCTGGCCCTGCGCGCCGTGGCCACCCCCGGCCACACACCGCACCACACCGCGTACGTCCTGGAGGAGGGCGGCCGGCCGGTCGCCGCCTTCACCGGCGGATCGCTGCTGATCGGCACGGTCGGCCGCCCCGACCTGGTCGAGCCGCGGCTCACCGAGCAGCTGGCCCGCGCCCAGCACGCCTCCGCGCACCGGCTCGCCGACAGCCTCCCGGACACCACCGCGGTGCTGCCCACCCACGGCTTCGGCAGCTTCTGCTCGGCCGGGCAGGCGGCCGGCGCCGGGGCCGGCGGCACGACCATCGGCGCCGAGCGCGCCCACAACGAGGCCCTGGTCAAGGACGTCGACACCTTCGTCGCCGAGCTGCTGGCCGGCCTGGACGACATCCCCGCGTACTACGCCCACATGGGCCCCGCCAACGCGGCCGGCCCGGCCCCCGTCGACCTGACCCCGCCCCGGCGGGCGGACGCCGCCGAACTCGCCGCCCGGCTGGCCGCCGGCGAGTGGGTCGTCGACCTGCGCAGCCGGGTCGCCTTCGCCGAGGGCCACCTGGCCGGCTCCTTCAACTTCGAGGGCACCGGCAGCCTCGCCACCTACCTGGCCTGGCTGATCCCCTGGGGCAAGCCGGTCACCCTGCTCGCCGGGACGGCGGACGAGGTCGCGGCCGCCCAGCGCGAACTCGTCCGGGTCGGGATCGACCGGCCCGCCGCCGCGGCCACCGGCGGCCCCGCCGCCTGGACGCCCGACGGCGAACGGCCCCGCTCCTTCCGCCGCGCCGACTTCACCGACCTGGCCGCCACCCTCGCCGACACCCCGGCGGCGGACGGCGGACGGCCCGTGGTGCTGGACGTCCGCCGGGCCTCCGAGCGGGCCGGCGGCGCGGTCACCGGATCGGTGCACATCCCCGTCCACCAGCTGCCCGGCCGGATCGCCGAGGTACCGCCCGGGACGGTGTGGGTGCACTGCGCCGGCGGCATGAGAGCCGCCATCGCCGCCTCGCTGCTCGACGCCGCGGGACGCGAGGTGGTGGCCGTCGACGACACCTTCACCGGAGCCGTCGAAGCCGGCCTCACCGGCGAACCGCGGCCGGACGCCACCTCGACACCCTGACCTGCCGCGGGGCCGAACGGCCCGGACGACTCTGCCGCCCGGGCCCCGGCCGAAGACCTGACCGACGCCGCCCCGCGCCGCCACGCCGCCGCCGTCCACCACCGTGAGGCGGAGCTCCGACCCGCGCTCGTGCGCCGTCCGACAACCCGTCACCACCCGCCCCCCCGAGGAGACACCATGTCCACCCGCACCAGGATTCCCGGCCGGCTGGCGCCCGACGAGGCGCACCGGCTGACCACCGCCGGGGCGGCCGTTCTGCTGGACGTCCGTGAGGCGGAGGAGTGGCGGGCCGGGCGGGTGCCGGGCTCGGTGCACCTGCCGCTGAGTCGGTTGGAGGCGGGGGCCGGGCTGCCGCCGGGTGCGGCGGGGCGGCCGGTGGTGGTGGTCTGCCGGTCGGGGCGGCGGTCGCTGCGGGCGGTGGATCTGCTGTGCCACCGCGGGGTGTCGGCCGTGGACGTGGCGGGCGGTCTGCTCGCCTGGTCCGAGGCCGGTCTGCCACTGGCCGGCGGGAGCTGTCCCGGCGCCGAGGGCGGCGTCGCGTGATCGCGCTGGTCGAGGCGGTGGCGGCGGGCGCGGTGGTCGGTCTGGCGCTGGGCGGGCTGGGAGGTGGCGGCAGTGTCCTGGCGGTGCCGGCGCTGATCTATCTGCTGGGGCTCGGTCCGGCGCAGGCGACCACGGCGAGCCTGCTGATCGTCACGGTGACCTCGCTGTCGGCGCTGGCCGGCCATGCCCGGGCGGGCCACGTCCGCTGGCGTTCGGGGGCGCTGTTCGCGGCGGCGGGGCTGGTGCCGGCCGCGCTGGCGGGCCTGCTGTCGACGCGGTTGCCGCAGCCGCTGCTGACCGGCGCGTTCGCGCTGGTGGCGGCTGCGGCGGCGGTGCGGATGCTGCGGCCCGCCGCGTCGGCCGGGCGCGAGCCGTCGGCGCCGCGGGCGGCGGGGGCCGGCGCCGGGCTGGGGGCGCTGACCGGGTTGCTGGGTGTCGGCGGAGGCTTCCTCGCGGTGCCGACGCTGGTCGGTGTGCTCGCCTTCGAGATGCGGGCCGCGGTCGGCACCAGCCTGCTGGTGATATCCGCGAACTCGCTGGCCTCGCTGGTCGGCCGGTCCGGTGCGGCGAGCGGGTTGGACTGGGCGGTGGTGGCGCCGTTCGCGGGCGCCGCGCTGCTGGCGGCCCGGGACGGCCGCCGGCTGGCGCACCGGCTGTCCGGACCGGTGCTGCAGCGGACGTTCGCCCTCCTGTTGCTCGCGGTGGCCGCCTTCATGCTGGTGGACGCCGTGACGTAGCTCCCCCGGCGGGCCCGGGGTCAGGCCAGCGACAGGAAGAGCTTCTCGAGTCTCGTCCGGGTCTGCTGCTGGTCTCCGTTCGCGGTGTCGCCCTCGGCGAGGCACTGCTGCAGACCGGTGGCGATGATCGCGAACCCGGCCCGGTCCAGCGCCTTGGAGGCCGCGGCGAGCTGGGTGATGACGTCCTCGCAGTCCCGACCCTCCTCGATCATCCGGATGATCCCGGCGATCTGCCCCTGCGCGCGGCGCAGCCGGTTGATCGCGCCGGTCAGTTCCTCGGGCGCCAGCTCCATGACGTCTCCTCTCCCATACCCCAAGGGGTATAGCGTACCCGGCCCGCGCCTGCTTCCCGATCTCCCGAGAATCCCGTCCCCCAACACCCCCCGACCGAAGGGACTCCCCCATGACCTGCACTCCCCTCTCCCCCGAGCAGGCGCTGGCCCGGGCCGGCGAGCTGACCGTCGTCGACGTCCGCACGCCGGGCGAGTACGCCGCCGGCCACCTGCCCGGCGCGCTCAACGTGCCGCTGGACGCGCTGGACGGCCTGCTGCCCGCGCTGCGCTCCGCCGCGGACCGCGGCGATCTGCTGCTGGTCTGCGCGTCCGGTGCCAGGTCCGGGCAGGCCGCCGCCGTGCTCGCCGGGCACGGTGTCGACACCGCGACGCTGACCGGCGGTACGGCGGCCTGGGCGCAGCGCGGCCACCCGCTGGAGCGGGCCGAGGACGGCGGCCGGGCGGCCTGGGCGATGGACCGGCAGGTCCGGCTGGCCGCCGGATCGCTGGTGCTGGCGGGCCTGGCGGCCGGGCTGGCGGCGCCGAAGGCGCGGTGGCTGTCGGCGGCGGTGGCGGGCGGGCTGGCGTTCTCCGCCGCCACCGACACCTGCGGGATGGCCGCGGCGCTGTCGCGGCTGCCGCACAACCGGCCGCGGACCGCGGACCTGGCGGCGGCGCGGGCGGCACTGGCCGGCTGACCCGCCCCGTCCGTCGCGGAAGCACGGGCGCCGCACGAGCCCCCGCCCCCGACCCCGGGTGCGGGGGCTCCGCCACGCCCCGACGGCGTCAGGACCGCAGGACGGCCTCGGCCCCGGCCACGATGACGGCCAGTCCGCGTTCGAATCGCCGGTCGTAGTCGGCGAACAGGCCGGTGCCGGAGGCGGCGGTGAGCGGGTGGTCGGCGCCGACGGCGCGGGCGCGCTCCTCGGCGTCGTAGCCGGGGGCGCGCTCGCCGGGCATCGGGTGGACGGCCTGCTCCTCGATGACGAATCCGATGGTGAAGGAGTAGGCGGTGAAGTAGGCCTCGACGGCGTCGTCGAGGGTGAAACCGTCGCGGACGAAGGCCCGCAGTTGCTCCTCGAAGCGGCCGGCGTGGCCGGTGTCGGTCAGCCGGGTGCCGCTGAAGACCTTGGCGCCGTCGCGGTGGGCTAGAAGAGTGCGGCGCAGGGTGCGGCAGGTGAGCAGCAGCCACTCCCGCCAGTCGGCACCGGGGGCGGGCGGCTCGGCGGTGAGCATCCGGCGGAGCATCTCGGTGGCCATCTCGTCGAGCAGGGCCTGCTTGTTGGCGAAGTGCCAGTACAGGGCGGGTGCCTTGACGCCGAGTTCGGTGGCGATCCGGCGCAGGGTGAGCCCTTCGAGGCCGGTCTCGTCGAGCAGGCGCAGTGCGGTGTCGACCACCTGCGTGCGTTCCAGTTTGGCCGCCACGTCCTCCACCTTCGCTGCCGGGCGCCGTCCGCGCCGCACTGTGCCGCATCCGCACCCCCTTGACAATTTAACAGCGTTAAGTGGATGCTCGTTCCATCACCACTTAACAGCGTTAAGGAGATGGGGATGCACACCGAAGTCCTGATCGTCGGAGCCGGCCCGACCGGCCTCACCCTCGCCTGCGACCTCGCCCGCCGCGGCGTGCGCTTCCGGCTGCTGGAGCAGGCGCCGGGCCTCTTCCCCGGCTCCCGCGGCAAGGGCCTGCAGCCGCGCACCCAGGAGGTCCTCGACGACCTCGGGGTGATCGGCGCCGTACACTCCGCCGGCTCGCGCTACCCGCTGATGCGCTCCTGGCAGGGCGCCGAGCCGGGCCCCGAGTGGGACCTGATCGAGCGTCGGCCCGCCGAGGACGGCGTGCCCCACCCGGAGTTGTGGATGTTGCCCCAGTGGCGCACCCAGGAGATCCTCCACGCGCGGCTGGTGGAGCTGGGCGGCCGCGTCGAGTTCGGCAGCGGCGTGCTCGCGGTGCGGCAGGACGCGGACGGCGTCGAGGTCGACACCGCGGCCGGCACCGCCACCGCCGACTACCTGGTCGCCGCGGACGGCGGGCGCAGCACCGTCCGGCGGGCGGTCGGCATCCCGATGGCCGGCGAGACCGTCGACCCCAAGGCGGCACTGGTGGCCGACGTCCGGATCGAGGGGCTGTCCCGGGACAACTGGCACGTCTGGCAGCACGCCCCCGGCGGGGCGGCGCTGCTCTGCCCGATGCCGGGCGGCACCGCGCAGGACTTCCAACTGTTCGCGCAGTACGAGGAGGGTGAGCCGGACACCTCGGCCGAGGGCGTGCGACGGATCGTCGCCGAGCGCACCCCGCTGCCGGCCTCGGCGGTCACCGAGGTGCGCTGGGTCTCGGGCTTCCGGCCGCGGGCGGCGCTGGCCGACCGGTTCCGGCTGGGCCGGGTGTTCCTGGCCGGGGACGCGGCGCACGTGCACTCGCCGGCCGGCGGGCAGGGCCTGAACACCGGCGTGCAGGACGCCTACAACCTGGGCTGGAAGCTCGGCCGGGTGCTGCGCCACGGCGCCCCCGAGGCACTGCTCGACAGCTACGAGCTGGAGCGCCTGCCGGTGGCGGCGGACGTCCTGGAGATCAGCACCTCGCTGCACCGGGCCGGCGCGGTCGGCGTCTCGGCGAAGCGCGGCGCGCACACCGAGCAGCTCGGCGTCGGCTACCGCGGCGGCCCGCTCAGCGACGAGCGGCGCCCCGGCCTGGCCGAGAACGACCTGCAGGCCGGCGACCGGGCCCCGGACGCGCTCTGCACCGACGCCGACGGCAGCGGCATCGACGGCTCCGGCACCGACGGCGGCGCGCGGCGGCTGTTCGACGTGCTGCGCGGCCCGCACGCGACGCTGGTGGTGGCGGGCCGGACGCTGCCCGTCCCCGCCGACCTGCCCGCGGAGCTGGGCACCGCGCGGGTCGAGGAGGGGTGGGGCGAGGGCTACCTGCTGGTCCGCCCGGACGGCCACATCGGCCTGGCCACCCTGGACGCGGCCGACCTCGGACCGTACCTGGCGGCGCTGGGCGCCGCCTGAGCGGCCGTCAGCAGCCCGGGCCCCACAGCTGCTCGGAGCAGCGGGCGTAGGTGGCACGCCAGTGCGGCCAGTGCCGGACGGTGGTGTCGTCGCAGTCGGCGAGCAGGCGGTCGATCTGCGCCTCGTCGACGCCGTCCAGCAGCCAGACCAGGGCGTCCGAGGAGGCCGGGCCGTCGGCGGCGCGCAGCAGGTCGAGCAGCTCGGGCAGGGTGCCGATCCGCGAGCCGGCCGGGAAGACGCCGGCCATCCGCGGCAGCAGCTGGCGCTCCTCGATCCGCAGGTGGGTCTCCAGCCGGGCGGCCAGCTCCTCGACCGCGTAGGCGACCGGCCAGGAGCTGGCCGGGTCCCGGATGGCGATCCGCACCAGGGTGGTGACCCGGGTGAAGGAGTGGTCGAGGTTGTGGTGGTCGGCCTCCAGCCAGTTGAGCAGCAGCCGCAGCTCCGGGGCGAAGCGGCGCAGCAGCGGCCACAGCCGGGTGTCCTGCTGCTCGTGGTGGCAGGTGAGCATGGCGGTCATGAAGTCCCAGTGGCGCTGCAGCGCCTGGGCGGCGGCCTCGTCGCCGGGCTGCAGCAGGCGCAGCGCGTTGGGCAGCCGGGCCAGGTCGCGGCGCAGCGCCGCGTGCACCAGCCGCAGGCCGGCGAACGGGACGGTCTCGGCCTCCGGCGTCCGGCACTCCGGGAGCGGCTGGGCGGGGATCTGCGGTGAGTCGACGGGGAGCAGGTGGCAGGACATGGCGCTCTCTTCGCGGCTGACTGGGGCTGGAACGGCTCCGGCACCGCGAGTGGTGCTCGGCCGGGGCTCCAGCGTGCGGAAAGCCCATCAGAGTCGAATCAATGACCGATTGACGCGCAGGTCAGCGGGGTGATCGGGACGTTTCGAACGATCCGCTCGATCGCCGCGGGGCCCGCGCGCCAGGGTGCCCCGGCGCCCGGACGGGCGCACTGCGGCTGGAACGGCGCGGGCCGGCGGGCCGAGCCCGCCGCCGGAATGGAGTATCCCGCTCCGCGGGGCCCGGCGGGGGCAGACTCGCCGAATTCGCACACGCCGGGCCTCCGACGGTGCGTCAGTCGGCCTCCGGCCCGGCCAGGTTCTTGCTGAGCCACTGCAGGGCGTCCGGGATCATCTTCTTGAAGTCGGTGGTGAGGTGCTTGCCGCCGGGCTGCTCGTAGTAGTCGACGGTCAGCGGCGGCACCGCCTTCTTCACCCAGGCCTTGACCAGCCCGGTCTCGTAGGCGTTGGCGCCGCCGGCGGTGGCGAGCATCCGCACGTCCGCCTTGCCCTGGGAGACCAGCTGGCCGGGGCTGTTGGCCAGCCGCTCCTGCTCGTGGCCCTGCCAGAGCGGGGAGTCGGGGTTGAAGTAGCCGTCGATCGGGACGGCCGCCTTGAAGACGTCCGGGTGCTGGAGGGCGAGCTTCGCGCTGCAGAACGCGCCGGTGGAGGCGCCCATCAGGCCCCAGCCGTCACGGCCCTTGACGGTGCGGAAGTTGGCGCGGACGAAGTCCGGGATGTCCTCGGCCATCCAGGTGCCCATCTTCGGCTGGCCCGGGATGTCGGAGCACTCCAGTGCTTTGGACTCGGCCGAGTTCAGGTTCTGCACCGGCATGATAAGGATGAACGGGTGCGCCTTGCCGGCCTTGGACAGCTCGGTGTCGATCTTCTGGATCGGCAGCTGGTTGTCCGTCCAGGTGTTGTAGCCGGCGCTCTGCCCTCCCGCGTAGAGGGTGAGCACGGGGAAGCCGTGCCGCGCGAACGCCGGGTCGTTGTACTGCGGCGGCAGCCAGACCCAGACCTTGCCGCTCACCCCGGACTTCTTGCCGGTCAGGGTGGTCATCATGATCGGCCCGGCCTCGGTGTCGCGGACCTTCTTCAGGTCGGCGGCCGGCCCGGCGGGCATCAGCACCTTCGAGGGCTTGGGCGGCGGCGTGGCGCTGGCCGGCGCACCCGACCTGCCGGCGGGCCCGGCCTTGTCCTGGGAGCTCGCGGGCTCCGCCGAGCTCCCGCAGCCGGCCAGCACCGCGGCCAGCACGGCCGCGGCGGTGCCCGCGAGGAGGGTACGACGGACGGCCCGGCGACGGGCGCGAGTGGGCTGCGGGTGCACGATCGATCTCTCCGACGGTGGGACGCCCCGGCACGGCCGGGCGGCGGGTGCCCCGGGCGGGGCCTGGCCGGGGCACCGGCGCGGACGGCCCCGGACACCCCCGATCGGCACGGCCGCCCGAAGGGCGAACGTCCGTGCCGTCCGTGATCCTATGACGCCGACCTGCACGGACCCGGTTGCGACAGGGCGGGCAACCGGCCGTCCGGCGGGGTGGCACCCCCGCCGGACGGCGGGGTACGGGAGGTTGCGCCAGCCGGTCGGCACCCGGACGGGCGGCGTGTTGGCGGCTTCGACGAGTGACACCGCCCGGCCCGCGGCGCGATCATCGACGGACCGCGAGGTCGTCGTCGAACCGAGGGAGCGCCCGCCGTGCCGCAGCAGATCGCCGTCGTGACCGGGGCCGGCAGCGGGATCGGCCGGGCCGTGGCGGTCGAGCTGGCCGCCGCCGGCTGGCAGGTGGTGCTCGCCGGACGGCGGGCCGAACCGCTGCGCGCGGCGGCCGCACTCGCGGGGGGTGGCGCGGCGGCCGTCCCCACCGACGTCACCGACCCGGCCGCGGTGGACGCGCTCTTCGCCGAGACCGCCGAACGCTTCGGCCGGGTCGACCTGCTGTTCAACAACGCCGGCACCTTCGGCACACCCACCCCGGTCGAGGACCTCGCGCTGGAAGAGTGGCGGGCCGTCGTCGACCTCAACCTGACCGGCGCCTTCCTGTGCGCGCAGGCGGCGTTCCGGCAGATGCGGGCCCAGCACCCGCAGGGCGGCCGGATCATCAACTCCGCGCACGTGCCGCGGCCGCACTCGATCGCCTACACGGCGACCAAGCACGCCGTCACCGGCCTCACCCGCTCGCTCTCGCTGGACGGCCGCCCGTACCGGATCGCCTGCGGCCAGATCGACATCGGCAACGCCGCCACCGACATGACCGCCGCGATGACCGCCGGGGTGCGGCAGGCGGACGGCCGGATCGCCCCCGAGCCGGTCATGGACGCCGCCGACGTCGCCCGCACCGTGCGGCACATGGCGGAGCTGCCACTGGAGGCGAACGTGCAGTTCGCCACCGTGATGGCCACCGCCATGCCGTACATCGGGCGCGGCTGACGCCGGCGGCTCCGCCGCTACCAGCCGATGCCGAGCGTCAGGGCGGCCGGCGGCCGGGCGTTGCCGAGGATCTGCACCGTGGAACGGTCGTTGACGTCGTCGTACGGGAAGGCGTAGGAGCGCCCGTTCAGGCCGACGCCGTGGAAGTAGGCGGCGTAGTCGTTCTTCGCGGCGCCCGTGTAGTACGCCGACGGCGTGTACCAACTCGCCGGATCGAGCGCCACCCCGCGGTTGAGGGCGGCACAGAACTCGGCACCCAGCTGCTTCTCGACGTCCGAGCCGGAGGCCAGCGCGCCCGCGCAGGCGAACACGTCCGAGGAGGTCGGCTTGGCCAGGGTGAACGGGCCCGCACCGTTCTTGGTGAAGGTGAGCGTGCTGCCCGACACCCGGCCGGTGAAGGTCTCGCCGAGCCTGGTCAGGGTGAACTGGTGGCCGGCGTAGTACGCCCAGGCCTGGTCGACGGCCGCCTGCAGGTAGGACGCCTGGGCACCGCCGGGCAGGAAGGCGGAGGCGGAGCGCGGGGCGGTGATCCGGAAGGTGCTCTGCAGCGGACGGAACGCGGCGCCGACGGCCGCCGCGTAGCCGGACATCACCTCGGCACGGGTCCGGGTGATGCCCTGGGTGGTGTCGTAGCCGGAGGAGGGCTGCTGGAGTCGGGCGGTCATCGGGAAGCCGAACTGGTCGACCTGAGTCGTGTTGCCGCCGAAGGCGACCTCGCCGGACACATAGGTGTACTCGTACCAGTCGTAGTACACGTCGGCGTTGGGGTCGGCCGGGTTGCGCAGGTCGGGCCCGCCCCAGCCCTGGTCGTCGGGCGAGACGGGGATGTACATCGGCGAACCGAGCGAGACGTAGATGCGGCCGCCCCGGATCGCGGCGGGCGACGGCACGGTGGCGGCCCGCGCCAGGGTGAAGGACATGTTGGGGTAGTTGACCCCGTTCTTGACGAGGTGCCCGGGGGCCGTCGCGGCGAGGTGGTTGATCCGGGCGGTGGTGCCGTCCGGCTTCAGGTACGACCACTGGCCGGGGACGACCTGGCCCAGCACGGTGACGTAGATCTGCGCGTCGCTCCAGGTGCCGCGGGTGTCGTTGCGGAACACGATCGGGAAGGCGCCGTTCCCGCCGGACGGGGGCGGCACGGTCGGCGAGGGGGTCGGCGTGGTGCCGCCGCCGACCGTGTGGGCGAAGTGCGGGGTGTCGTACAGCGGGCCGTTCTTCTCGTAGGTGAACCAGTAGTCCAGCCTGGCGCCCTCGGGCAGCGGGGCGGTGGTCTTCGTCCACGTGCCCGCGGCGTTGTCCATCCGGAAGTTCTGCTGGCCGGCGCCGTTCACCAGGTAGTGGACGTCGACCAGGGCGGACGGGGCGACCGGAACGAACCGGAACCGGACCAGACCGGCGCCGGCCGGCTCGGCACTCCGGGTGTAGTCGCCGGCGGCCGCGGCGGAGTGCACCCCGGCGAGCAGGGCGCCGAGCAGGAGGAGGAGGGCCGACACCACGGCGGGTGCGGCGGGACGCCGGAAGCGGGACCGGGCTCGGGGGCGGGGGCGGAGTTGGGGTCTGGGTCGGGGTCGGGTCATGACGGGCCTCTCAGCGACGGCGGCAAATGAGAGCGCTCTCGACCGGAGAGTGGCGACCGGATCCCGGACTGTCAATCCATCGGGTCAACTTTCGAAGGAAAGTGCCGGTTCAAGCTCTGATTCTCCTTCAGTTATTGACATCAATTGCCGCTCGCCGGTACCAATTTCGAGAGCGCTCTCAGTAGGTTCCCTCCGTCCCCCACCCCACGAGAGGCACCCATGCGGCTCAGACCACGCGTTCGGCACCTGCTCACCGCGGCCGGCCTGCTCGGCCTGTTGGCCACCGGCCTGGCCGGCACGATGAACGCCGAGGCGAGCGTGCCCCCGGCCCCGGCCGGCTGGACCCAGGTGTTCGCCGACGACTTCAACGGCCCGGCGGGCAGCGGCGTCAACACCACCAACTGGCGCTACACCACCGGAACCTCCTACCCCGGCGGACCGGCCGGCTTCGGCACCGGCGAGATCGAGACGATGACCGCGAGCACCGCCAACGTCGCGCTCGACGGCAGCGGCAACCTGCGGATCACCCCGGTCCGGGACGCCGCCGGCAACTGGACCTCCGGCCGGATCGAGACCAACCGGACCGACTTCCAGCCGCCGGCCGGCGGCAAGCTGCGGATCGAGTCCCGGCTGCAGATGCCGAACGTCACCGGCGCCGCCGCCAAGGGCTACTGGCCGGCGTTCTGGGCGCTCGGCGAGCCGTTCCGCGGCAACTGGTGGAACTGGCCGGGCATCGGCGAGATCGACATCATGGAGAACGTCCAGGGCCTCAACAACGTCTGGGCCACCCTGCACTGCGGCACCAGCCCCGGCGGGCCGTGCAACGAGACCACCGGCATCGGCGGTCAGCGCGCCTGCACCCCGAGCTGCCAGAGCGGCTTCCACACCTACGCGGTCGAGTGGGACCGCTCGACCAGCCCGCAGCAGCTGCGCTGGTACCTGGACGGCGTGCAGTTCCACACCGTCAACTCCAACCAGGTGGACGCGGCGACCTGGAACGCCGCCACCAACCACGGCTTCTTCGTCATCCTCAACGTGGCCATGGGCGGCGGCTTCCCCGGCGCCTTCGGCGGCGGACCGGACGGCGGCACCGTCTCCGGCGTGCCGATGGTGGTCGACTACGTGAGCGTCTGGCAGTCCGGCGGCGGCAGCACGCCCACCCCGACGCCCACCCCGACGCCGACGCCCACCGGCACCACCCCGCCGGGCAACCGGGACGCCTACAGCCCGATCCAGGCCGAGTCGTTCAACAGCCAGTCCGGGACGGCCACCGAGACCTGCAGTGAGGGCGGCCAGGACATCGGCTGGCTGGCCAACGGCGACTGGGCGCAGTACAAGGGCGTCAACTTCGGCTCCACGCCGGCCACCCAGTTCCTCGCCCGGGTCGCCTCCGGCGCGGGCGGCGGGGTCAGCGGCCTGGTGGAGGTCAGGCTCGACAGCCGCGGCAACGCGCCCGTCGGCTCCTTCGCCGTCGGCGACACCGGAGGCTGGCAGAACTGGCGCACCGTGCCCGCGAACATCTCCGCGGTGACCGGCACCCACGACGTGTACCTCACGTTCACCAGCGGCCAGCCGGCCGACTTCGTCAACGTGAACTGGTTCGACTTCGGCCACTGACCCCGGCCGACAGCGCCGCGCCGCCGCACCCCTGACAGGGCGGCGGCGCGGCCGCGTCCGGGCGCCGCCTCACTCGTCGTGCGAGTGCCGGTAGCGCAGGACCGGACCGTCGTGGTCCAGCCGGTAGACGCTGGTGGTGGGCCAGTACTCGCCCGCCTCGGTGGCGGGGAGTTCCGCGCGGAGGGTCATGCGCAGTGAGGGTGGGGGCGCGAAGGCGTGGACCCGCTTCAGATGGCCGTCCCAGCGGCCGCCGCAGAGTTCGATGTCCAGGATCGCGAAGGTGGTGGGGGTTCTGGTCACCCCGGCGATGCTGGCAGCCGACGGGGGTGGGGGGCGCCGGGTCGGCGCGGACTCCACTCCTTCGGGGGGTTTCGCCGCCGCAACCGTTACGGCCGCCGCACCACGGGGGTGCGGCGGCCGTCCGGGTGGGGCCGGTGTCAGCTGCGGAAGGTGTCGTTCAGGGTGACGAGGCCGCTCGCCGGGACGGTGGCCGTCCGGTTCGCGCCGCTCTCCCAGGTGACGTTCCCGCTCGCGTCCTTGCGGATGTACTTGTACTCGAAGGCGGTGCCGGCGGCCATCGTGACGTCCAGCTTCCAGACCGGGTAGCTCGCCGAGGAGAGCAGCAGGGCGGAGCCGGTGTTCCAGTTGCCGAGGGCCGCGTTGTTGCCGACCACATAGATGTTCTGGCCGAACACGGTGGTGGCGTTGACCGCGAACGAGGCCCCGGTGGCGCTGGCGGTCGGGGTGGAGGTGGGCTGGCCGCCCGCGCCGACGTAGATCGCGACGGCGTCACCGGCGCCGATGGTGGCGGTGAACCTGCCGTCCGAGCCTACGGTGTAGCTGGTGCCGGTGCAGCCGCCGGAGACCGGGTCGCCGTGCTGGACGTCGCAGTAGCTGCCGGCGGGCAGCGAGGTCTGGAAGGTCTGGGTGATCGAGCCGGACTCGCGGTTGATCGCGACGAAGCCCTTGCTGCCGCGGCCGAAGGCGATCGCGTTGTTGCCGTTGGACCACCAGTTGGTCATCGCGGTGCCGGAGACGGCGTTGCGGAAGCCGACCATGTTGGCGACCTGGCGCCAGGCGTGGGTGCAGTTCCAGCCGTCGCTGTAGCAGGCGTTGACCGTGCCGCCGTTCGGCGGGCCGTCGTCGTTGTTGGTGAAGGCGTAGCCGGAGTAGACGTTCGGCGAGCCGTAGGGGTGGGCCAGCATGAAGACGTTGGCCAGCGTGTACGCGGAGCCGTACTTGTAGGTGAGCGTCGAGCCGTTGCGCTCGGTGTCCCAGTTGTCGACGAAGGTGCGGGCCTGGTTGCTCGCCAGCAGGCCGTTGCCCCAGGTGGACAGGTCGGAGATCCTCCCGCCGTTGAAGGCGCTCTTCAGCCAGGTGCCGGAGCGGAACTCGTCGACGTCGCCGAGGCCGGTGTACTCGGAGGGCTGGACGGGCTCGCCGGCGCCGTAGATGACCTCGCTGACCCAGTAGGCGTTCGGGTTGCTCATCTTGGCCTTGATGCCGGCCAGGTCGGAGGCGGCGATGTGCTTGGCGGCGTCGATCCGGAAGCCGTCCACGCCGAGGGTGAGCAGGTCGCTCAGGTAGTTGGCGATGGTCTGCTGGACGTACGTGGAGCCGGTGTTGAGGTCGGACAGGTTGACCAGTTCGCAGTTCTGCACGTTGGAGCGGTCGCTGTAGTTGCTGATCGCCTGGCGGCAGGAGTGGAAGTCCTGGTCCTGGTAGTAGCCCGGGTAGTTGTACTTGGTGTAGTTGGTGCCGCCGGTGCCAGTCCCGGAGCCGGCCGACATGTGGTTGACCACCGAGTCGGCGATCACCTTGACGCCCGCCGCGTGGCAGGTGTTCACCATGGACTGGAAGGCGGTGCGGTCGCCGAGCCGTCCGGCGATCTTGTAGCTGACCGGCTGGTAGGAGGTCCACCACTGGGCGCCCTGGATGTGCTCCTGGGGCGGCGAGACCTCGACGAAGCCGTATCCCTTGGGGCCGAGCGTGTCGGTGCAGGCCCTGGCGACGGAGTCGAACTTCCACTCGAAGAGAGTGGCGGTGACGTCCTTGGTGCTGGGCGGGGTGGCCTCGGCGGTGGGGGCGATCGAAAGACCGGCGCCGATTGAGAGGGCCAGGGCGGCGGACGCGGTGAGTGCGCCGATCGCGCGGCCGCGACGGCCTGCGCTGACGGTGGTGACCACGGTGTCTCCTGGGGCTGGGTGGGGGTGAGCCAGGGCCGCCCGCGGCGTAGGGGTGGCGGGCGGTGGTGCAGGAGTGGGGGCGCGACCGCGATACGCCGTCGACGCGGACCCGCTGCTTCAAGTTTCTGCAAGACCGCTGAAACTTGCAGGAAACTTTCAGCGCGCCGAATTTACGGCGGGCGTGAACGGAGCGTCAAGAGTGTGGAAGACAACGAATCGGACTCGCCGGTAACATCCGCCGATTCCCTTGATACCTCCTCCGGACCCCGTCGCGTCTAAGAGGGGGACGCCAACAGCACGACAATCGGACACACCGGGGGACGACGGTATGCAGAGAGCACTCGAATTCGAGGAGTTCGCGAGCTCCCGCACGCGCAGGCTCTTCCAGGTCGCGTACCTCATGTGCGGGGACTGGCACCAGGCCCAGGACCTCGTCCAGACGACGCTGGCCAAGATGTTCGCCATCTGGCCGCGACTGCGCCGACGAGAGGACGAACCCGGGCTCGACGCCTACGCCCGGACCGTCCTGCTGCGCACCTACCTCTCGCAACGCCGCCTCAAGCGCTCCACCGAGGTCGTGCTCGCCGAGATGCCCGACAACCCGCAGCCGGCCGGCCACGGCAGCGACCTGAGGCTCACGCTCACCGCCGCGCTCGGCCAACTCCCGCCCCGCAACCGGGCGGTGGTGGTCCTGCGGTACCTGGAGGACCACAGCATCGAGGCGGTCGCCGAGATGATGGGCATCTCCGCCGGCGCGGTGAAGAGCCTCAACACCCGTTCCCTGGCCCGGCTTCGGGAGATCCTCGGCGAGGACCGCGAACTCCTCTTCCGGCTCTGACTCCTCCCCGCCCCTTCACAGCTCCCGGAGTGCGCACCATGGACATCGAAGACGACCTCAGCAGGCTGCTCGGCGCGGGCGCCGAACACATCCACGTCCCCGTTCAGACCATCGTCGCCGAGGCCGCCACCCGCGGCCGCCGGCTGCGCCGCCGCCGGCGCATCCTCCAGGTCGTGGGCGCCACGGCCGCGGTGGCCCTGCTCACCGGCGGGGTGGCCGCGTTCGGCCCCGACGGCGCCCCGCACGGTCAGGCACCCGCGGCCCCGGTCGCGAGCTCGGCCGCCCCGGGCGTCCTCGGCCCGACCGACCCCCCGGTGAACGGCAAGGTCGCCACCACCGGTGCCGGCCTGCTCGGCGTCCTCGCCGAACTGCTGCCCGACTCGACCAGGTTCACTTCGTTCACCGGCAGCGGCCGCCAGGACCAGTCCGCCATGATGCGGGTCGACGTGGACTTCGGCGACCACCTGCCCAGCACCGTCACCGTGGAACTCAGGAAGGACTGGGTGAAGGACGTCTGCCCGGAAGGCAAGAGCCCGCAGGCCCTCGCCTGCATCAACCAGCCCGAGGGGGCGAAGGTGTACCCGCTGTCGTTCCCCGGCGACGAGCTCCCCCACAGCTACCGGATCCTGGTCAGGCGGAAGGACGGCTCGGCCGTCGAGCTGGCCGTCTACAGCGGGCAGGTCCGCGCCGCCAACAGTGGCCAGGCCATCACCCGCACCCGGCCGGAGCCGCCGCAGACGTCGAAGTTCTGGGGCGACGTCGCCAAGTCCCCGCTGTGGAGCCTGCGGATCCCGGTCGACACCGCCAAGGACGGCGCCAACCGGGCCTCCACCATCCAGGAGTGAGGACGGGTCAGACCGCGTCCGGCCCGCGCTCGCCGGTCCGGACGCGGACGATGCCGTCCACCGGCACGCACCACACCTTGCCGTCGCCGATCTTGCCGGTGCGGGCGGCGGCGACGATGGTCTCCATCACGTCCTCGGCGTCCTCGTCCTCGACGACGACCTCGATCCGCACCTTGGGCACCAGGTCGATCCGGTACTCGGCGCCGCGGTAGACCTCGGTGTGGCCGTGCTGGCGCCCGTAGCCGCTCGCCTCGGTGACCGTGAGCCCGTGCACCCCGCGCTCCTGGAGCGCGGTCTTGACCTCGTCCAGCTTGAACGGCTTGACGATGGCGGTGATCAGCTTCATACGGTGGCGGCCTTGTCGGACGGGTGCTGTGCCAGCACGGTGGCGTGGGCCGTCGTGCCGTGGCCCAGGACGCCGTGATCGTACGCCGTCTCGGCGTGCACGGCGAGGTCCAGGCCGGTCAGTTCGTGCTCGGCGGAGGCGCGCAGGCCCATCAGGCGGTCGATCGCCTTCCCGATGCCGTAGGTGGCGGCGAAGGCGTACGCGCCCACCGCCAGCACCGCGAGCAGCTGCCTGCCGATCAGGGTGGGGCCGCCGTGCAGCAGTCCGACCGGGCCTCCGGTCATCACGGCGGAGGCGAAGACGCCGATCAGCACCGTGCCGATGACGCCGGCCACCAGGTGGACGCCCACCACGTCCAGGGAGTCGTCGTAGCCGAAGCGGAACTTCCAGCTCACCGCGTAGGAGCAGACCACGCCGGCGGCCAGGCCGATCGCCAGCGCGCCCAGCAGGTCGACGCTGCCGCAGGAGGGGGTGATCGCGACCAGTCCGGCCACCGCGCCGGAGGCGGCGCCGAGCGTGGTGGCGTGGCCGTCGCGGCGCTTCTCCACCAGCAGCCAGCCCAGCAGGCCGGTGCAGCCGGCCGCCTGGGTGTTGAGCAGGACGGCCGCGGCGGTGCCGTTGGCGCCGAGCGCGGAGCCCGCGTTGAAGCCGAACCAGCCGAACCAGAGCAGGCCGGCGCCCAGCAGCACCAGCGGCAGGTTGTGCGGCCGCATGGCCTCCTTGCGGAAGCCCAGGCGCGGGCCGAGCAGCAGGGCCAGGGCGAGGCCGCTGGCACCGGAGTTGACCTCGACCACGGTGCCGCCGGCGTAGTCCAGTGCGCCGAGCTTCGCCAGCACCCAGCCGTCGGGCGAGAAGACCCAGTGTGCGACCGGCACGTAGACCAGCAGGGTCCAGGCGGCGGTGAAGGCCACCCAGGCACCGAACCGGGTGCGGTCGGCGACGGCGCCGCTGATCAGCGCCGCCGTGATGATCGCGAAGGTGAGCTGGAAGGTCGCGAAGAGCAGGGTCGGCACGTGGCCGGTGAGGCTGCCCGGGGTGATGCCGGCCATGCCGAGGTGGTCGAGGTTGCCGATCAGGCCCCAGCCGCCGGCGTCCGGGCCGAAGGCGAGGGAGTAGCCGGCCACCAGCCAGACCACCGTCACGACGGCGATCGACACGAAGCTCATCATGATCATGTTGAGCACGCTCTTGGTGCGGACCATGCCGCCGTAGAACAGGGCCAGTCCCGGGGTCATCAGCAGGACGAGCGCGGTGCTGGCCAGCAGCCAGGCGGTGTCGCCGGTGTCGAGGCCGGCCGTGGAGTCAGCGAGCAGCATGCGGAACCTTCCCGTGCAACGCGCCTGCGGGTGGTGGGGGGCGCGCCGGTCGGGAGAGTCTGTCCGCGGCGTATTTCCCGTCGCGGACGCCCGTGTTTCCGCGGTGTTTCGTGTTGCGCGGGGGTTTCCGGAGTCTCACACCGCGAGATCGGGGCGGGGACGCGCGAGGGCCCGGCGGCCGTGGCCGCCGGGCCCTCGCTCACTGCCGGATCAGACTCAGCTGGTCTGGATCGAGGTGTCGTCGATCACGAAGCTGGTCTGCAGCGAGGAGTCCTCCACGCCGTTGAACTTCAGGGTGACGGTCTGGCCGGCGTAGGCCGACAGGTCGATCGTCTTCTGGCTGTAGCCGGTCGCCTTGTTGAGGTTCGAGTACGAGGCGACGGTGGTGCCGTTGACCGTGACGGTCAGCTTGTCGTACGCGGTGGAGGTGGTGGTCTCCGCCGTGTCGATGTGCAGCCAGTAGCTCAGGGTGGCCTTGCAGCTGGCCGGGATGGTCACCGTCTGCGAGAGGCTGTCGGTGTGGCTGGAGCCGTAGCCGTTCAGCCAGGCCTTCCAGGAGCCGCTGTGCGAGGCCTGGGAGGCGGAGTTGTCGACGACACCGCTGGTGGAGGTCCAGGTGGTGTTGCCGGACTCGAACCCGGCGTTGCCGAGCAGCTGCGCCGGGGTGCAGTTGCCGCCGGTGGTGCTGACCGTCCAGGTGAAGCTGGTGGTGCCGGTCTTGTTGGCGGCGTCCTTGGCGGTCACCGTCACGTTGTACGTGCCCGCGGTGGTCGCGGTGCCGCTGATCAGGCCGGAGCTGCTGATGGACAGGCCGGTGGGCAGGCCGGTGGCGCTGAAGGTCAGCGGGGCGGTGCCGCCGCTGGCCTGGATCTGCAGGCTGGCGCTGTTGTTGACCTTGGTGCTCTGGTTGCCCGGGTTGGTCACGGTGACCGTGCCGCTGGGCAGCGAGCCGACGTTGACGGCGGCCCAGGCGGTGGCGACCGCGTTGTACTCGGCGCTGCCGTTGCCGTACAGGTCGGTGGCGGCGTTGAGGGTGGCGGTGCGGGCGGCCGCGTAGTTGGTGGTCGAGGTCATGTAGACGCTCAGCGCGCGGTACCAGATCTTCGCGGCCTTGTCCCGGGTGATGCCGGTGACGGCGATGTTGTTGACCGTGGGCGAGTTGTAGCTGACGCCGTTGATGACCTTGGCGCCGCTGCCCTCGGACAGCAGGTAGAAGAAGTGGTTGGCGACACCGGACGAGTAGTGGACGTCCAGGTTGCCGACGCCCGAGTACCAGGAGTCGGCCGAGCTGCCGTCCTTGGAGGGCTTGTCCATGTAGCGCAGCGGCGTGCCGTCGCCGTTGATGTTGATGAGCTCGCCGATGAGGTAGTCGGGGTTGTCCGACGGGATGTTGGCGTAGAACTCGACCATGCTGCCGAAGATGTCGGAGGTGGCCTCGTTGAGGCCGCCCGACTCGCCGGAGTAGTTGAGGTTGGCGGTGTTGGCGGTGACGCCGTGGCTCATCTCGTGGCCGGCCACGTCGAGTTCGGTCAGTGGGGCGTTGTTGCCCGAGCCGTCGCCGTAGGTCATGCAGAAGCAGCCGTCGTCCCAGAACGCGTTCACGTAGTTGTTGCCGTAGTGCACGCGGCTGTAGGCGCCGACGCCGTCGTTCTTGATGCCGTTGCGGCCGTGGATGTTCTTGAAGTAGTCCCAGGTGGCCGCGACGCCGTAGTGGGCGTCGACCGCGGCGGACTCGCCGTTGGAGGCCTGGCCGTTGCCCCAGGTGTCGGTGGACTTGCTGTAGAGGGTGCCGGTGCCGGAGGTGCCGTGGTTCAGGTTGGTGGTGTAGCCGTTGCCGCGGGCGGCGTCCTTCATCTGGTACGTCGAACCGGACAGCGTGGTGCCGATGGTGACGTTGCCGACGAAGACACCGGTGCCGGTACCGGTCTTGATGCCCTCGAACTTCTGGATCACGTTGCCGGTGGAGGCGTCGGTGACGACGTGCATCCGGCTCGGGGTGCCGTCCGACTCGGTGCCGGAGACGACGGTCTCCCAGGCGAGGCGCGGGGAGCCGTCGGCGGCCCAGACGACCAGCCGCGGGGCGGTGTCCAGGGCGGAGCCCGACTCGGCGGCCAGCGCGGTGGCCTGGGCCTTCGGCGCGGCCAGCTTGGGCGTGGTGTTCACACCGGTCAGGGCGGCCTGGGTGGCCTTGTCCACGCTCTTGGTCACGCCGGCCGCGCTCTGGTGCACGACCAGGTCGCCGCCGAGGACCGGGAGTCCGGCGTAGGTGCGCTCGTACCGCAGGTGGCGGCTGCCGTCCGCGTCCACGATCGCGTCCTTGGCGACGAGCTTCTCCTGCGCGCCGAGGCCGAGCGTCTGGGCGACGGCGGCGCTGAGCTGGCCGGCGTCGGAGAGCAGCTGGGCGCGGTTGAGCGCCGCCTGCGGGGCCACGGCCGAAGGGGCGGAGGGGGCGGCGTTCGCCACGACCGGGATACCGGTCACCAGCAGTGCAGTGGTGGCCGCCAGCGCGGCCATACTCACCCGGGCAGGGGTGTAGCGGGACATGCGGACTCCTTTTCCGACCGGTCGCGGGGTCACGAGCGGTGGAGAGAACCTGGGCCGCGGGGTTGCGGCGCAGCGGGGGCCCGGCCGGTGGGTGCGCGGCACGGGTGCGGTGCAAGTGGGGGCCGTGCAGGTGTTGCGGAGGCGCTTTACATGTCGTTGGTGCGGCCGCACCGGGGGGTTGGGGTCCAGCCCGCTTGCGGCCGGAGGAATCGTGGCAGCAAACGACCTGAGAGTGACAGATGCATGCCACCAAGATGGCCAGGAAACGCCAACGGGCGTTAACGCCTGACGGGAAGTCGCCTCGATCGGCTCGGCGGACCTCCGCCGCGCCGGCGGCCGGCTGACAACCGGTCTCATTGGCTCCGACCGGCCCGGTGACCGGGCCGGTGGGTGTGCGAACCCGTCGTCCGGCAGCGGTCCCGGCACGCCATCCCGTCGCCGTAGGGCGGTTTTCGGCCAATGCGGAAGGGGCCCCGCATGGCCGCGGAGCCCCTTCTGCCTACGGACGTTCCGTCAGTGCTGGACGAACACCGCCACGGTGCGGGCCGGCACCGTGAAGGTGCCGGTGGCCGGGTCGAAGGCGGACTGCTTCACCACCGGGTCCGCGCCGTCGGCCTGCACCCGGTGCAGCGCCTGGCCGGTGCCCCGGAGGGCGGCCAGGGTCTGCTGCTGGGCGGTGGGCGTGGCGTTGAAGACCACGGTGATGCCCTTCTCGGCGCCGCGCAGGCCGGTGCCGTCCAGGTGCATGGTGATCACACCGGGGGCCTCGCCGGCGGTGCCGGAGAGCGGGAAGGACAGCCGCTTCTGCACGTCGGCGGCGGTGGTCAGGGCGAACAGCGACGAGGACTGCCGGATCCGCAGGAACTGCTGGTACATCGAGGTCGAGGCGTTGGTCTCGTTGCAGCCGACGGCGAGCTTCGGGTCGGCCAGCAGCGACTTGGCGGTCGGCCACATCGACTTGTTGTCGGCGGCCATCGGCAGGCCGCGGCCCCAGCCGTTGCCCTGGGTGCAGTCCCAGTGGATGGCGTTGAACCAGTCGCCGGAGTCGAAGGCGTTGGCGTCCAGCGACTTGGAGCGCAGCAGGTCGCTGCCGGCCTGGGCGAAGCCCGGGCCCTGGCTCAGCGCGGTGAGCGACAGGCCGAGCGCCTGCATCCGGGCCCGGTCGGCGGGCGAGGTGCCGACGGGCAGCTTGTAGGCGAGGGCGTCGAACAGGTCGGCGTTGTCGTGCGCGTCGAGGTACTCGACGGCCTCGCCGGGCTGTGCGGCGTAGCCGGTGGGGGCGCCGTTGTAGTCGACGGCCTTGCCGGTGACGGTCCTTCCGCTGCTGTCGGTGAAGGAGTAGCCGGCCAGGTTGCCGGTGAGGCCGACCTTGACCTGGTCCATCTGGTGCAGCAGGCGGGCCTTCTGCTCGGCCGGGGTCCCGTTGTCCGCCGAGCCGTTGGGGTCGGTGAACAGGCCGGACGCGAAGCCCTGCTGGGGCGCCGAGGAGAGCATGAAGTTGCCGCCGCGGGCGGCGTCGCGGATCCGGTCGTTGAAGGTGGCGATGCCGGTGCCGGCCATGTTGGTCTGGGTGGCCTGGACGAAGCGGGCGTCGTTGGCGACCACGCCGAAGTTCCAGCCCTCGCCGTACAGGAAGATGTTCTTCCCGTCGACGCCGTCCTTCTGCGGGGTCAGGCCGCGCAGCGCGGACTGCACGTCCAGCATGGTCGACTTCGGGTCGATGCCCATCAGGTCGAAGCGGAAGCCGTCGACGCGGTACTGCCGGGCCCAGGTGACGACCGAGTCGACGACCAGCTTGTTCATCATGGCGTGCTCGGGCGCGGTGTCGGCGCAGCAGCTGTCCGTGGTGACCTTGCCGGTGTCGGAGAGCCGCTGGTAGTAGCCGGGGACGACCTTGTCGAGCACCGAGTGCTCGTCCTGGCCGGCGGCGGCGGTGTGGTTGTAGACCACGTCGAGGACGACCCGCAGGCCGGCGTCGTGCATGGCCTGCACCATCTCGCGGAACTGCACGGTGCGGGCGGTGCCGTTGGGGTCGGTGGCGTAGGAGCCCTCGGGCACCGTGTAGTGCAGCGGGTCGTAGCCCCAGTTGTAGGCGTCGTCGGCCTGGACGGCGGCGACGCACTCCTGCTGCTTGTCGCTGTCGGCGGCGAGCGAGGCGAGGTCGCAGGCGGGCAGCTTCTGGTCGGCCCGGTTCTCGCGGATGGTGGCGATGTCGAAGGTCGGCAGCAGGTGGATCGTGGTGACGCCGGCCTTGGCGAGGTCGCGCAGGTGCTGCATGCCGGCCGACGTGGACTGCGTGAACGCCAGGTAGGTGCCGCGCTCGTCGGCCGGCACGGTGGTGTCGGCGCTGGAGAAGTCGCGGACGTGCAGTTCCTGGATCTGCTGCTTGGCGACCGGGATCGCCTCCGGGCTGCGGTGCCGGTCCCAGCCCTTGGGCTTGGTGCTCTGCGCGGAGAGGTCGGCGATCAGGCTGCGCTTGGAGTCGGTGGAGAGCGCGACGGCGTACGGGTCGGTGACGGTGTTGGTGACCGTCTGCTGCACGCTGGGGGCCCAGACCTTGACCTGGAAGGTGTAGTACTTGCCGTCCAGGTCGTCGTGGTCGCGGGTGAGCGACCAGACACCGGTGGCGTCGTCCCGCTCGAGCGGCACGGTCTTCGCGGTGCCGCCGGTGGCCTTGTCGAAGAGCTGGACGGCGACCTCGGTGGCGGTCGGCGCCCACAGCGACAGGGTGACCCTGCGGTTGTCGTCGCCGAACCAGCCGCTCTCCTTGCGGCCGCTGTAGACCGGGCCGAGCTGGGCCTGGGCGGCCTTCGCGGCGTACAGGTCGTCGAGCACACCGGGGATCTGGACGCCGGTGGCGGCGACGGCGGCGCCGCTCGGCAGGTGCTCGGTGAAGAGCAGCTGGCTGCGCAGGGCCTGGGTGATCCGGCCCGTGTCGCGGCTGTCGACGGTGAAGGCACGGTAGCCGGCCAGGTGGGGGAAGGCGGCCTTCTGCGCGGCGGTCAGGGTGCCGGGGTTGAGCCGGATCCACTGGCCGGGCTTGCTGAGCACGCCCTTGTCGGCGGTGATGCCGCCGGCCGGGTCGTAGATCAGCTGGGCGCTGGTGCCGCCGTTCAGGGCGGTGTCGGCGGCGCCGTAGTTGGCCGGGACGACCACCGTCCTGGCGTCGATCCACTGGGCGCGCGCGGAGGTCAGGTCGACCTGCGAGGAGCTGCCGGAGGCCTGCGGCAGCAGGTAGCCCTCCTGGCCGCCGAGGACCCAGACCTCCCGCCCGCTGGTGGCGAAGTTCAGGGACTGGTCCTGCGGGAGGTCCTTGTCGTTGCCGTTGTGGATGATGTAGCTGAGGCTGGTCGCGCCCGCGGCCAGCGGCACCTCGAAGACCGCGCCGTAGGCGTCCTTGCGGGCGGGCATCAGCGGGCTGCCCCAGTCGGTGGGGGTGGCGGCGCCCGTCCAGTCGTGCAGGCCCCAGCCGTCGTAGTTGCCGTCCGCGCGGTGGTAGTGGATGACCGCGGTGTTCTCCTTCACCGGCACCGCCGGGTCGGGGTCTGCGGTGCGGACGGTCGGGTCGCCCTCCTTGATCCACACCTCGCCGGTGGTGCCGAGGTCGATGTGGCGGTCGGTGTCGACGTCCTTGGTGCCGTTGTTCTCCACGACGAAGCCGACGTCGGAGGCGCCGGTCTTCAGCTTCACGTAGGCGAAGGCGCCGTAGGCGTCCCGGCCGACGAAGCCGTGCCCGGCCGGCCAGGTCGTGGACTCGCCGTCGGCGAGGTCGCCCCAGGCGTAGAGGTTCCAGCCGTCGTAGTCGCCGTTCTTGCGCTGGTAGTGGACGACCGCGTAGGGGCGGGAGGTGGCGCTCGGGGCCTGCTGCGGCACCGGGGCGCCGGTGGTGAAGGAGCCGGTGGTGGAGGCGAGGCGGCCGGCCGAGTCCTGGACGACGGCCTTGTAGCGGACGACGGTGCCGGGGGCGGCCGCGGAGACGTCCTGGGTGACCTTGAAGCTGCCGTTGTCGGCGGTGCCGAGGACCTGCCAGGGGCCGGTGCCGACCTGCGCGGCGAAGGTGACCCGGTCGAAGCCGCCGCCGGGCACCTGGGCGCCGACGGTGACGGTGCCGGTCGCGCCGTCGGCGGGCGCCTGCAGGGTGATCTGCGGGCCGGCGGCGGGCTTGGCGAGCTTGCCGGCCGCCTTCCAGACCACCGAGGACATCGGCGGGACGGTGACGGTGAGCTTCCGGTCGGCGCCGGTGGTGGCCTTGGGGCCGGCGGCCGGGTAGACCGGGCGGAAGTCCATGCCGGCCGAGTAGGTGTCCAGGGCGACGGTCTTCGGCTCGGCGGAGTTGTTCACCGCGACCAGGTACTCGACCTGCTGCTTGGCGTCGATCCGGGAGAAGGCGTACACGCCGGGCCCGTCGGCGGCGTACCGCTCGATCTGGGCTCCGTCGGCGAGCGCCGGGTGGGCCTCGCGCAGCGAGGCGAGGTCGGAGATGCCCTCGTACAGCGCGCCGTGCTTGCCGTAGCGGTCGGCGGAGCCCTTGGAGCCGCCGATCACGTTGTCGGCGTTGTACGAGGGGGTCTTGGACGCGAACATGTCCTGCCGGGCGTCCTTGTCGCCGCCGGCGCCGGTGAAGCCCTGCTCGTCGCCGTAGTAGACGACCGGCTGGCCGCGGGTGAGGAACTGCAGCTCGTTGGCGAGCAGGTCCTTCTTGAGCAGCAGATCCTGGCTCGCGCCCGGGTTGTCGCTCTGCAGGAAGCTGCCGAAGCGGCCCATGTCGTGGTTGCCGAGGAAGGTCGGCAGCTCGTGGGCGTCGGTGGAGCCGGTGGTGTAGCGGTAGTCCTGCGCGTACAGCTCGGCGAGGGACTTGGCGGAGCCGTTCTGCGAGACGAACCGGCGGGCCGCGTCCTGGAAGGCGAAGTCCAGGGTGGCCTGCAGCTTGCCCTTGGTGACGTAGGGCGCGGTGACGGACGGGTCGGCGGAGTAGACCTCGCCGAACATGAAGAAGTCCTTGTTGCCGCGCTGGGCGGCGAACTGCTTGAGCGCGGGTGCCCAGTTCTGCCAGAACGCCATGTTGACGTGCTTGACGGTGTCGATCCGGAAGCCGTCGACACCGGCCTCCGCGACCCAGGTCTGGTAGATCTTCTTCATGCCGTCGACGACCTTGGGGTTCTGGGTGTCCAGGTCGTCCAGGCCGGAGAAGTCGCCCTCGGTGGAGGACTCGCCGACGAAGGTCGAGTTGCCGCGGTTGTGGTAGAGCGAGGGGTCGTTCAGCCAGGACGGGGTCTTGGCGTTCGCGTCGGCCGGGGAGCGCAGCACCGGGGTGTAGGGGAACGAGTCCTTGGTGATCTTCGGCCAGGCGGTGCCGGCGTCGGCGACGGCGGTCTCGTCGACCGGGTTGCCGTCCGCGTCCAGGGTCGGGTAGGCGCCGGCCGAGCGGTAGTCGTAGCTGTGCTCGGCGAAGTCGACGACGTCGGCGGTGTGGTTGGTGATGACGTCGAAGAAGACCTTGATGCCCTTGGCGTGCGCCTTGCGGATCAGCTCCTTGAGCTGGTCGTTGGTGCCGAAGTGCGGGTCGACCTGGGTGAAGTCGGTGATCCAGTACCCGTGGTAGCCGGCCGAGGCGTCGGCGCCGGTGCCCTGGACGGGCTTGTTCTTGAAGATCGGCGCCATCCAGATGGCGGTGGTGCCGAGGTCCTCTATGTAGTCCAGCTTGTCGATCAGACCCTGCAGGTCGCCGCCGTGGTAGAAGCCCTTGTCCGCGGGGTCGAGGCCGTTGTCGAGGCGGCCGCCGGTGATGCCCCCGGTGTCGTTCGCGGTGTTTCCGTTGGCGAAGCGGTCGGGAAGGACGAAGTAGAACTGCTCCCGCGTGAGGTCGTGCCGGCCGGCGGTGGCGGCGAGCGCGGCGTCGGAGGGCGGGGCGGGCGGGGCCGCGGCGGCGGCCAGCGGAGCCGAACCGAGGGTGGCGGAGATCAGGGACGCGGCCAGCAGGACGGCTGCTCGGCGGGGTCTGCGGTACGGGGTGGTGCTCCGAGAACGGCGGGGCTGGACATCGGCCACAGCGGGCTCCCTTGGGGCGGCTCGTTCGTCATTGAGTTGAGGTGGCGTGGACGCTAGCGCGCTGCAAGATGTTTCAGCAAGATGCAGAAAATGTTGCAACCAACCTCTTGACCGAACCGTTGCCGAGACCGCAGAGTCGTATCCGTGCCCGGGGAGTACCGCCGGATACCGGGCACGTTGCACGGGGATGGCCGCCCGTCGGGTCCGGAGGACCCGGTCCGGAGCCTGACAGCACCCGACGGGCTACCCCGCCTCTCGTCACTCGCCTCCGGGCCCATCGGGCCCATCGGGCCCTTCTGCCCCTTCCGGCCCTTCCGGCCCGGCACCGGCGCGCTCTTCGGCTCGCGAGGGATCCCCCGGGTCGACCCCGGTGATGCGCACACGCAACAATGGATTGCATGCGTCCCCCCAGGCTCACTCCCCCTCCGACCGCAGGGGGACAGCCGGTGAAGAATCCCCGACCAGAGGATGAGCGGACGGCCACGGGACGTCTGGCAGACTTCTCGTCCATGGGGGAACCGACCGAGATCCACGCAGCCGCCGCCGACCGCGCCGGCGCGGCGACCACCGGCGGTTCCGTCCCGGGCGAGGACACCCATCGGGTCTCGCTGCCGGACGGAGCCACCAGCGCCGCCCGTACGCGCTCCGCCGCGCTCCGCGCCCGGGTCCGCTCGCAGCGGCGTTCCCCCGCCCGGCCCCGGCTCTGGTTCGAGCTGGCGCTGATCGGCATCAGCTACTGGCTGTACTCGCTGGTCCGCAACGCCGTCCCGGAGCAGGCCTCGATCGCCCAGCGGCACGCCGACTGGGTGTGGCGCTTCGAGCGTGCCATCGGCGTCGGCATAGAGCGGGCGGTCAACCACACCGTCGACCGGGTCGAGTGGTTGATCGTCGGTATGAACTACTACTACGCGACCCTGCACTTCATCGTGACGATCGGCGTGCTGGTCTGGCTCTACCGCAGGCATCCGGGCCGCTACGCGGCCACCCGGACAGTCCTCTTCGTGACCACCGGCATCGCCTTGGTGGGCTTCTACTGCTTCCCGCTGGCACCGCCCCGGCTGATGACCGGCGGCAACTTCGTCGACACCGTCGCCGCCCACCACACCTGGGGGTCGATGGCCTCCGGCCCGGCGGCGCACGTCTCCAACCAGTACGCGGCGATGCCCTCGATGCACATCGGCTGGTCGCTCTGGTGCGGTCTGACGATCTTCTTCCTGGCCCGCCGCACCTGGGTGCGGGCGCTCGGCCTGGCCTATCCGGTGGCCACCCTGGTCGTGATCGTCTCGACCGCCAACCATTTCTGGATGGACGCCGTCGGCGGCGTGGCCTGCCTCGCGGTCGGCTTCCTCGCCGCCCGGCTGATCTACCACGTCTGGGCGTACCAGCTGCCCAGGGTGCCGGGCGGGCGGCGGCAGCTGCCGGTCACCGTGCCGGTGCACTGGACGACGCCGGTCGGCGCCGGCCGCAACTGACCGCGGCCCCGCGGCCGGGCCGCGGCCGTCACCGGCCCGCCACGGGCCCCGTCACGGGCCGTAGAACAGCCGCTCCACCACCGCGCGGGCCCGCCGGGTGGTGCGGCGGTAGTCGTCCACCAGCTCCCCGGAGTGCCCGGCCCCGTAGCCGAGGTAGCGGGCCACCCCGGAGAGCTCCCGGGCGTCGCCGGGGAAGCTGTCCCCGGGCCGGCCGCGCACCAGCATGACCGCGCTGCGCACCCTGGAGGCCAGCACCCAGGCGGCGTCCAGCACCGTCGCGTCCTCGTCCGTGACCAGCCCGGCCCGGGCTGCCTCCGCCAGCGCCGCGCGGGTGCGGGTGGTGCGCAGCCCCGGCAGTTCGTGACCGTGCTGGAGCTGGACGAGCTGCACCACCCATTCGACGTCGGCGAGGCCGCCCCGGCCGATCTTGGTGTGGGTGGTGGGGTCGGCACCGCGCGGGAGGCGCTCGGACTCGATCCTGGCCTTGATCCGCCGGATCTCCGTCAGGTCGCGCTCCGGGACGCCGCCGCCGGGGTAGCGCAGCGGGTCGATCAGCGCGCGGAACCGCTCCCCCAGGTCGGCGTCGCCGGCGACCGGTTCGGCGCGCAGCAGTGCCTGGCTCTCCCACACGTGCGACCAGCGCCGGTAGTAGGCGGCGTACGAGGCGAGGGTGCGCACCAGCGGGCCGTTGCGGCCCTCGGGCCGCAGGTCGGCGTCGACCAGCAGCGGCGGTTCGGTGGAGGGGGCGGCGAGCAGGGTGCGCAGTTCGTGGCAGACGGCGTGCGCGGCCCGGGCGGCGTCCTCGTCGAGGGCCTCCAGCACCGGTTCGTGGACGAGCAGGACGTCCGCGTCGGAGCCGTAGCCGAGTTCG
The DNA here is from genome assembly GCF_040686255.1 of Kitasatospora sp. NPDC085879. Lineage (NCBI taxonomy): Bacteria > Bacillati > Actinomycetota > Actinomycetes > Kitasatosporales > Streptomycetaceae > Kitasatospora > Kitasatospora sp. NPDC085879. The sequence goes on along the minus strand of NZ_JBFBJZ010000003.1, from coordinate 116,407 downwards.
TGGCCGCCGAAGCGGCCCATGGCGATCACGGCGATCCGGGTCGGCAGTTCGCCGTTGCGGGCCTCCCAGCCGGCGATGCAGGCGCGCAGGGCGCCCTGCAGGGTGGCGGCGTTGAGGGCGGTGAGCGCCTCGGCGGCGGTGTCCAGGGCCTCGGCGGGGTCGTCGCCGAGGCGGCCGAGCACATCGGCGGCGGAGGTCCGGAAGAGTTCCCGGCGGCGGACGGCGCGGGCCGCCGCGACGCCGGCCCCGGCGTCCCCGGCCCGGCCGACCGCGGCGAGGATCTCCTGCTCCAGGGCGGCCCGGCCGCGCGGCACCAGGCCCTGCGGGTCGCCGAGCATGGCGACCGCCTCGGGGGCGCGCAGCAGCAGGTCGGGCGCGAGCCGGCCGGCCGAGAGCACCCGGGCGAGCTGTTCGGCGGCGGCGCCCTCGTCGCGCAGCAGCCGCAGGTACCAGGGGGTGCGGCCGAGGGCGTCGGAGACCTGGCGGAAGTTGAGCAGTCCGGCGTCCGGGTCGGCGGAGTCGGCGAACCAGCCGAGCAGCACCGGCAGCAGGGTGCGCTGGATGGCGGCCTTGCGGCTGACACCGGCGGCGAGGGCCGTCAGGTGGCGCAGCGCGGCGGCCGGGTCGGCGTAGCCGAGGGCCTCCAGGCGGGCCTTGGCGGCGTCGGGCCGCAGGCCGGCCGCGCCGGCGGGGAGTTCCGCGACCGCGTCCAGCAGCGGCCGGTAGAAGAGCCGCTCGTGCAGCCGGCGGACCTCGACGGTGTGCCGCTTCCACTCGCGTTGCAGGGCGGCGACCGGGTCGGCCCGGGTGTCGTCGTTGATCAGGGTGGTGAGCGAGCGGGCGAGCCGGCGCTGGTCGGCCTGGCCGGTGGGCATGAGGTGGGTGCGGCGCAGCTTGTGCAGCTGGATGCGGTGCTCCAGCGAGCGCAGGAAGCGGTAGGCGGTGTCGAGGGACGCCGCGTCGGCGCGGCCGACGAAGCCGCCGGCGCTGAGGGCCTGCAGGGCCTGCAGGGTGTTGCCGCTGCGCAGCGAGGGGTCGGTGCGGCCGTGCACCAGCTGGAGCAGCTGGACGGCGAACTCGACGTCGCGCAGGCCGCCGGGGCCGAGCTTGAGCTGGCGGTCGAGCTCGGTGACGGGGATGGAGTCGACGACGCGGCGGCGCATCTGCTGGACGTCGGCGACGAAGTTCTCGCGGGCCGCGGCCTGCCAGACCAGCGGGGCGATGGCCTCGGTGTAGGCGGCGCCGAGCTCCTCGTCGCCGGCGACCGGGCGGGCCTTGAGCAGGGCCTGGAACTCCCAGGTCTTGGCCCAGCGCTGGTAGTAGGCGAGGTGGCTGGCGAGGGTGCGCACCAGCGGGCCGTTGCGGCCCTCCGGGCGGAGGTTGGCGTCGACCGGCCAGATGACGCCCTCGCCGGTGGTGTCGGAGCAGATCCGCATCAGCCGGGCGGCGAGCCGGGTGGCGGCCTGCACCGCGCGGTGCTCCTCGGTCTCCTCGCGCGGCTCGGCGACGAAGATCACGTCCACGTCGGAGACGTAGTTGAGCTCGCCGCCGCCGCACTTGCCCATGCCGATCACGGCGAGCCGGCAGGCGGCCGCGGCGTCCGGGTCCTCGGCGGAGGCGATGTCCAGGGCGGTCTGCAGGGTGGCGCCGGCGAGGTCGGCGAGTTCGGCGGAGGCCTGCGGGAGGTCGGTGGTGCCGGTGAGGTCGCGGGCGGCGATGGCGAGCAGGCAGCGGCGGTACGCGGTGCGCAGCACGTCGGGGCGGCGGTGCGGGTCGGCGGCCCACACGCGTTCGCCGAGGGCGCGGCGGAACTCGGCCGGGCCGGGGTGGATGTCGTGCTGCTCGAAGGTGACCAGGGCGTGCCAGTCCTCGGGGTGGCGGGCCAGGTGGTCGCCGAGGGCCGCGGAGGCGCCGAGGACGGCGAGCAGCCGGTCGCGCAGCGGTTTGGCGGTGGTGAGGGTGTCGCGCAGGGTGTGCCGCTCCGGCTCGTCGAGGGCCTCCAGGAGTCGGGCGAGGCCGAGCAGGGCGAGGTCGGGGTCGGCGGTGGAGCCGAGCGAGTCCAGCAGCAGGGAGTCGTCGGCGAGGCCGGTCAGCGCCGGTTCGGCGAGGCGTCTGACGGCCGTGTCCGGGTCTTCGAAGCCGCGCCTGACCAGCCGGACCTCCAGGCGGCTGGTCCGGCCGCCGGTCCGTTCTTCCACCGACATCGCCCCTCCCGATGTTCGCGGCCCCGTACGGCGGGTGCGCGTCTACGAGCCTACGGGCCGCGGTCGACGGCGGCCCGTCCGGCCCGTGACCCGGGCGGGGGTGCGTTCCCGCGCCCGGGGGCGCCGCTCAGGCGAGCAGCAGGGTGCGTCTGATCCGGCGCCACGGGAGGGCCGCGAGCGGCACCGCGACGGCGAGGGCGATACCGGTGGCGGCGAGGTCGGGGTCGCCGCGCAGCGTCCCGGTCAGGGCGGTGGCCCAGCCTGCGCCGGCGCCGAGCAGGCCGAGGGCGCGGCGGCGGCGGTCGGAGATCGGGGTGACGACGGTGCGGCGGCGCTGGCGCCCCGTCCAGGAGACGAGGTGCCGGCCGAGCACCCACTCGCGGAACATCACCCAGAGCGCGAAGGCGGTGCCGAGGGTGCCGACCAGCAGGTACGCGGGGTAGCAGGCGAGCGCCCGGCGGACCCCGAGCTGCAGGCTGGCGGTGGTGAGGGTGATCGCCACCATGACGAGGAACCACGAACCGAACCAGCGCACCGCGTCGAACTCGGTGAAGCCGGTGGCCAGGTGGTAGAGCAGCGAGGCGTAGCCCATGGCCAGCAGGACGCTGTCGACCATCATCGCGCCGAAGACCTTGGTGAAGCCCCAGCTGCGGAAGAACAGGCCCTTGTGCTTGTCGATGGCCTGGGCCCAGCCGGAGGCCCAGCGGTGGGTCTGCGCCCAGTAATCGCGCCAGCCGCTCGGGTCGCGGACGGCGACGAACTCGCCGCGCACGAAGCCGGCCGGGCGTCCGTGGCGGTTCATCTTGAGGGCGAGTTCGACGTCCTCGCAGAGGCTGTCGGTGGACCAGCCGCCGACCGCGCGCAGGTCGTCGGCCCGGTACACGCCCGCCGAGCCGGAGAGCACCGCGACCCAGCCGTGCCAGGTCTCGACGATGCGGGAGACCCGGTGCGCGGCGGCCCACTCGACGGCCCGGGAGCGCTGGAAGAGCCCGGTGCTGCTGTGCGGGGTGACGGACAGGCAGACACCGCCGTAGCCGCGCTCGTCCATGACCCGCAGGCAGGTCTCGAAGACCTGCTCGGAGGCGAAGTAGCCGTCGGCGTCGAGGAGCGCCACGTGGCTGGTCGCCACCTGCTCCAGGGCGCGGTTGAGCGACCGGGGCTTGCTGGCGAAGCCGACCTCGATCACGTCGGCGCCGCATTCCGCGGCGATCCGCGCCGTGTCGTCCGTGCACGAATCTGCAATGACGAGGACTTTCTGCGGCGGCACGGTCTGACGAAAAGCGGATTTCACCGCGGCCGCGATGAAATCCGCCTCGTTGTGTGCCGGAATCAGCACGGTGACGGAATTCGTCACCGCCGCGCGAACCACTTCACGGCCGCGCCGACCGCGGTCGTCGCACCCCCGATGGCCAGCATGGCGAGTGAGGCGACACCGGTGTGGGCAAGTCCGTACATTCCCTCTGCCTCCTGTTCCCTCCGTCCGTGGACGGATCTCGTCCGACGGCTCCGGCCGACCGGGGAGATGGTGCGGGCCGGTGGATGAGTCAGATTTACCATGCGCTCGTCGACTGTCAGCTCATCACACAGCACAGTCGCCGCGACTCTCCGTCAATTCATCCGGTCAGCTCTGGATACGGGCATCCGCCGCGCCGACCACGCATCGTGAAACCCACCGGAGCCCGACCGCCATCCGGACGGCCCCCGGTCCGAGGAGGGACATGCACCCGCTCAACCTGTTGCTGGCCGCCGCGCTCGCCGCAGCCCCCGGCACCACCGCGGCCCACCGGGCCGTCCCCGCCCCGAGCCGCGTCGTGTTCATGGACACCTTCGCCACCCTGGACGTCGGTCCGGGGCGCACCTGGGGCTGGCAGACCGCCGCCTACTCCCGGTGCACCGACAGCAGCGACAACCCGAACGCCTGGAAGCTCGACCGGCTCACCACCTCGGCGCTGTCGACCGCCTCCGGCCACCTCGTCATCACCGCCACCCGGCGGCCGGACGGCGCCTGGAACACCGGCCTGCTCACCACCGGCGACTCCTGCAGCTCCGGCGGCAACGGCACCCAGGTCCGCACCGGGGACTTCCTGCTCGCCCACATGCGCCTGCCCCAGGCCGACACCGGCACCTGGCCGGCCCTGTGGACCTGGCGGGACGGCCACAACGAGGTCGACGTCTTCGAATGGCACGCCGACCGCCCCGAGAGCATCGAGTTCGTCAACCACGTCCGCAGCGGCGACACCGTCTTCACCGCGCCGTGCGTCGGCGCCGGCAAGTGGATCTACATCGGCGCCCGCTTCGGCGCCGACAACACCACCTGGTACATCGGCACCGACCGCAACCGGCTCACCGCCGCCTTCGCCGACCACACCGGCGTCGGCCCCGACTTCGCCGCCTACCCGATCCTGAACCTCTCGGTCAACGACGGCGCCTTCCACTCGCGCCCGCGCGGCAGCACCCCGGCCAGGCTGGAGTCCGACCTGGTGATGATCCAGCGCCCGGCGCCCGGCGGCCTGCCCGACGCACCCTGACCGGCGTCGCCCCGGCGAACCGGCGGTTCACGCCACCTGCAGGCAGGCCCGTCCGGACGTCCCCGAGCTCGACAGATAGGTCCCCGCGGACCCGCGCCCGGCGACGCTCAGCAGCTCCATCCCGTGCCGGCCGCCCGGACCGTAACCGAGTTCGGTGAGCCTGCGGCAGAGCTCCGAGGTCTGCGCCTGGTCGGCGCCGGCGACCACGCTCACCATCAGCGAACGGCGGGGCAGCCCGGCCGGCGAGGGCTGGACGAGCACCGTCCCGTGGGCCACCCCCGGCAGGCAGCGGACCTCCTCCGGCGCGGTTTCCGCCACGGTGCCGGCCGCCGTCTCCGCGGCCGGGTCCTCCGTCGCGTCGGCGGCCGGGGACGGTGCGCACGCGGCCGGCGCCGGAACAGCGGTCCGTGGCGCCGGCCGCCCGACGTCCGCCGCGCCCTCCCCGTCCGTCCGACACCCCGTCACCGCCACCAGCCCGGCAGTCGCCACGACCGCCCACGCCAGTCCCCGCACGCGCATTCCCCGCCCCCGAGCCTGTTCGAACCAGGGACGATCATATCGACGCCACCACTCCCGGCCCGACCGCTCGGACCCACCCCCACCAGCACCGACACCCCATCAGCTTGACCCGCCCGGCCCACGATCCCCAGCCCTCAGACCCCTCGGAGACCCGAGGATCCCCGTGGGCCGGCCACCGGCACGCGGGGTCAGTCGGCCATGCGGGGCGGGTACTGCGGCGGTTGTGGGGCCGCTGCCGCATGTCGGCCCGCGATGGCGGCGGCGAGCGCCAGCAACGCCTCGACCTGCGCGACCTGCGCGCGAAGCTCGTTGGTGGCGTTGATTCCAGTGATCTTGGTCCGCGCCAGGATGTCGCTCGCGGCCTGCGCGTGCACCTCGTAGTCAGCCATACCGGACTCCGGTGTGTATGGGTCATGGGAACCGAGCTACGTCGAAAGTAAGCCGGAGCCCCGACCCCGGCACCCACTCCCCCGCAGATGGCGGACCCCGCCGGGCCGACCAGAACGGTCTCGGGGCCCGGAGACGGCCCGGGAGGAGCAACCGCCCCGGAAACGCCCATCGGGCCGACGGAACGCACGTCCGCCGGCCCGATGGGATCGACCCCGACCTGCGGCTACAGCACCTGGAGGTTCTTCCGCAGCTCGAACGGGGTGACCTCGGAGCGGTACTCCTCCCACTCCTGGCGCTTGTTGCGCAGGAAGAAGTCGAAGACGTGCTCGCCCAGGGTCTCGGCGACGAGTTCGCTGCGCTGCATCAGGTCGATGGCCTCGCCGAGGTTCTGCGGCATGGGCTGGATGCCCAGGGCGCGCCGCTCGGCGTCGGTGAGGGCCCACACGTCGTCGTCGGCGCCGGACGGGAGTTCGTAGCCCTCCTCGATGCCCTTGAGGCCGGCGGCGAGGGTGACGGCGTAGGCGAGGTAGGGGTTGCAGCCGGTGTCGAGGGAGCGGACCTCGACGCGGGTGGAGCCCTGCTTGCCGGGCTTGTACATCGGGACGCGGATCAGCGCGGAGCGGTTGTTGTGGCCCCAGCAGATGTACGAGGGGGCCTCGCCGCCGGCGCCCGCGGTGCGCTGCGAGCCGCCCCAGATGCGCTTGTAGGAGTTGACCCACTGGTTGGTGACGGCGGCGGTCTCGGCGGCGTGCTTGAGCAGGCCGGCGATGAAGGAGCGGCCGACCTTGGAGAGCTGGTACTCGGCGCCGGACTCGTGGAAGGCGTTGCGGTCGCCCTCGAAGAGGGAGACGTGGGTGTGCATGCCGGAGCCGGGGTGGTCGGAGAACGGCTTGGGCATGAAGCTGGCGTGCACGCCCTGCTCCAGCGCGACCTCCTTCATGACCAGGCGGAAGGTCATGATGTTGTCGGCGGTGGAGAGTGCGTCGGCGTAGCGCAGGTCGATCTCCTGCTGGCCGGGGGCGCCCTCGTGGTGGGAGAACTCCACCGAGATGCCCATCGACTCCAGCATGGTGATGGCCTGGCGGCGGAAGTCGTGGCCGACGCCGCGCGGAGTGTGGTCGAAGTAGCCGGACTGGTCGGCCGGGATGGGCGCGGTGCCGTCGCCGGGGAGGTTCTTCAGCAGGAAGAACTCGATCTCCGGGTGGGTGTAGAAAGTGAAGCCCAGGTCGGAGGCCTTCTCCAGGGTGCGCTTGAGCACGTACCGCGGGTCGGCGAAGGACGGGGAGCCGTCCGGCATGAGGATGTCGCAGAACATGCGCGCGGTGCCCGGGGTCTCGGAGCGCCACGGCAGTATCTGGAAGGTGGTCGGGTCCGGCTTGGCGATCATGTCGGACTCGTAGACGCGGGCGAAGCCCTCGATCGCCGAGCCGTCGAAGCCGATGCCTTCTTCGAAGGCCTGCTCCAGCTCGGCGGGCGCGACTGCGACCGACTTGAGGAACCCGAGGACGTCGGTGAACCACAGCCGGACAAAACGGATGTCACGCTCTTCGAGCGTGCGAAGCACGAACTCCTGCTGCTTGCCCATGGGGACAGTCTCACCTCTGCTCTTTACGTCCGTGTTACGCCCGGCGGCGACGGGGCGGTGGCCGGAGCGGCGTGTGGTCCCGCAACCGATCCCATCATGTCGGATCTTCGCCCGTCGTCCACCTTCGGGTGGTCACCGACCGCAGGGCGGACACCGGCCGCCGAGGGGGACCCCCCGAGACATAACGTCAGATAGACGATTACACTCGGGGCATGCCGAATCTGCGTCTCGCCCTGTGCCAGAACGACCCCTGGGTCGGCGACATCGCCCGCAACAGCGACGAGGTGGTGCGCTGGACCCGGCGGGCCGCCGATGCCGGTGCCCAGCTGGTCGCGTTCCCCGAGATGGCCCTGACCGGCTACCCGGTCGAGGACCTCGCCCTGCGCGGCTCCTTCGTGGAGGCCTCGCGCACCGCCCTGGTTGAACTCGCCGCCCGGCTCCGGGCCGAGGGCCTCGGCGAGGTGCCGGTGGTCGTCGGCTACCTGGGCCGCTCGGACCACGACTCGCCGCGCCTGCACCGCCCGGCCGGCTCCCCGCAGAACTGCGCGGCGGTGCTGCACCGTGGCGAGGTGGTCACCCGCTTCGCCAAGCACTACCTGCCGAACTACGGCGTCTTCGACGAGTACCGCTACTTCGTCCCCGGCGACCAGCTGGTGGTGCTGACCCTGCACGGCGTGGACGTCGCGCTGGCGATCTGCGAGGACATCTGGCAGGACGGCGGCCGCGCCACCGCGGCGGGCGAGGTCGGGGCGGGTCTGCTGCTGGTGGTCAACGGCTCGCCGTACGAGCGGAACAAGGACGACGTCCGGCTCGACCTGGTGCGCCGCCGCGCCGAGGAGGCCGGCTGCACCCTCGCGTACCTGAACATGGTCGGCGGCCAGGACGAGCTGGTCTTCGACGGCGACTCGGTGGTCGTCTCGGCCGGTGGCGAGGTGCTGGCCCGCGCGCCGCAGTTCGAGGAGAGGCTGCTGCTCACCGACCTGGAGCTGCCGGCCGCCTCGGCCGAGCACACCGACGGGCTGATCCTCACCGACGGCCTGCACCTGGTGCGGGTGGACCTCGGCGGCGAGCCGCTGCCCGCCCCGGCCGAGCCGGTCGCCGCGGAGATCGCGCCGCGGCTGGACGACGAGGCGGAGATCTACGCCGCGCTGGTCGAGGGCACCCGGGCGTACGTGCGGAAGAACGGCTTCAAGTCGGTGCTGATCGGCCTCTCCGGCGGTATCGACTCGGCGCTGGTCGCCGCGATCGCGGTGGACGCGGTGGGCGCGGAGAACGTGCACTGCATCTCGATGCCGAGCCGGTACTCCTCGGAGCACTCCAAGGACGATGCGGCCGAGCTGGCGCGGCGCACCGGGCTGAACTTCCGCACCGTGCCGATCGCCCCGATGTTCGACGCCTACATGGGCTCGCTGGGGCTGACCGGCCTGGCGGAGGAGAACCTGCAGTCCCGGCTGCGCGGCACGCTGCTGATGGCGGTCTCCAACCAGGAGGGCCACATCGTCCTCGCGCCGGGCAACAAGAGCGAGCTCGCGGTCGGCTACTCGACGCTGTACGGCGACTCGGTGGGCGCGTACGGGCCGATCAAGGACGTCTACAAGTCGCTGATCTTCCGCCTCGCGAAGTGGCGCAACGAGGCGGCCGGGGCGCGCGGCGAGGTGCCGCCGATCCCGGAGAACACCATCAGCAAGCCGCCGTCCGCGGAGCTGCGTCCGGACCAGGTCGACACCGACTCGCTGCCCGACTACGACCTGCTGGACACCGTGCTCGACCTGTACGTCGAGGGCGACCTCGGCCGGGACGCGATCGTCGCCAAGGGCTACCCGCCCGAGGTGGTGGACCGGGTGGTCCGGCTGGTCGACACCGCCGAGTACAAGCGCCGGCAGTACCCGCCGGGCCCGAAGATCTCAGCCAAGGGCTTCGGCCGGGACCGCCGGCTGCCGATCACCAACCGGTGGCGGCGCGGCTGACCCGTGCGGTGCGCCGCGGCGGGCGGTTCCGGCGGGCGGCTCAGCCGAGGGAGGCCTGCCAGGTCCAGGAGGTGCGCCGGGGCCGCCCGGCCAGGGCGGCCCGCCCGGTGCACCAGAGCAGGACGGCTGCCGGATCGCCGGCCGGGGCGTCCGGGAAGAGCCGGGTCAGCACCGCGGCGCACAGTGACGCGGGCGGGTGCCACTCGGCGCCGAGGCCGCGGGTGATGTCCCAGGTGTGCAGCAGGGTCTCGGCGACGCCCATGGCGGCGAAGCCGGACGGGTCGCACGGGCCCCAGTGCCAGGCCCTGGCCTCCGGCCCGGAAACGGCGAGCGCCCCGACCAGCAGGCCCCCGGCGGCCCGGACGACCTGCAGCACCTCGTCGACCGGCGCTTGCCGGCGGACCACCAGGTCGAAGGGCAGGTAGCTCTCGCGGGGCCGGGCGGCGAGCTGGCCGGCGTAGGCGAGCAGGTCGTGCGCGACGTGCACGGCGGTCTCGCGGCACGTCCAGGTGAGCGGCCCGGCCGTGACGGACCAGTCGTCCTCCTCGTGGAGGATGAGCACGCCCAGTGCCGCGGTGAGGGCGCGGTCCACGTCGCGTCCGTCCATGCCAGCCATCGTCGCACGGGATGAACCGACACGGGCCGGTGGAACACGGGCCGGCAGCGGCACCGGCACCGGGCGGCGTCAGTACCGGTAGGTGGCGGTGATCGCGCGGTGGTCGCTGCCGTCGGAGGGCAGCACCCGGGAGTCGGTCGGCGTGAGCTTGCCCTTGCTGAGGATCTGGTCGATCCGGGCCATCGGGAAGGAGGCCGGCCAGGAGAAGCCGAAGCCGTCGCCGGCGGCGCCCTGGGCGGAGCGCATCTGCGAGGTGATCGGGGCCAGGCTGCGGTCGTTCATGGTGCCGTTGAGGTCGCCGAGCAGGATGACCTTCTTCAGCTGCTCGGCCTCGATGGCGTCGCCGAGGGCCTGTGCGCTGTGGTCGCGCCGGCCTGCGGTGAAGCCGCTCTCGGACTTGATCCGCACCGAGGGCAGGTGGGCGACGTAGACGGCGAGCGGGCCCTGGGGCGTGGTGACCTCGGCCCGGAAGGCGCGGGTCCAGCCGATCTTGATGTCGACCTCGTGGACGTCGTCGATCGGGTACGTCGACCACAGGCCGACGGTGCCCCGCACGACGTGGTGCGGGTAGCGGGCGGCCAGGCCCTCGGTGTAGGTGGCGACGGCGCTCGGGGCGAGCTCCTCCAGGGCGACGATCTGCGCGCCGGAGCCGTTGAGCAGCGTGAGGGTGCCGGCCGTGTCGCTGTTGGCGGCGGCCACGTTGTGGGTGAGCACGGTGAAGTCGCCGCGGCCGCCGCTCTTGTCGGTCAGCAGGCCGCCGAACAGGTTGAGCCAGACGATGACGGGCAGCAGCACCGCGGTCAGCGCGGTCGCCGAGCGGCGCCACAGGCCGACCGCGAGGAGCACCGGCACGGCCAGGCCCAGCCAGGGCAGGAAGGTCTCCAGCAGGCTGCCGAGGTTGCCCCAGCGGTTGGGGACGGCCGCGTGGAAGGCCAGCAGCAGCGCCGTGAGCACGGCGAACCCGGCGGTGACCCAGCCGCGGCGGGGGTCCAGCCAGCGGCGGCCCCCGACCGGCGGGGCCGGTGTGCCGTCCGCCGCTGCCACTGCCTCGTCCGCCTGCACCATGCGCCCCGCTCCTCCGCACCCGGCATGCACTCGTACCGCCGGGATGGTCCGTGCCTGTCTCCGGCCGAGCCGGGCGGGCGTGTGCGGCGGTCGGTGGGACCGCCCGGCACACGCCCGGTCGTATTCTCGGCTCAGCCTATGACGGCATGGACGCGCACGTGCCACCCGAAGGTTGCGGCACGCCCCGGATCAGCGGGAATGCCCTCCGGACGGCTGCGCGCCGACCCCGTTGAGGACGGCGTCCACCATCTGTTCGGCGAGCGCCGGGTCGTCCAGCGGGGCCTCGTCCCAGAGCACGGTGCGCAGCAGGATCGGGCCGATGATGATCTCGCAGACCAGCTCGACGTCGAGGTCGGAGCGGAGCACGCCCTCGTCGATGCCGCGGCGCACGATGGCCCGGGCCAGCTCGCGGCGGGGCTTGACCACCTGTTCCTGGTAGGCCTCGCGGAGCTCCGGCCAGGCGTTCATCTGGCTGAGCGCGGACTTGAGCATCCAGCGGGAGCGCTTGGCGAGGCCGCGCTTGCGCATGTAGTCGACCATGCGGACGAGCTCTTCGCGGACGGTGCCGCCGACCGGCTCGGGCAGCGGCGACTCCAGCCGGGCGACGACCTCGACCAGCAGCGCCTCCTTGTTGGGCCAGCGCCGGTAGATGGTGGCCTTGCCGACGCCCGCGGCGGCCGCGATCCGCTCGATCGACAGCTCGGAGAGGCTCCTGCCGGACTCCATCAGCTCCTCGACGGCGGCGAAGATGGCCTGCTCGGCCGCCTCGCTGCGCGGGCGGCCCCGACGCGGGGCGCAGAGCTCCGCGGCGGGGCCGTCCTCGTCGACGCCGCATTCCGAGACGGTCGGTTCGGTGTGCATGGCGCCATTCTCTCCTGACGGGCTCAAACCCTGGTCGGGCGCGGCTCGCTGTCTGCCGGAGAACCGTCGGCCGGGGCGGGGACGGCGGCCGGGCCGGCCGGTGCCCTGCCGGGCAGGAGCACCAGGGCGAGCACCACGCCGAGGGCGGTGATGCCGGCGGAGAGGCCGGCGACCACGTGCATGGCGTGCACGAAGGCGTCCTCGGCGGGGGCGACCAGGGCCTGGGTGTGGGTGCGCTCGGCGATCGCGAGGGTGGCCTCCAGGGACTCGCCGGCCTTGTCGCGGATGCCGGCCGGGAGCTGGGCGAGGTGGTCGCTCATGCCGTCGCGGTAGACGGTGGACAGGACGGCGCCGAGCACGGCGACGCCGAGCGAGCCGCCGACCTGGCGGAAGGTGTTGTTGATGGCGGAGCCGGCGCCGGCCTTCTCGCGGGGCAGCGAGCCCATGATGGCGACGGTGACCGGGGGCATGACGTGGGCCATGCCGGCGCCCATGACGAAGCCGATCACGACCAGCACCCAGATCGGGGTGGTGGTGCCGAGCAGCAGGTAGCCGAGGAAGCCGAGCACGATCAGGGCCATGCCGCCGGCGCAGGTGGCGCGGACGCCGAAGCGGTCGACGACGAGCCGGGCGCGCGGGGCGAAGGCCATCTGGGCGGCGGCCAGCGGGAGCATCAGCAGGCCGGACTGCAGGGCGCTGTAGCCGCGGACGCTCTGGGTGTAGAAGACGCCGAAGAAGGAGACGCCCATCAGTGCGAAGAAGACCACGCCGATGACGACGACGGAGGCGGAGAACACCCGGTTGCGGAACCAGCTGACGTCCAGGGCGGGGTGGGTGGTGCGCCGCTCGAAGAGGACGAAGGCGGCCAGGGCGACCACGCCGACCAGGATCGGCACCCAGGCCCCGGGGGCGGTGAAGTCGGCGAGTTCGCCGCCCTTGATGATGCCGTAGATCAGCGCGACCAGGCCGATGACGGAGAGCAGCACGCCGACCGGGTCGAGCTTGCCGGGCTTGGGGTCGCGGGAGTTCGGCACCAGCAGCGACATGGCGACCAGCGCGACGAGCACGATCGGCACGTTGACGAGGAAGACCGAGCCCCACCAGAAGTGCTCGATGAGCAGGCCGCCGGTGATCGGGCCGATCGCGATGGCGAGGCCGACCGCGCCGGCCCAGATGCCGATCGCCTTCGGCTGCTCCTTGCGGTCGAAGACGTTCATGATGATGGCGAGGGTGGCGGGCATCACGAAGGCGCCGCCGAGGCCCATGACCGCGCGGAAGGCGATGAGCTGGCCGGGGCTGTCGGCGACGGCGGAGAGCAGCGAGCCGATGCCGAAGACGGCCATGCCGGCGAGCAGGGACCACTTGCGGCCGAGCCGGTCGCCGAGCAGGCCGGCGGTGAAGAGCAGGCCGGCGAAGACCAGCGTGTAGGAGTTGATCGCCCACTCGAGGTCGCTCTGGCTGGCGCCGAGGCCGGTGGGGGCGGGCTGGGCGATCGTCTTCATCGCCACGTTGAGGATCGAGTTGTCGAGGACGACGACGAGCAGGGCGAGGATCAGGGTGCCCAGGATCGCCCAGCGGCGGCGGTGGATCGCGTCGGATGTGCGCGGTGGCGCGGCGGTGGTCATGGTGTGGATTCCCCGTCCGTACGAGTTGCGACTGTGCGGACTTACGAGCCGATGGCGTCTCGTAACCCGTTCGGCTCAAGGGTAGCCCGTTTTTCGATACGAGACGGAGCCGTATCGCAAAGTCTGGGTAAAGGGTTCGCACGGCGTACGACGGGAACGGCCGGTGCCCCGGGTCTTTGCGGCGGGCGGGCGGCGTGCAAGCATGGGAGCAGATCCGGGGACGCCGTACGGCGCCACGAGACGACAACCCTTCAGGAGCCTGTTCGATGAACGCTTCTCCGCTTCAGCCTGCCTCGGCGCAGGAAGGCACCGTGCTCTACGGCGGCATCACCAACCGGCGCGTGACCGTGCGCGACCTGGCCAAGGCCAAGCAGCACGGCGAGCGCTGGGCGATGCTGACCGCCTACGACGCGCTGACCGCCGGTGTCTTCGACGAGGCGGGCATCCCGGTGCTGCTCGTCGGTGACTCGGCAGGCAACTGCCACCTCGGCTACGAGACCACCGTGCCGGTGACCATGGACCAGATGGTGATGCTCTCCGCGGCGGTCGTCCGCGGCACCAAGCGGGCCCTGGTCGTCGGCGACATGCCCTTCGGCTCCTACCAGGAGTCGCCCGCCCAGGCCATGCACAACGCCGCCCGCCTGATGAAGGAGGCGGGTGTCGGGGCCGTCAAGCTGGAGGGCGGGGAGCGCAGCGCCCGCTCGATCGAGCTGCTGGTCGAGGCCGGCATCCCGGTGATGGCGCACATCGGCCTCACCCCGCAGTCCGTGCACGCCTTCGGCGGCTACCCCGTCCAGGGCCGCGGCGACGAGGCGGCCCACCAACTGCTGCGCGACGCCAAGGCCGTGCAGCAGGCCGGCGCCTTCTCGGTCGTGCTGGAGGCCGTCCCCGCCGAGCTCGCCGCCCAGGTCACCGAGCAGCTGGCGATCCCGACCGTCGGCATCGGCGCGGGCGTCGGCACCGACGCCCAGGTGCTGGTCTGGACGGACATGGCGGGCATGACGGCCGGCCGGGTGCCGAAGTTCGTCAAGCAGTACGCCAACCTGCGGGCCGTTCTCGGCGACGCCGCCCGCGAGTTCGCCGCCGAGGTCACCGCGGGCACCTTCCCGGCGCCCGAGCACAGCTTCAGCTGACCCCGGCTCCGGCCGACGCGGCGCCACGGCGCGCCCGCCCCCGCGGCGGGCGCGCCGTCGGCGTACCGGGGCCCCGACGGCGCGCCGACGGCGGCGTGACAGCGGCCGCCGCGGGCTGACAGCCGGACGACAGAGCGGCGACAGCGGGCCCCGGCAGCCTGAGGGCATGACATCGATCGCCACCGCCCCGAACGACCGGGGGCCCCGCAGCAACGCCGTGGAGGTCCGCGGCATCGTCAAGACCTTCGGCGCCACCAGGGCGCTCGACGGCGTCGACCTCACCGTCCGCGAGGGCACCGTCCTCGGCCTGCTCGGCCCGAACGGCGCCGGCAAGACCACCCTCGTCCGGATCCTCTCCACGCTCGTCAAGCCGGACGCCGGCACCGCGTTCGTCGGCGGCTACGACGTGCTGCGCCAGCCCAAGCAGTTGCGCCGCACCATCGGCCTCACCGGCCAGTACGCCTCGGTGGACGAGCTGCTCTCCGGCTACGAGAACCTCTACCTGATCGGCCGGCTGCTCGACCTCCCCGGCAAGGAGGCCAAGGCCCGCGCCGCCGAGCTGCTGGAGCGCTTCTCGCTCACCGACGCCGCCAAGCGACCCGCCAAGACCTACTCCGGCGGCATGCGGCGCCGCCTCGACCTCGCCGCCTCGATGATCGGCCGGCCCAAGGTGCTCTACCTGGACGAGCCGACCACCGGCCTCGACCCGCGCACCCGCAACGAGGTCTGGGACGAGGTCCAGCGGATGGTCGCCGAGGGCTCCACCGTGCTGCTCACCACCCAGTACATGGAGGAGGCGGAGCAGCTCGCCCACGAGCTCACCGTGATCGACCGTGGCCGGGTGATCGCCGCCGGCGGCATCGAGGAGCTCAAGACCCAGGTCGGCGGCCAGACCCTGCAGGTCCGCCCGCAGCACCCGGCCGAACTGCCCGAGATGGCCCGCTGCCTGCACGAGGCCGGGGTCGCCGCCACCTTCTCCGCCGACACCGGCCTGCTCTCCGTCCAGCTCACCGGCGACGACCAGCTCACCTCCGTGATCGGCGTGCTCGGCACCCGCGGCTTCGCCGTCGCGGGCATCGACACCCAGCTCCCCAGCCTGGACGAGGTCTTCCTCGCCATCACCGGCAAGCCGTCCGCCCCCGCCGCCCCGATCCTCGACAAGGAGCCCGTGGCATGACCGCCGCCACCCTCACCCCCGCCCAGGCCCACCCGGACGACCCGCGGATCGGCTTCGCCGGACACCTGCGCCACGTCGGCGCGCTGACCCGCCGTAACCTGATGCGGATCAAGGCCGACCCGGAGTCGATGCTCGACGCGGTGCTGATCCCGATCATCTTCACCGTGCTGTTCGTCTACGTCTTCGGCGGAGCCGTCTCCGGCAGCCAGCACGACTACATCCAGTACATGATCCCGGGCCTGCTCGGCACCACCGGCCTCAACCTGGCGATGGCCGTCGGCACCGGTCTGAACAGCGACTTCCAGACCGGCGTGATGGACCGCTTCCGGACCCTGCCGATCGGCCGGGCCGCGGTACTGCTCTCCAAGATCGTCGCCGAGACCTGCCGCGGCCTGGTCTCCTTCACCATCCTCATCGGCTTCTCGATGATCCTCGGGCTGGAGATCAAGACCGGCTTCCTGCAGCTGCTGGCCGCGGTGGGGCTCTCCCTGCTGTTCGGCATGTCGATCGTCTGGATCTCCATGCTGCTCGGCATGTCGCTGCGCAGCGCCCAGGCCGTGCAGGGCGTCAGCATGCTGGTCATCATGCCGCTGCAGTTCGGCAGCTCGATCTTCGCGCCGACCAGCACCATGCCGGGCTGGCTGCAGGCCTTCACCGAGTACAACCCGCTCTCCGCGCTGGCCGACGCCTGCCGCAGCCTGATCAACGGCGGGCCGCTCACCCACTCGGTGACGATCGTGCTGGTCTGGTCGGTGGCGATCACCGCGATCACCGCGCCGCTGGCCGTCGCCCGCTTCCGCAAGCGGACCTGACGACACGCCGGCCGGACCCGGCATCAGAACGCCGGCCCGGTGTCAGAACGCACCGGGGTCGTCCATCAGGGCGGCCGCCTCCGAGAGGGTGAGGCGGCCGCCCTCGGCGTACTCGGCCCCGTACACCTCGGCGCCCAGCATGCCGGTCAGCACCGCCGCCATGCGGTCGCGTTCCCGGCGCTCCATGTGGGAGCCGCGGCTGCCGTGCAGGGCGTCGTGGGCGCCGAGCAGCACGGCCGCCCGGCGGGCCGCCGGCCGCGGGTCGTCCTGCTGCTCGGCGAGCGCCACCACGATGCCGGTGGCCGGCAGCAGCAGCATCACCGCCATGTGCTCGGCGAATGCGGTCGCCCCGCCGGGCACGCCCTTCATCGCCCGGCGGCCATCGGCGAGCAGTTCCAGGCCGCGCGGCGCGTCGCCGGCCCGGGCGACGACCCAGCCGCGGATGCAGCCGACGATGCCGACGAACACGCCCGGCACGATCGGCCCGAACACCAGGTTGTTCATCACCAGCCGGTCGAGCTCCGCCAGCGCCTGGGCGTACTCGCCGCGCTGGGTGTGGATGTTGCAGAGCACCAGCCGGCCGTAGAGCATCGTGCCGTCGGCCGCGTGGTTGGCCGTCCGGACGGACGCCAGGGCCTCCCGGATCCGCCGCTCGCCGTCCGCCTCGTCGAACTCGAACAGCGCCTCGCCGAGCCGGACCTCCAGCAGCGGCACCTCCTGCCAGGCGCCGAGTTCGGCGGCGATGTCGATGGCCTGCCGGTAGGCCTCGGCGGCCCGCAGGCCCTCGCCCAGTTTGGCGGCGTTCTCGGCCTGCGCGGAGAGCGCCTCGGACATGCCCCAGCGGTTGCCGAGCCCGGTGAAGATCTCCAGCGCCTCGGCGCTGTCGGCGATCGCCTGGTCCAGGCCGCCGACCCAGTCGTTGAGCAGCCGGGCCCGCAGTTGCAGGGCGAAGGCGAGGTCCAGCGGTCGGCCGTGGCGGCGGCAGCCGTCGACGGCCTCGTCCATCGTCTCGCGCATCCGGTCCATCTCGCCGGAGAGGAAAACCGCGAACACCCGCAGCAGTGCCGGGAACCGGTAGGACTGCGGCAGGTCCGGGGTGTAGGTGGCCAGCACCCGGTTCGCGAGTTCGATCGCGCCCGGGTCGCCGAGCGCCGCCATGTTGCCGGTGAACAGGTCGACCAGCCGGTGGAGTTGGACCTGCCGGCGGGCCTCGTCCAGCATCTCCTGCGGCAGCGGCGGCGGCGCGTCCAGCGGGCCGACCTCCAGCGGCACCGGCCGCGGCGCGTCGTCGGCGTAGGCGTCGGGGCCGAGCGCGCAGACCGCGTCGTACCACTCGCCGGCCTCCCGCCGGTTGTCCCGCAGCGACCAGAACCAGCTCATGCCGAGCACCAGGACGAGCAACTCCTGCTCGTCGCCGAACTCGACGGCGGTGCGCAGCGCGGCCCGGATGTTCTCCTGCTCCCGGTCGAGCAGGCCCAGCTGGTCGATCTGCTCCGGGCCGTGCATGCGGAGGTCGGCGATCCGGACGAGCTCGCGGTAGCAGCGGACGTGCCGCAGGGCGGCGCCGTCGCCGCCGGCCTCGGCGAGCTTCTCGGCGGCGTACTCGTGGATGGTCTCCAGCATCCCGTAGCGCGGCCCGCCCTCCAGGTCGGCGATCACCAGGGACTTGTCGACCAGGGAGAGCAGCAGCTCGGCGACGTCCTCGCGGCGGACCTCGGCGCCGTCGGCGGCGACCTGCTCGGCGGCCTCCAGGGTGCAGCCGCCGGCGAAGACGGCGAGTCGGCGCAGCACGGCGCGTTCGCGCTCGCCGAGCAGGTCCCAGCTCCAGTCGACGACGGCGCGCAGGGTCTGCTGGCGGGGCAGCAGGGTGCGGGAGCCGGCGGTGAGCAGGGCGAACCGGCCGTCGAGGCGGTCGGCGAGCTGACGTGGGGTGAGGCCGCGCAGCCGGGCGGCGGCCAGCTCGATGGCGAGCGGCAGGCCGTCGAGGCGGCGGCAGATCTCGGCGCAGGCCTCCGGGTCCTCGGCCGGGTCGAAGCCGGGCCGGGCGGCGGCGCCGCGCTCGGCGAGCAGCCGCAGGGCGGCCGGGTCGGGCAGCGGCTCGACCGGCAGCACGGCCTCGCCGGGCACGCCGAGCGGCTCGCGGCTGGTGGCGAGGACGGTGAGCTCGGGGCATTCGGCGAGCAGCCGGTCGGCGAGCTCGGCGGCGGCCTGCACCAGGTGCTCGCAGTTGTCGAGGACGAGCAGCATCCGGCGCGGGGCGCAGTGCTCGACCAGCCGGCGGACGGGGTCACCGCGGCGGGTGTCCATCACCTCGGCGACCGCGCCGCCGGTGTGCAGCACCGTCTCGCGCAGGCCGAGCGCGGCGGCGACCGCGCCGGGGACTGCCAGCGCGTCCTCCAGCGGGGCGAGTTCGACCATCCAGACGCCGTCCGGCCAGGAGCCGCCGCGCTGGGCGGCGCGGCCGGCCTCCAGCGAGAGCCGGGTCTTGCCGGAGCCGCCCGGGCCGGTGAGGGTGGTCAGCCGACCCGCCGTCAGGGCGCGGCCCAGGGTGCCGAGGTCGCCGTCGCGGCCGACGAAGCTGGTGAGTCGGGGGCGGAGGTTGCCCGTGGGGGCGGCCGGGCGCGGCACCGGCGCTGCGGCGGTCGGCGGCGCGGCGGCCGGTGCGGCTGCGGCGGCGACTGCCGGGGCGGGCCGCGCGGGGGCGGGGGCGAGCAGTTCGGCGTGCAGGGCGCGCAGCTCCGGGCCGGGGTCGGTGCCGAGCCGGTCGGCCAGGATGCGGCGGGTGCGCTCGTAGCGCTGCAGCGCCTCGGCGGTGCGGCCCTCGGCGCGCAGTGCGCGGATCGCGAGGGCGTGCAGCTGCTCGTCCAGCGGGTGCAGCTCGCAGAGTTCGGCGAGTTCGGCGGTGAGGTCGGCGGTGTTGCCGAGGGCGAGGTCGGCGGTGATCCGGTGCCGGTGGGCCTCCTCGCGCTGCGCCTCCAGGCGGACGGCCGGGCCGGCCCGGTCCGGCAGGTCGGCGAGGGCGGGGCCGCGCCACAGGGCGAGGGCGCTGCGCAGCCGGTCGGCGGCCTCCTCGTGGTCCCCGGCGGCGAGGGCCCGGCGGCCGTCGGCGGCGAGCCGCCGGAAGTCGTCGGCGTCGGTGCGGCGGGCGGTCAGCCAGTAGCCGGCCGGGCCGGAGCCGATCTCGTCGCGGCCGATGGTGCGGCGCAGCCGGCCGACCAGGGTCTGCAGTGCGGCGGAGCCGTCCTGCGGGGGTTCGTCGCCCCAGACCTCGTCCACCAGCAGGTCGGCCGGGACGGGCCGGCCCTGGCGCAGGGCCAGCGCGGCCAGCAGGGCGCGCAGCCTCGCCCCGCCGAGCGGGACGGGGGTGCCGTCGTCGTGGTGGGCCGTGGTGGTGCCGAGGATGCCGTAGTGCACGGCCCCATTCTGGTCGACGGGCCGCGCGGCGGGCGCACATATATGCGGGCCGGTGGAACCGTGGGCGGGTACGGCGCGTTCTTCGGTGGCAGCTTGTCGCGGTGGAGAGCAGCGCGGCATGATCGGTCCCTGCCCGTCCCCGGCCATCCACGGAGCTCCGCACCATGACCTTCGCCACCACGCAGCGCCGCAGCGAGGAGAGCCGGATCAGCCCGGTCTTCTGGGTGCTGCTCGCGACCCTGGTCACCTCCGCGTGGGCGGTGGTGAGCGGCTTCGGCAATCCCCGCTTCGGGGTGTTCCTGTTCGTGGTCGCGGGCTGGATGGTCTCGCTCTGCCTGCACGAGTACGCGCACGCGCGCACCGCGCTGCACAGCGGGGACATCACGATCGGCGCCAAGGGCTACCTGACGCTGAACCCGTTCAAGTACGCGCACGCGCTGCTGAGCTTCGTGCTGCCGGTGATCTTCGTGATCATGGGCGGGATCGGCCTGCCCGGCGGCGCGGTCTACATCGAGCGGCACCGGATCAACGGGCGGCTCAAGCACAGCCTGATCTCGGCGGCCGGCCCGCTGGTGAACGTGGTGATCGGCATCGGCCTGCTGGTGCTGGTGAGCTCCGGGGCGTTCGACGACCCGGCGCACCCGGCGGTGCTGGACGGCCGGGAGCTGATCGTCTCGGCCTTCCCCGCGGCCCTCGGCTTCCTGGCGTTCCTGCAGGTCAGCGCGGCACTGCTGAACCTGCTGCCGGTGCCGGGGCTGGACGGCTACGGCATCGTCGAGCCCTGGCTGTCGCTGAAGACCCGCCGGGCGATCGAGCCGTTCGCGCCGTACGGGATGCTCGCGGTGTTCGTGATCTTCTGGCAGACCGCGGCCAGCCACTGGTTCTCCCAGCTGGTCTTCGCGATCACCGACCTGTTCGGCGTCTCCCAGGCCTACCCGGTGGTCGGGCAGTTCCTGTTCCGCTTCTGGGAGTGAGCACGCCCGAGGGGCGCTACGGCTGCTGCTCGCCCCGGGCGACGGCCGCGGCACGCTCCTGGCGGTCCTTGCGGATGTAGTACCAGGCCATGTTCGAGGCGACGCCGGCCATCAGCACCCAGATCACGCCGAACCAGTTGCCCTCCACGAACGAGACGACGGCGGCCGTCACCGCGAGCACGAGGACGAGCGAGGCGAGCAGGGCGTTGCGGGGCATGGTGGAACTCTCCCGGGTCGGGGCGCCCCCGGTACGGGCCGGCGGCAGTGGGCACCCCATTGTCACCGACCGGCCCCCGCGCCGGGGCGAGGGGGCCGGTGGCGACCGGCGCGTCCGGCGCGTCCGGGTCAGACGTCGGTGATCCGCAGGCCGGCGTGCGCCTTGTAGCGCCGGTTCACCGAGATCAGGTTGGCGACCAGCGACTCGACCTGGTGGGCGTTGCGCAGCCGTCCGGCGAAGATGCCGCGCATGCCGGGGATCCGCTCGGCGAGCGCCTGCACGGTGTCGGTGGCGGCGCGGTCCTCGCCCAGCACCATCACGTCGGTGTCGATCTCCTCGATCGAGGTGTCCTGCAGCAGCACGGCCGACAGGTGGTGGAAGGCCGCGGTCACCCGGGAGTCCGGCAGCAGGGCGGCGGCCTGCTGGGCGGCGCTGCCCTCCTCGGGCTTGAGCGCGTAGGCGCCCTGCTTGTCGAAGCCGAGCGGGTTGACGCAGTCCACGACGATCTTGCCGGCGAGTTCCTCGCGCAGGGCGGCGAGGGTGGCGGCGTGGCCGTCCCAGGGCACGGCGACGATCACCACGTCGCTCTCCCGGGCGCAGGCCGCGTTGTCGGCGCCGCGTACACCGAGGCCGATCTCCTCGGCGGCGGCTTCGGCGCGCTCGGCCGTCCGGGAGCCGATGACGACCGGCTGCCCGGCCTTGGCCAGCCGGTAGGCGAGGCCGCGGCCCTGGTCGCCGGTGCCGCCGAGGACACCCACGACGAGCGAGGACACGTCGAGCGGAGCGGGGGCCGCCGCGGCGGCGGGATTCACCGATTCGGGTTGCGTCATGGACAAGATCCTGCCAAAGGCCGGGCCGCTCCTCCATGCTGTGCCGCATGGACGCGGTGAGACTTTCCGCACTGAGCGCGACCTTGGCGGGCACCGGCCTGCTGGACGTCACCCGGGCCTTCGGCGGGGCCCTGCACCGATCGGTCACCCGGCGCGCCGCGGCGGGCCTGCTGCTGGTCGGCACCGAGCAGTACGAGCCGTGGCACCTGGCCGCACACCTGGACGAGGAGGCGGCATTCTCCGGGATCGGCGCGCTGGCCCCCGTACTGGTGCGGCACGAGGTCCCGGCCTCGGCGCCGGCGCACCTGGCGCACGGGCTGCGGCGGCTCGGCGCGGCGCCGCGCGGTGCCACGGTGCTGGTGGTGGCGCCGCACGCGCCGGGCGAGGGCCTGCTGGAGCGGGTCGAGGACGCCCGCCGCGGCGGGGCGACCGTGCTGGCGCTGGACGCGGGCGACGCCGAGCTGGGCGCGCTCGCCCACGAGCGGCTCGCGGTGCCGGTGGCCGGCGAGGGCCCGTTCGACCTGGTGCAGCACCTGGTCGGCGCGGCCGCCTCGGTGCCGCCCGCCCGGGGGCTGCGCAGCCGGCTGGCCGACCTCGCCGAGCGCATGGTCGCCCCGCCGGTGCTGCGCTGGTGATCCCGCCGTCCCGATCGGTGGTGTACGGCCGGTAAATCGGTTGCCCGGGCCTCCCGGGCCGACCGAGGATGGCCGACCGTGACCTCCCAACCAGCGCCGGCGCCGCCGACCCGGCTGCGCACCGCCGTACGCGGACTGCTCCCGGACACCGCGCCGTGGCGCAGCTCGCGGGACTTCCGGCTGCTCTGGAGTTCGGGCTGCGTGAGCAGCCTGGGCAGTTTCCTCACCTACGTGGCGGTGCCGCTGCAGGTGAAGGACCTCACCGGCTCCTCCTTCCAGGTGGGCCTGGTCGGCGCCTTCGAGCTGGTGCCGCTGGTGGTCTTCGGCCTGTGGGGCGGGGCGCTCGCGGACGCGCTGGACCGCCGCCGGCTGGTGCTGCTCGCCGAGGGCGGCCTCGGCGTGCTGAGCGCCCTGCTGCTGGTCAACGCGCTGCTGCCGCAGCCGCTGCTGTGGCCGATCTACGCGGTGGCGGCGCTGGTCGCCGCGGTGGACGGGCTGCAGCGGCCGGCCCTGGACTCGCTGACCCCGCGGATCGTGCCGCACGAGCAGCTGACCGCCGCCTTCGCACTGAACTCGCTGTACCGGAACGTCGGTTCGGTGGCCGGTCCGGCGCTCGCGGGCGTCGTGGTGGCGGTCGCCGGGGTGCAGACCGCGTACGCGCTGGACGTCGTCAGCTTCGCCCTCTCGCTGCTGCTGCTCGCCCGGATCCGCGCGGTGCCGCCGGCGTCCGGCGCCGAGCGCCCCTCGCTGCGGACGATCGCCACCGGTGTCCGGTACGCGTGGAGCCGCAAGGACTTGCTCGGCACCTACGCGATCGACGTCTGCGCGATGCTGTTCGCCTACCCGGTGGCGATCTTCCCGTTCCTGGCCGCCGAGTTGGACGCCGGCTGGGCGCTCGGCCTGCTGTACGGCGCCTCCGCGGCCGGTGCGCTGGCCGTCTCCGGGACCAGCGGCTGGACCTCCCGGATCCACCGGCACGGCCGGATGCTCGTCCTCGCCGCGCTCGGCTGGGGCGCCGCGATGACGCTGGCCGGCCTGGTCGGCGACGTCTGGCTGGTGCTGCTGTGCCTGGCCGCGGCCGGCGGCGCCGACCAGATCAGCGGCATCGCCCGCTCCACCATGTGGAACCAGTCGATCCCCGACGGGCTGCGCGGCCGGCTCGCCGGGGTGGAGCTGCTCAGCTACTCGGTGGGCCCGCAGCTCGGCCAGGTCCGGGTCGGCGGCGCGGCCGGGCTGATCGGGGTGCGGGGCGCGATCTGGAGCGGCGGCGCGGCCTGTGTGCTCGGCGTCGCCGTGCTGGCCGTGGCGCTGCCGAGCCTGCTCGCCTACGACGACCGGACGGACCCGAACGCGGCGGCCGTGCGGGCCGCCGCCGAGGGCCGCGGAGCCGAGGGCCGCGACGCCGGCGGGCGGGAGCCGGTGCCGGCGGCCTGACGGCGGCTCAGTCCTCGTCGCCGCCCTTGGGCGGGCCGTCGTGCCAGCGCGGGTCGTTCTGCCACTCCCGGTTGCGCTCCGCTGCGATCTCCAACGCCGCGGCGGCCTCGCCCGGGGTGGCGTACGGCCCGAGCCGGTCCTTGGCGGGGCACTCCGGGCCCTCCTCGACCTTGCCGTGCTTGATGCAGTAGAACCACTCGCCCGGCTTCCCGGTGGGCTTGCGGCCGAATCCCATGGGCATGAGAGCTGCTCCTGTTCGGTTCGTCGTCCTGGGGTGATCCTTTCCCGATGCCGCCCGCGTACACACGGCGCGCCGCCGGTCCGGCGCCCGCACGCACGGCCGGGCCGCCGCAGGCCCGGCGGATAGACTCGCGGCATGGCTCTCGTACCCGGCACCCTGTCCCCCACCCGCAAGGTTCCCTCGCACATCGCGCGCCCGGAGTACGTGGGCAGGCCCGCGCCCGCGCCGTACACCGGCCCCGAGGTGCAGAGCGCCGAGACGGTCGAGAAGATGCGGATCGCCGGCGGGATCGCCGCCCGGGCGATGGAGGAGGCGGCCAAGCTCATCGCGCCCGGCGTCACCACCGACGAGCTGGACGCGGTCGCCCACGCGTACATGTGCGACCACGGCGCCTACCCGTCCGACCTCGGCTACCGCGGCTTCCCCAAGTCGATCTGCACCTCGATCAACGAGGTGATCTGCCACGGCATCCCGGACTCGACGGTCCTTCAGGACGGCGACATCGTCAACATCGACGCCACCGCCTACATCCACGGCGTGCACGGCGACCTCAACGCGACCTACCTGTGCGGCAACGTCGACGAGGAGTCCAAGCTGCTCGTCGAGCGCACCCGGGAGGCGCTCAACCGGGCGATCAAGGCGGTCCGGCCGGGCCGTCAGATCAATGTGATCGGCCGGGTCATCGAGTCCTACGCCAAGCGCTTCGGCTACGGCGTCGTCCGGGACTTCACCGGCCACGGCATCAACACCTCGTTCCACTCCGGCCTGATCGTCCCGCACTACGACAGCGAGCGGGCCACCGAGGTGATCAAGCCCGGCATGACCTTCACCATCGAGCCGATGCTGACCCTGGGCACCTACGACTACGACATCTGGGAGGACGGCTGGACGGTCGTCACCGGGGACCGCAAGCGGACCGCCCAGTTCGAGCACACCCTGGTGGTCACCGCGGACGGCGCGGAGATCCTCACCCTGCCGTAGCCGGGCCGGGCGGACGGGGCTGCGGATTTCCGTTATCCGCGGCCCCGCGGCGGATCTCCCAGGGCAAGGAGCACGACCCACCCTCACGCCGCCCGCCCCGCCCTCCCCCGGGGTGCCCGGGCGGCACCCGCCCCGGGAGCAACGTCCATGAGCCTCGACCGCCGATACCTCGGAGCCGTCCTCGCCGCGCTGACCGCCGCTGCCTCGCTGGCCGCCTGCGGACCGACGGACTCCGGCGGAGGGACGGCGGTCGCCGCCGCACCCGCGAGCAGCACCGCCGCCCTTGAGCCGCCGGCACCGCTGCCGACCCCGACCGCCGCCACCGCGAGCCCGAGCACGGTGAGCGCCGCGCCCAGCACCCCCGCCCGTCCTGCCACGACGACGGCGCCCGCCAAGACCACCAAGGCGCCCGTCTCGCTGGCCGGCTACAGCGCGACCGCGAACGCCCAGAAGGAGATCGACGCGGCCCTCGCCCAGGCGAAGGGCGACGGCCGGCGCGTCCTGCTCGACTTCGGCACCAACGAGTGCGGGGTGTGCCGGGCCGTCGACGGCCTGTTCGGCAAGAGCCGGATCCGCAGCACGCTGGACGCCTCGTACCACGTGGTGAAGATCGACCTGGCGAACAGCCGCACCAACATGGCGATCCTCAGCCGCTACGACCACTCGAACGGCTTCGCCACCCCCGTGCTCATCGTCGTCGACGCCCAGAACAAGGTCGTCACCGACACCCAGCAGACGGGCCTGCCGAAGCTGACCGAGACCGGCTTCGACGGCTTCCTCCGCCAGTGGGCGAAGTGACGGCACGTCGGCCGCGGCGGCCCCTGCGTCCCTGGGCCGCCGCGCTGGCGGCCGGGCTGGCGGTCGGCCCGGCCGCGGGCTGCGCGCCCGACACCCGGCCGGCCCCGGCCGCCGTCCCGGCCCCCTCCTCGGCGCGGTTCACCGAGAACGGCGTGACGGTCGACGTCGC
Source organism: Kitasatospora sp. NPDC085879 (assembly GCF_040686255.1). Taxonomy (NCBI): domain Bacteria; kingdom Bacillati; phylum Actinomycetota; class Actinomycetes; order Kitasatosporales; family Streptomycetaceae; genus Kitasatospora; species Kitasatospora sp. NPDC085879. The sequence goes on along the minus strand of NZ_JBFBJZ010000003.1, from coordinate 90,232 downwards.
CCTCCGCGGGTGGGACGGCTCGGCGGGCACGCTGACCGCCGTGTTCACCCCCGCCAAGGCGGGCTACCACCTCTACAGCCTGGACCTGCCGCCCGACGGGATCGACGGCGTCGGGCGGCCCACCTCGCTGCGGCTGCGCGGCGGCCTGGCGGAGGCCGGGCGGCCCGCAGCCGATCGCCCGGTGCACCGGCTCCAGCTGCCCGGCGGCCTCGCCCCGGTGCCGGTCTACCCCGACGGGCCGGTCACCGTGACCCTGCCGGTGCGGCGGGCCCAGGCGGGGACGGCGACCGTCCTGGTCGGCTACGCCGCCTGCAGCGAGACCCAGGGCTGCATGTTCCCGGTCGAGGGCCACCCCGTGGGCGTGACCGTCGACGGCGGCACCGTACGGTTCACCGACCCCGTCCCGGCCACGCCCACCGGCTGACCCCCACCCCCGCTCCGCCCTCTGGCGGCCGTACCGGGCCCCCGACCGGTACGGCCGCCCACCCCGACGCATCCCCGGACCGCCCCAGCCCCTCGGACGAACACACCCATGGACAGACCGATCCACCCCACCGCGCGCCCGGCCGGCAGCGCCGTCCTCGGCCACCGCGCCGCCGTGCTCGGCTACGCCCGCCTGTGCTGCCGCGACGAGCGGAGCGCCCGGCAGCTGGTGGACGAGGCCGCCGCCCTGGCCCTCCGCACGCTCCATCCTGGGGCCTACCCCGGCGAGGCCTGGCGGCCCCGCACGGTGTCCGCGCTCCGCCGGACGGCCGCCCGGTGGGCCGACGACGGCCGACAGGCCGACCTGTCGGAAGGCTTCCGGGCCTGGCTGCGCGAGGCGGCCGCCCGCCACCCGGGACGCGGCTTCGCCGGCGCGCTGGCCGCCGTCGAACAGGACACGCCGCTGCTGCAGGCCTTCGACCGGCTGCCCGGGTCCCTCCAGGAGGAACTGTGGCGCGGCCTCGGCCGGGACGCCGACCACCGGCCACCCGCCCTGCCCGCCCGGGTCGCGTTCCTCGACACCTACCTGCGGGTGTACGCGGCACGGGTCCCCGCCCGGGCCTGCCGCCAGCTGGTCGCCCGGCTGGGCGACGCCGTTCGGCGCGACACCGCCCCGCAGGACGAACTCGCCCGCCACCTCCCCTGCTGCGCGCAGTGCGGTGCGGCCCGCGCCGAGCTCGCCGCCGTCCGGGACTGGCACCGCCCGGTCCTGGTCCCCGCCCTGCTGCTGTGGACGGGCGGGCCGACCCCGACCCCGAACCCGGCCCCGGAACCGGTGGTGTCCGTCCCCCCGCCGCGCCGCCGCCTCGCGCCGCGTGCCGCCGCGGCCGCGGTCGCCGGAGCCGCCGTGCTGGCCCTCGCGCTGGCCGCCGCCGCGGCCGCCCTGCCCGACCGCCCGCTGGTGCCGGCCGCCGCCGTCCCCGCACCGACCAGCGCGGAACCCACCACCGCACCGCCGACGAGACCCCCCGCGACTCCCACCACGCCCGCGCCCCCGGTGTCGCCGACGCCGTCCCGGACGGCGCCCTCGCCCACCCCGTCGCGCAGCCGCACCACGCCCCCGACGGTGCCGCCCTCCGTACCCCCACCGGTGCCGCCGCCCACCCCGGTGGTCACGGTCACCGTCGTCTACGTCCCCTGAGGACCCGCTCCCGCGGCCACCGGGCCACCGGACGGAGCCGCCCGCAGGCGTCCGGCGCGGTGCGGTCGCAGGCTGGAGGGCGGAGTGACCGGCCGACGGCGAGGTGTGGTCGATGGACGAGGCGCAGGGGCTCGAACGGGTCTCGAAGCGGGCCGCGGAAGCGGCACAGCACGTGGAGGCCGTGCGGCGGCAGTCCCGTACCCAGGTGCGGGAGGCACTCGTACGGGTGACGGAGGACGCCGCCCGGCGTGCCGGGCCGGCGCGGGAGGCGGGCGGCGCGGAGGAGCGGCCTGGCTCGGCCTGGCACCATCTGCGCGAGAGCTGGCACCGGCATGTGGGTGCGGCACGGGACCGCGTGTCGGAACGCGAGGCCCGGCACGATGCCGGCGCCACCCGGCGGGAGGCCGAGTACGCCGAGCGCTACGCGCTGGAGGCCGTCGACTTCGCGCTGGAGGCGGTCGACGAGGCCGAGTACGCCGCCCTGCGCGCCGTGGAGGCCCGCCTGGAGGCGGAGGAGGCGGCCGGGCGGAGCGGCCCGGACGAGTAGCCGGTCAGGCCGAACCGGCGTCCGCGGGCGGCGAGTTCACAGCCCGGGGACCGTCCGGTCACCCGCTCACCCGATCAGCCACTGCTCCTCGGCGACCGCGCCGACCTCGGTGCAGGCGTCGGTGAGCACGTCCAGCACCCGCAGCGGGTCCGGCAGCGGCTGGTCGGGGCCGCGCAGCCAGCGGACCTCGGAGCCGTCCGGCAGCGCGGCCGGCGGCAGCAGCGTGTACGAGCCGCGGCAGTGCCAGCGCAGGCCGGGGTGCTCGGACATGGTGTCCGGGGTGGAGTCGAGGGCGCTCGTCCACCACTCGTCCTCGTCGGCGGGGGTGCCGCGGGTGGCGGTGAAGAAGAGGTAGCGGTCGTCGCCGACCGCGGCGACCGGGCCGCGCACGCCGCGCTCCTCCAGGCGCTCCAGGGCCAGACGGCCCGCCTCGGCGGGAACGTCCAGCACGTCGTGGACGCGGCCGGTGGCGGTGACGAAGTTGGCCTGGGGATCGCGGGCGAGCCAGCGGGCCAGCTGCTCGGCGTCGGTGGTCGCCTGGGTCTGCCAGGCGAAGGAGACGGGGTGCTGGGCCGGCGCCGGACACCCCACGCGGTCGCAGGAACACCGGTGGCCCGCCGGATGCGCCGCGGGCGCCAACGGGAACCCGGCGCGCACCGCGCCCAGCAGCAGATCCAGCCTCGCAGCCGCCTCCCCACCCGTGACCGGACGGTCCTGCCGCCGCTCACGCCGCCACCAGGTCGTCCACCTGCTGCTGGCTTCCATCGGGCCCCTTCCGCTCTGCCGTGACCTGCCGTGCCTGGTGCGGCACGGCGAACGACGCACCGTCCGACGCAACAACGGCGAACGCCCGCTGCTTCCCGGGGCATCCGTCCATCGCGTCCGCCGCAGCCGCGGCCGGGATCACCGGGACGGCCAACGCCCGGGGCACGATACGGAGTTCGAGAAGATACGACTCGGCGGACGGGCGCGAATGCACGCGCCTCGACCGGCCCGTGCGGGCCCGCGGACCCGGGCCGAACCCGGAGGCGTACGTAGCAGGATAAGGGTGCGCACGGCCCCGAAATGACCAGGGGCGGTGCTGCGCCGGTCACATCGGCTCCACATCGCCCCTGCCGGACCTGCACGCGGCGCCCGCCGGCCGGTGCCCCGGCACACCCCGAGAGGCGCCGGGAGACCCCGCGTACCCTGGAGGACGTGAAGAGCGCGGAGACCGAATTCGTCGGCGGGCCCCTGGACGGCAGGGTCCTGCCGATCATGCTGGGCAGCTTCTGGACGATCCCCAAGGTCTACCGCGTGCCCGTCCCCGCGCAGGACGGACTGCCCGCCGTGACACTGGTCTACCGGCGGACGAAGGTGTTCGGCACCAAGGGCTGGCGCTGGCGCTACGAGTACGACACCGAGGCCTGAACCCCCCTGGCACACACGCCGGCACACATGCCCGCCCGCACGCCCGGAACGCCGCGGCCCCGCCGCGGCGGATGCCGCGACGGGGCCTGCCGACCGACCCCTCGGCCGGTCAGACCTGCTCGTCGGCGAGGATCAGGTACAGCTTGCGCTTGGCCTCGTTGAGGACGGCGAGGCCCTTGGCCCGCTGCTCCTCCGTGCCGGTCAGCATGACCTGGCGGATCGCGTGGTCGACGGCGCCGATCGCCGCACCGACCTCCTGGATCGCCTCCCAGTCGACGCCGCGGCCGGCCTCCTCCCACGGGGACTCCTCCCCCGCGTCGGCCTCGGCCCGGCCGGCCTCGGTCAGCTCGAACAGCTTCTTGCCCGAGGACTCCTGAGCCACGATCAGCCCCTCCTCCTCCAGCAGCTGGAGGGTCGGGTAGACCGAGCCCGGGCTGGGCCGCCACGCACCGCCGGTGCGCTCGCCGATCTCGGTGATCATCTCGTAGCCGTGCATCGGCCGCTCCTTGAGCAGCGCGAGCAGCGAGGCACGGACGTCCCCGCGGCGGGCCCGGCCGCCGCGGCGGCCCGGACCGCGGCCCCAGCCGCCGCCCCGCGGGCCGCGGCCGCCACGGCCGTGCCCGCCGTGGCCGGGGAAGGGCCCCGGCCCGCCGAAGCCGTGCCCGAACGGACCGGGCCCCGGCACTCCCGGGCCGCCGGGCGGCACCCCGGGCGGACCGAACGGCCCGAACGCGAACCGCCTTTCGAAGCCCTCGCCCGGCATCCCTTCGCCGGGCACCGGCCCGCGGCGGCGTCCTCCTCGATTTCGCCTTCCTTCGCGCATGATGCGCACCACCTTTCGTCCGTGATGCTTCCCCCGAAGCATCTCGATAACTCGACGATATATCGGTGACTGTCGCTCGTCAACGGTTTCCGACAGCCCGACCGGCGTGTCCCGTGACAGGCGACCTGGACCGACTGCCATCGAAGTCGGACCGGGAGTCGTTCGTGACAGCGAAGTCGGACCGCCGAATGTCAGGTCCCGGGACTGTGGCCTACCAGGGGTCAAGCCAAGGTGAGCCCATAAGGGGCAGTGGGAAGAGCGACAGCTCTTGACACGCTAATTTGGGGCACCCCGAAGCAGAGGAGAGCCCCGTGGGCAAGGTGGTCATGTACGGCTCGGTGTCGGTGGACGGCTTCGTCGCGGACGAGAATGACCAGCCCGGACCGCTGTTCGACTGGTTGTCCAGCGGTGACGTCCCGTTGGACGAGAGCGGCGAGCTGAAGGTGTCGCAGACGTCCTACGACTACACCCGGCCGTACTGGGACCAGATCGGAGTCACGATCGTCGGCCGCCACGTCTTCGACCTGACGGACGGCTGGGACGGGCAGCCGCCGGGCGGGATCGACCACGTGGTCGTCGTGACGCACCGGCCGGAGCCCGAGGGCTGGGACCCCGAGGCGCCGTTTCACTTCGTCGACGGCGTCGAGGCAGCCGTGGCCGAGGCGCAGGAGCTTGCGGGTGACCGCACGGTCGAGGTCGCCGCCGGCGACGTCGGTGGCCAGGTGCTCGCCGCGGGCCTGATCGACGAGGTGCGCATGGACGTCGTACCCGTCGTGTTCGGGTCCGGCAAGCGCTACTTCGGGTCGGTCCACGCGCAGCACCTGCTGGAGGATCCTGACGTGGTGATTCAGGGCAACCGGGTGCTTCACCTGCGCTATCGGGTGCGCCGTTGACCGATCTGAGCGGGTACGCGAAGAAGTCCACTGCGAACGGTGACTCAGGATCGGCCTCCGGCTGCGTTTGCGCATCGCTGTCCCTGGTCGGGCAGCCGACGCCGATCCGCCCCGGGACCTGACCTGCGGCGGTCCGACTTCGCTGTCACGAACGACTCCCGGCCCGACTTCGACGGCAGTCGGTCCAGATCGCCTGTCACAGGACACGGCGGCTCACCGGACGAGGCTCACCCGCGCTCGGGCTCCACCGGGAGCCACAGCTCGGCGTCGGCCTCGGTCCCGTCCGGCGACGGGCGGACGCGCAGGATCTCGGGCCCGGTCCGGCTGCGGTACGGGTTCGAGGGGAACCACTCGGTGAACACGTCCCGCCAGAGGTCCTGGATGGCCTGCGGCGCCGGCCCGGAGGTGGTGAAGACCGCCCAGGCACCGGCGGGGACGGCCAGGGCAGTCGTGCCCTCGGGCGCCGCCATCGACGTGATCACGCCCTGGTAGTAGTCGAGTTCGGTGCCGTCGGCGCGACTCGGGTCCAGGTCGTCGCAGACCGCGACGATGCCGTGCGGCTCCTGGTCCGACAGCTTCTCCAGGCGCTCCAGCGTCCGCGGGTCGATCCCGCGGACGAAGTCGACGATCGCCCCGTTCTGCCCCGAATGCACCAGCGGCACCCGGGCCTTGAGGCCGACGACGGTGAAGTCCGGCTTGGCCACGATGCGGTATCGCATACTGCTGCTCCCTTCGACGGTGAGTCGGAAGGCCATCCGGGGCTGGGAGCTGAGAGCGGCGCCGGTCCGTCGGGCCTCGCCCGGTCCGGTGCCGTGCACGGCGCGGAACGCCCGCGCGAACGCCTCGCCGGAGCCGTAGCCGTAGCGCACCGCGATCTCCAGCAGCGTGTCACGCCTCGCCAGCACCTCGGCGCCCGCGACGGTGAGCCGACGGCGCCGGACGTACTCCGACAGCGGCATGCCCGCGAGCGCGGAGAACATCCGCCGCAGATGGTACTCCGAGGTGGCCGCGATGCGCGCCAGCTCTGCCACCTCGATGTCCTGGTCGAGATGGCGCTCGATGTACTCCATGGCCTGGTTCAGCCGCTCCAGCACGCCCGGTCTCCTTCCTCTTGACGACCACCACGCTAGGCAGCGCCCAACCTGCCGGACCCGACATCCTGTGCCCGATCGCATCGGGTGCGGACGTCAGCGGCGCGGCTTGAGCATGCGCAGGGTCCAGCCCTCGCCGTCCGGATCGAGCGGACGGGTGGCCTGCTTGAAGAGGTGCTCGGCACGTTCGTAGGAGAGCCGGGCGCGGCCGGTGTCCGGGCAGAGGTCGGCCGGGGCGGGGGTGCGGGCGGGGCCGGGGCGGCGGTCGGTGAGGAAGAGCGGGCCGCGGGTGCGTCCGGCCAGCAGGCCGGGGAGGAGCCGGGCCGTGGCGGAGCGCCAGGCGATCCAGGTGTCGCCGGTGCGGGCCCTGCGGTCGTCCAGGTCGAGGTCCTCGACGTTCAGCGACAGGACGGCCCGCACCGGGGCGCCGGACTCGTGGAGCATCCGCCACAGGGTGCGCTCGCGCACCGTGGGCCCCGGCAGCTCCCAGAGCCGCTCCAGCCGGTCCGGGCCGATCGCCGGGGTGCGGCCGGGCGGTTCGGGGCGCCGGTCGAGCCCGGCCGCCGGGTCGTCCAGCCCGGCCCAGGCGGCGAAGGAACGGACGGCGGCGCGGTGCCGGTTCCAGGTGCGCGGCGCGGCCTCGCCCCAGGCGGTGGTGAAGACCTGCGCGACCTGGTCCGCGGTGAGCGAGCCCAGCGGCAGTTCGTCGCCGAGGGCGAGCCGCAGCCGCCGCAGGGTCTGCCCGTACGAGCGGACGGTCGCCCCGTCCAGGTCCTCCCGGTCGAGGAACTCCCGCGCGGTGGCGCCGAGGACCGCGGTGGGCGGGCCGGCCGTCGCGAGGGCGGCGGCGCGGCGGTCGAGGAAGGCGCGTTCGGCAGCGTTGCGGGTGAGCGCGGCGGCCCGCCGGAACTCCAGGCGGGCGTCCTCGGTGCGGCCGAGCCGCTCCAGCAGGTCCCCGCGGACGCTGGGCAGCAGGTGGTAGTCGCGCAGCGCGGGGTCGGCGGTCAGCTCGTCGGCGAGGTCGAGCCCGGCCTGCGGCCCGTGGGCCTTGCCGACCGCGACGGCCCGGTTGAGCCGGACGACCGGGGTCGGCAGCAGCCGTTCCAGGGCCGCGTACAGCGTCGCGATCTGCGCCCAGTCGGTGGCCTCCGCGGTGCGGGCCTGGGCGTGGCAGACCGCGATCGCCGCCTGCAGCACGTACGGGCCGGGCGGGCCGCCGCACTCGCGGGCGCGGAGCATCGCGGCGAAGCCGCGGCGGATCAGCAGCGGGTCCCAGCGGCCGCGGTTCTGCTCGTGCAGCTGGACGGGCTCGCCGGACGGCCCGGTCCGCGCGGCCGAGCGCGAGGCCTGGATCTCCATCAGCGCGACGAGCCCGTGCACCTCGGCCGCGTGCGGGACGGCCGCGGCGAGCAGCCGGCCGAGCCGGAGCGCCTCCAGGCAGAGCCCGGGCCGCATCAGGTCGTCCCCGCTGGTCGCCGAGTACCCCTCGTTGAAGACCAGGTAGACGACCTCCAGCACCGAGGAGAGCCGGGCGGCGAGTTCCTCGCCGGGCGGCAGCTCGAACGGCACCTGCCGCTCGGCCAGGGTCCGCTTGGCAGCCGCGATGCGCTGCGCCACCACCGGTTCCGGGACGAGGAAGGCGCGGGCGATCTCCGCGGCGGTCAGTCCGCCGAGCAGACGGAGGGTCAGCGCGACCCGGGCCTCGGTCGGCAGCACGGGGTGGCAGGAGACGAACATCAGGCGCAGCAGGTCGTCCTGCTCGTCCGCCCGTTCGGTCTCGCCCGACCGCCGCAGCTCGTGGGCGAGTTGCTCGTGCCGGCGCTCCAGCCGCTCGGAGCGGCGGATCCGGTCGACGGCGCGGCGCTTGGCGACGGAGGTCAGCCAGGCGCCGGGGTTGTCGGGGACGCCCTCGGCCGGCCACTGTTCGAGGGCGGCGACCAGGGCGTCCTGGGCGAGCTCCTCGGCGAGGCCGACGTCGTGCACGAGCCGGGTGAGCGCGGCGATGATCTTCGCCGACTCGAGTTTCCAGACCGCGTCGATCGTGCGATGGACATCGGGCACGGCCACGATGAGAGCACCCGCCCCGGCCGGTTCGCAAACCGGGGCGGGGCGGGTGAGCCGTGGTCGGATCCCCGGGACGCCGGTCAGCCGCCGAAGACCTGCTGGACGATGCTCTCGCCGTCGCCGACGATCCGGCGGAAGCGGCGGGCCAGCTCGATCGCCTCCTCCTTGGAGCGGACCTCGACCAGGGCGAAGCCGGCGACGGCCTCCTTCGCCTCGGCGTACGGCCCGTCGGTGACGGTGATCTCGTCGCCGGCGGAGACCAGTCGCACCCCGCCGGGCTCCAGGCCGCCGGTCGCCAGCAGCACGCCGGCCGCGGTCAGCTCCTCGATGAAGGCGCCCATCTCCGCGAAGAGCTTCTCGTCGGGGGCGGCGTCGGTCGGCTTGGTGGTCATCAGGAAACGCATGGGATCTCTCCTTCGGGTGGCGCTCCGTGGCACCGCGGTTCTGTTCTGCCACCACGTCGAACGAGGAGATGTGACAGGGAACGGCAGGCATTCCCTGTCACATAAGCCGTTCGACGTGGTGGCAGAACACCCAACAGCCGCAGCGCCACAGACCGGAGAAGCCGCCATGACCACCGCTCACGCCCGTACCGCCCCTGCCCGTACCACCCCTGCCCGTACCGCCTCCGCCGCCCCGGCGGGCACCCGCACGCTGCTGGTCTGCGGTGCGGTCGCCGGGCCGCTCTGGGCGGCGGTCGCGCTGACCCAGGCCGCCACCCGGCAGGGCTTCGACCTGACCCGCCACCCGCTCAGCGCACTGAGCAACGGCTCCCTCGGCTGGCTGCAGATCGCGGACTTCCTGCTCGCCGGCGCGCTGACCGTCGCCGGGGCGGCCGGACTGCGCCGCGTCCTCGCCGGCACGCCCGGCGGCCGCTGGGCGCCCCGGCTCGTCCGCACCTACGGCCTCGGCATGGTCGCCGCCGGAGCCCTTGTGATGGACCCGGCCGACGGATTCCCCATCGGCACACCCGACGGCGTGCCGGCGAGCCTGAGTTGGCACGCCGTCGGACACCTGCTGGCGGGCACGATCTCGTTCGCCGCGCTGATCGCCGCCTGCTACGTCCTGGGCCGCCACTTCGCCCGCGCCGGCCGCCGCGGCCACGCCCTCGCCTCCCGCGCCGCCGCCACCGCGCTGCTGCTCGGCAACATCTGGGCCATGACCGGGGGCCCGGCCGGCTCGCTGACCCTTGCCGTCGGCGCGATCGCCGCGATGCTCCAGGTGTCGGCCGTCGCCGCCCTCCACCTGCGCCTCATCTGACCGACCGTCGCCGAACCATCCACCGAAGCGCCACTCACGTTCGAAGGACGATCGACATGCCCGCCACCACCACCGTGCCGCAGTACCTCGACACCCTCCCCGCCGCCCAGCGCGAGATCGCCGACCGGCTCCTGCCGCTCGTCGAGGCCGCCCTGCCCGGCGCCGGCGCCGTCTGGCACGGCCACCCGGTGTGGAGCCTCGGTGCCGCCCCCGGCAAGAACCCGGTCTGCTTCGTCAAGTCGTACAGCAGCTACCTCACCCTCGGCTTCTGGCGCGGCCAGGAGATCGCCGACCCGTCCGGCCGGCTCGCCCCCGGCGCGCGGGCCATGGCCTCGGTCAGGCTCCGCACCGCGGACGACGTCGACACCGCGCTCTTCGCCGACTGGCTGGACCGGGCCCGCGACCTGGAGCAGACCGCCTGACCGACCCCCATGCCCTCCCTGCGACCCGAACCCCGAACCCGGCGGCGCCGGGCGGACGGCAGAGGTGCACCCCGGTGCCCCCCGTCCGCCCGGCGCTCCGCCGTGTCCTGCGCGGACGTGACCGGGCGTCACCTGCCCCGCCCACAGGACGACACACCGGCGGCGGACGGGGACTGCCCGCGGGCCCCGCCACGCACTACGGTGGCGCCATGGCCGCCGAACGAGACCTCACCGCCCTGCTCGCCGGGCTGCGACCCGTACTGAATCCGGGACGGTACGTGTACTGCACCCTCCCCGGGAAGGTGCCGCCCGGCCTGCGCCCGGTGGTCACCGTCGCCGAGGCGGAGGGTGTCACGGTCGTGGTGCCGCAGGAGGAGGCGGACTCGCTCGGGTTGCGCTACGAGTACATCGCCGGCTGGATCACCCTGCGGATCCACTCCGCCCTGGAGGCGGTCGGCCTCACCGCCGCGGTCGCCACCGCGCTCGCCGACCACGGCATCAGCTGCAACGTCGCCGCCGGCTTCCACCACGACCACCTGTTCGTCCCGGCCGCCGACGCCGAACGGGCGCTGCGCGCCCTGGAGGAGCTGTCGGCCGTCCAGGGCTAGCGCCTGCCGGTCCGTCGGGCCCGGCGCGGCCCCGGTGCACCGTGATCGGGGAGCGGAGGTCCTCGCGCGGGTACCACCCGTACGACCGGATCCGCTCCACCGGGAACGGAGGACGCACGTGACCACCACTCCCTGGACACCCGCGGCCGCGGCCGCCCTCGCCGACGCCCTCGACCACGCCGTCCTGGACCGGGGCGTCCCCGGCGGCGTCCTCGTCCTCGGTACCGCCGACACCACGGCCGCGGTCGGCCGCACCGTGATCGCCCGCGGCACCGTCGCCCCCGAGTGCGGCCCCGCGGTGCCGGACGACCGCACCCGCTACGACCTCGCCTCCCTCACCAAGATCACCGTCACCTGGGCGCTCACCGGCCGCGCCCTCGCCGCCGGCCGGCTCGACCTGGACGAGCCGCTGCGTAGCCGCTTCCCACAACTACCAGCTCCCGGTGGCTGGTTGACCGTACGGCAACTGCTCGCACACAGTGCCGGACTGCAGCCCGAGACCCGCCTCGACCGCTATCTGCACCTCGACCGCCCGCTCGCCGAACTCCTCTGCGCCGAACAGCTGGTGGCCACACCCGGCACCGAACACCGTTACATCAACCGGGGATACGTCCTGCTGGGCCTGCTGCTCGCCGCCGCCCACGAGACCCCGCTGGACACCCTCGCCGACCGCTATTGGCGCGAACTCGGCATGGACGAGACCGAGTTCGGGCCAGTCCGACGCTCCCCCGCGGTGGCTCCCACCGAGCAGCGGCTGCGCGGCGCACCCCGCACCTGGGGCATCCCGCACGACCCCAACGCCGCACTGCTGAACGGGATCGCCGGCCACGCCGGGGTGTTCTCCACCGCCGCCGACCTCGCCGCGTTCGCCGAACACCTGCTGACCGCGGAGGACCCGTGGCTGACCGCCAGCCTGCGGCCGCAGATCGCCGTCGAGGCAGGCCGCTCCCGGGGCCTCGGCTGGCTGCTCGCCGACACCGGCGCCGCCTACCACCACGGCTACACCGGCACCAGCCTGTACCTCTCCCCCGGGCGCGGCCGGTACGCCGTGCTGCTCACCAACGCCGTCTACCACGGCTTCAGCGGCAGCCGGCTCACCCCGCTGCGCGACCGCATCCTCGCCGCGGCCACCGCGCCCTGAGCCGGACGCGCGGGTGCCCGCACCGGCGCACGGCCGGTGCGGGCACCGCGGGCGGGCCGGTGGGGCGGCCCGCCGGGAACGGCTCAGCCGCAGCCCACGTAGGTGGCGTGGGCCGGGTCGAGCGCGTTGGTCACGTGGTGCAGCGAGGTCGGGTCGAAGGCCACCAGGACGTGCTCGGACAGGTCGATCAGGCAGCTGTCCTGGATGGTGATGTTGGTGACGTTCGGCCCGCTGAGGAACTGCGTCCGGTACGGGGTGACCACCTCGTCGAAGACGGTGGAGATCACCGTGTAGCGCACCCCGGGCACGGTGTCCGGCAGCGAGGAGAGCTTCTGGTTGAACGCCGAGCCGACCACCTGGTCCTTGCAGGCCGGGCAGGCGGTGTAGATCAGGTCCGCCACACCGGGCAGATAGGGCGCGAGGTTGGCGATCCCGGAGAGCGTGGTGCCGTGGTTGGACGGCGCCAGCGCGACCAGCTTGTCGACCTTGCTCGCACCGCCGAGGAACTTCAGGTAGTAGTTCGGGATCATGCCGCCCTGCGAATGGCCGACGATGTCCACCTTGGCCGCACCGGTGTACGACCTCACCAGGTCGACGAACCGGCCGAGTTGGGCCGCGGACTCGGCGGCCGGGCCGAGCCCGCCGATCGGCAGCAGCAGCCCGCTGCCGGAGGAGGTGACGCCGGGCACGGTGCCGTATTCGAGGGCGAAGACGCAGTAGCCCTTGCTCTTCAGCAGCGGCGAGAGCACCAGCCAGTTCTCGAAGCGGTTGGCGAAGGTGCCGTGCACCAGGACGACCGGATTGGGGTGGGCCGCCGTGGGGCGGCAGTTCCAGTCGTTGGCGCCGGGCGGCGAGGCCACGGTGTCGCCGTCGGGCGGGGTGGCGGCGGACGCGGCGGAGGAGCTGTCGGCGGCGAGGGCGGCGGGGGCGCCCCCGCCGAGCAGGGCGGCCGCCAGCAGGGCCGATCCCAGGGCGCCGACGAGCCTGCGGCGGACGGGTCTTGCGGAGAAGCAGAGAAGTGGGGTTCTCAACTGTTGCCTCCACACCAGAAGTTTGTTACCAACAGGTAACCCGGAGTGCCTCCATGATGGGGGCGCCGCACCGGACCGGCCCCAGTGCGTTCCCCAGACCTGGACGGTGATTTCTGTGACCGGTCACAACTCCCCCGCGCAGGTCACGGGTTGGCACGCCCCGACGATCGGCGGGGTCCCCGCGGACCAGCGGCTGCTCGCCGCCCTGCCGGAACTCGTCCAGGCGGTGCTCGCCGCCCTGCTGGACCGGCTGCCCACCTACCGGCGGCTGCCCCGCGAACAGGTCGACGGCGAACTCGCCCGCACCGCCGAGCGCCGGATCCGCACCCTCGCCCGGGCCGTCCGCACCGGCCGGACCGCCCCCGACGAGGAGTTCGCCACCGTCCGCGAGACCGCCGCCCGGCGCGCCGAGGAGGGCCTGCCGCTGGACGCCGTCCTGCTCGCCCACCACATCGGGCTGGAGGTCTGCTGGGAGTGGATGACCCGGCAGGCCGGCGACGGCGACACCGCGGGGCTCCTCGTCCTCCACCGGCTGCTGCTCGACCACCTCCGCCAGGTCACCGCCGCGGCCGGCGCCGGCTACTTCGAGGAACGCCGCACCATGGTCGACGAACGGCACGCCGCCCGGCACGCCCTGATCGGCGCCCTCCTCGACGGCGCCCCCGCGGACGAGGCCGCAGCCCGGGCCGGACTACGACTGCCGCCCGGCTACGCCGTCCTCGCCCTCGCCGTCGCCGACCACCCCGACGAACACGCCGACGGTGTCGACCGCACGGTCGCAGGCCGCCGCAAACTCCGCCGTCTGCGCGCCGAACTCGACCACCGCACCCGGCACGGCGCCCTCTCGGTGCTCGCCGCCGACGGCGGCCTGGTCCTCGTCCCGCTCGACACCCGCCCCACCGCCCTGCCCGCCGCCGATTGGCACCGCCTCGCGGACACCGTAGCCGCCACCGCGCGGGCCGCCGGCGCGCCGGTGCTGGCCGGCGCGGCCGCCGCCGAGCCCTCGGCGGTCGCCGCCGCCGCGGCACTCGCCTACGAAGTCCTCGACGTGGCCCGGGTCTTCGGCCGCCCGCCCGGGCTCTACCGGCTCGACGACCTGCTGCTCGAGTACCAGCTCAGCAGACCCGGCCACGCCAGACCCCGTCTCGCCGCCCTCATCGACCCCCTGCAGCATGCGGGCGACCTGCTCACCACCCTCCGCACCCACCTGGACGGCGGCCTCAACCGCCGCCACACCGCGAGCGCGCTCCACCTCCACCCCAACACCGTCGACTACCGCCTGCGCCGCATCGCCGCCCTCACCGGCCTCGACCCCGCCCGCCCCGCCGACCTGCTGCGCATCACCGCCGCCGTCGCCGCCCACGACGCCGAACGCGCCTGAACCGCCGTGGAGGGCCTCTGACGCGAAGAAGGCCCTCCGCTCCTGCGACGACGCAGGTGCGGAGGGCCTTCCCTCGGCTGGGGCAGCGGACGAGGCGGCCTGTACGCCGGGTTCTGTCTCCCGGGTTGCTTGCGCGGCCCGGGGAGGCGGCCATCCATCTAGGGCTGCCGTTGCCGACAGCCTCGTGCGGTCCACCCGCGGACTCGGGCGAGCAGCCCTCGAACATCCGCGCACGGCGCCCCGAGGGGCACCGATCTTGACCTTGCTCCAGGTGGGGTTTACCGAGCCGGCCGAGTCACCTCGGTCGCTGGTGGTCTCTTACACCACCGTTTCACCCTTACCCGCCGCCGAAGCGGTGGGCGGTCTGTTTTCTGTGGCACTGTCCCGCGGGTCACCCCGGGTGGGCGTTACCCACCACCCTGCTCTGTGGAGCCCGGACGTTCCTCGGCAGGCCCCGTGAGGGACCCGTCGCGACCGCCCGGCCGGCTCGTCCGCCGTAGTGGTCATCGTAGCCGCTCGGGGGCACCGCCCGGCACACCGGCCCGGCCCGGATCCAGCCGGGCGGCGACCCCGGCGGCGCTCGCGGCGGCCCGCGGCGTCGTGGTGACCAGACCGAGGCCGATGATGGCGAGGCCGAGCCCGGTGACGATCCACCAGCCGGCGTGGCTGGCCTCCGCGAAGCCGGTGGCGACCGGCGCGACCAGCGCGGAGGTGACCACGGTGCCGATCACCGCGACCCCGAGCGACTGGCCGACCGAGCGGCTGGTGGAGGCGACGGCGGCCGCCACCCCGGCCTGGGCGAGCGGCATCCCGGAGACCGCCGAGTTGGTGATCGGCGCGTTCACCAGCCCGAAGCCGAGACCGAACAGCGCGTAGGCGCCGAGGACGAGGGCCGGTGGTGAGTCCACCTCGACCCGGGTGAGCAGCAGCCCGCTGGCGGCCAGCGCGATGCCCGCGCAGACCATCGGCATCCGCGGCCCAGACCGCCCGACGATCCGCCCGGAGACCGGCGCGAAGACCAGCATCATCACGGCCATCGGCAGGGTGAACAGCCCGGCCTCGACCGGGTCGTAGCCGCGGACGTCCTGCAGGTAGAGCGCATTGAGGAAGAGGAATCCGCCGAGCGAGGCGAAGGCGCAGACCGCGGTGACGGTGGCACCGCTGAACGGCACGCTGGCGAAGAACCGCGGGTCGATCAGCGGCTCGCTCACCCGCGACTCCCACAGCGGCAGCAGCACGAGGGCGGCCAGCGCCACCCCGGCGAGGGCGAGGATCAGCGGGGACGTCCAGCCGTGCCCCGGGCCCTCGATGATCGCGGCGGTGCCGCAGCCGAGCAGCAGCAGCATGAGCAGTTGGCCGACCGGGTCGAGCCGGCGCGGCCGCGGCGAGCGGGACTCGGGCACGTACCGCACGGTCAGCACGAAGGCGGCGAGGCCGATCGGCACGTTGACCAGGAAGATCGCCGGCCAGCCGGCGCTGTCCACCAGGAAGCCGCCGATCAGCGGGCCGAGCGCCATGGAGATGCCGACCACGCCGCCCCAGACGCCGATCGCCTGGGCGCGCTCGCGCGGGGCGGTGAAGGTGTTGGTGATGATCGACATCGCGACCGGGTTGAGCATCGAGCCGCCGACCGCCTGCAGGCTGCGGAAGGCGATCAGCCAGCCGAGGCCGGGGGCGAGGCTGCACAGCAGCGAGCCGAGGACGAAGACCAGCAGGCCGATCAGGAAGATCCGCCGCCGCCCGACCCGGTCGGCGACCGAGCCGGAGAGCATCAGCAGCGCGGCGAGCACCAGGGTGTAGGCGTCGATGACCCATTGCAGGCCGGAGGCGGGCGCGCCCAGGTCGTGCTGGACGGCCGGCAGCGCGACGTTCACCACGGTGGTGTCGAGGCTGACGATGAACAGGCTGAGGCAGCAGACCGCCAGCACCAGCAGGCGGCGCCGCCGGTCGGCGGCAGGGGCGGGCGGAGCGGTGGCGGGGCCGTCACAGCCGGGGCCGGGCGGCGGCGGGGGAACGGGTCGGCTCAGGGACATGCGGGCGGCTCACACGGGTGCGAAGCGGACGGTTCGGGTGGCGGGGTCGGCGCTGGTGAGACGGACGCGGATGCGTTCGCCGAGCGGCAGTCCGACCCCGTCGCCGTCGCACTTGGCCACGACGGCGGGCTCGGCGAGTTGCACGGTGCCGTGGGCGGGGCGCCGCTCGTCGACGTCGATCACCACGGCGTCGAAGTCCTCGCCCTCGCGGCCGCGCAGCACCTCGGCCTCGATCAGGTCGACGCAGGCCCGCTCGACCTCGTGGGCCCGCCGGTCCCCGCGCTCCATCACCTCGGGCACACCGAGCAGTTCCTCGCGCACCCAGCCGGGCACGTCGGTGCCGCCGGCCACCGCCAGGCAGATCTCCTGGGCGTACCGGTCGGCCAGCCGGCGCAGCGGCGCGGTGCAGTGCGCGTACGGCGCGGCCAGCGCGGCATGGCCGGGGTCTGCGGGCGGCGGCACCCCCTGACCGGAGTCGAAGGCGTGGTATCCGGCGCCGCGCAGCAGGCCGGTGCACTCCTCCAGGAAGGCGGCGTTGCGGGCGTCGGCGGGGTCGAGTGAGCGGATCAGCTCGGGGTAGGACACGGCGGCGGGCCAGTCGACGCCAAGTGCGCGGGCGACCCGGCGCAGCCGGGCGTAGGCGGCCTCGGGGGCGGCGGGCAGGGTGCGGAGCAGGCCGATGCCGGCGTCCAGCATGAGGTCGGCCGCGGCCAGCCCGGTGAGCAGGGAGATCTGCGCGTTCCAGGCGTCGGCGGGGCGCGGCGTGCGGTAGGCGAGGCGGTAGCCGCCGTCGACCGGTTCGACCTCCTGCTCGGGGACGGGCAGGCTGATGCCGCCGCGGGCGGCCTCCTGCTGCTCGCGGAGCCGTCCGATCTCGGCGAGCAGTCGCAGCTGCTCGTCGGCCTCGCCGGCGTCGAGGGCGGCCTGGACGCCGGCGTAGTCGAGTCTGCGGCGGGAGCGGACCTGGGCGCGGCGGACGTCGGCGAGCACCACGGCGCCGTCCGCGTCGAGGTCGATCTGCCAGAGCGCGGCGGGGCGCAGCCGGCCGGGCAGCAGGCTGGCTGCGCCCTCCGAGATCCGGGGCGGGTGCAGCGGCACCCGGATGTCGGGGAAGTAGAGGGTCTGCACCCGGCGCAGGGCCTCGGTCTCCACGACCCCGCCCGGGAGGACGAAGGCGGCGACGTCGGCGATGGCGTAGTGCACCCGGTAGCCGCCGTCCCGGCGGGCCAGGTGCATGGCCTGGTCGAGGTCCAGGGAGTCCGGCGGGTCGAGGGTGAAGAGTTCGAGGTCGGTGGCGTCGGTGTCGGGCAGCCGGGGGACGGCGGCCGCGCGGTCCGCCTCGGCGAGCACCTCGGCGGGCCAGTCGGTGCGGATCTCCAGCCGGCTGCGCAGCTCGGCGAGCTCGGTGTTGATCCGGGCGGTGTCGGCGGTGCGGACACTCAGTTGACGACGCGGCATGACCGCAGCGTAAGGGCGCGGGGGGCGGCGGGCCCGTCGGGCGCGTCCCGTCCGGTGGTCGGGGCAGGTGAGTGGTCGAGGCCCGGAGTTGACGCGCCTCCGGCTGTGGACGGCTTCGGACGGCTGTGGACGGCTTCGGGGCGGGGCGGCGTACGCCAGTACAGTGGCGGGGTCGTCTGCCACAAAGTGTTGAGGAGTGCCGCCGTGCTGGTCCTGTTGCCGCCCTCGGAGGGGAAGGCCGCGTCGGCAGAGGGCGCGCCGGTCGACCTGGACATGCTGTCGCTGCCCGGGCTGACCGCGGCGCGGCGGGCCGTGCTCGACGCACTCGTCGGGCTCTGCCGCGGCGACGAGGACACCGCCGCCGAGGTGCTGGGGCTGTCCCCGGGGCTGCGCGGCGAGATCGCCCGCAACGCCGGGCTGCCCACGGCCGGTGCACTGCCGGCCGGCGAGGTGTACACCGGTGTGCTCTTCGACAACCTCGGCCTCGCCAAGCTCGACCAGGAGGCGTACGAGCGGGCCGAGCGCTCGCTGCTCGTCTTCTCCGGGCTGTGGGGAGCGGTGCGGATCGACGACCGGATCCCGCCCTACCGGTGCTCGATGGGGGTGAAGCTGCCGCCGCTCGGCGCACTCGGCGCGTACTGGCGGGCCGCCACCGCGGACGTCCTGCCGGCGGCGGCGGGCGAGGGGCTGGTGCTCGACCTGCGGAGTTCCGCGTACGCGGCGGCGTGGAAGCCGGCAGGGGAGGTGGCGGGGCGGACGGCGACGGTGCGGGTGCTGCACGAGCGCGAG
Organism: Kitasatospora sp. NPDC085879; assembly: GCF_040686255.1. Lineage (NCBI taxonomy): Bacteria > Bacillati > Actinomycetota > Actinomycetes > Kitasatosporales > Streptomycetaceae > Kitasatospora > Kitasatospora sp. NPDC085879. Next base: position 71,657 of record NZ_JBFBJZ010000003.1, on the reverse strand, counting down.
GTCGGCGGCGAGCTGAAGCGGTCGGTGGTCAGCCACTTCAACAAGGCCACCAAGGGACGGCTGGTCCGCGACCTGCTGAACGCGGGCGCCGACCCGGCCACCCCCGGCGAACTCGTGGACGCCCTCACCACCCTGGGCCACCGCGTCGAGGTCCACGCCCGGGGCACGGTACGGCGCCCCTGGCAGCTCGACGTCGTGGTCAACGAGATCCACTGAGAGAACGCCCAGGGGCGGCCCTGCCCCTGTGTGGCCGACCCTGTGCCCCTGGCAGGCGCAGGCCTACCGCAGGTGGCTGGTGTCGTTGAGGAGGCGCAGGGAGGCGTTGCCGTCGCTGTAGTACTGGACGGCGCAGAGGGAGGCCGCGGAGAGCTCCATGCGGTAGACGGCGTCGGGCGGGGCCCCGAGGGCGAGCCGGACGAGGGTCTTGATGGGGCTGACGTGGGAGACGACGAGGACCGTCCGGCCGGGGTGGCGGGCGAGGATCTTGTCGCGGGCGACGCCCGTCCGGTGGGCGAGGCCGGCGAAGCTCTCGCTGCTGCCGGTGGGCTTCGCCTTGGCGGAGGCGAGCCAGGTGTTCAGGTCGTCGGGGTACTGCTGCTGGACCTCGGCGAAGGTGAGGCCCTCCCAGGCGCCGAAGTCGAGCTCCCGTAGGCCGTCCTCGATCCGGACCTCGAGTCCGAGCCGCTGGGCGACGGCCTCGGCAGTCTCCCGGGTGCGCCGCATCGGGGAGCTGACGACGGCCTGGACGGTGCCGCGGGCGGCGAGCGCCTCGGCGACCCGTTCGGCCTGCCAGCGGCCCTTGTCGGAGAGTTCGGGGTCGGTGCCGCCGCTGCCCGAGAAGCGCTTCTGCGGGGTGAGGGCGGTCTCGCCGTGCCGGAGCATGACGAAGGTGGTGGGGGTGCCGAGGTCGGCGGGGGCGGCCCAGCCGGCCCGCGGGGCGGCAGGCTCGGGCAGTGCCTCCTCCGCCGGGGCTGCCGCGGCGGTGGCGGCGGCCTTCGGCTCCCACTGGCGGCCGGCGCGGCCGGCGTCCATGGCTTCGTTGGCGAGCCGGTCGGCGTCCTTGTTCCGCTCGCGCGGGATCCAGGTGTAGGTGACGCGGCCGCGCGGGAAGACGGTGCGGGCCTCGGCGGCCAGCGGCTGCATGTCGGGGTGCTTGATCTTCCAGCGGCCGGACATCTGCTCGACGACGAGCTTGGAGTCCATCCGGACGTCGACGGGGGCGTCCGGGTCGAGGCCGTGGGCGGCCCGCAGGCCGGCGATCAGGCCGCGGTACTCGGCCACGTTGTTGGTGGCGTGGCCGATGAACTCGGCGGCCTCGGCGATGATCGCCCCGGTGTCGGCGTCCCGGACGACGGCCCCGTAGCCGGCCGGCCCCGGGTTGCCCCGGGAGCCGCCGTCGGCCTCGACGATGAACCTGCGGGGGGACATTCCGATCAGACGCCCGGCTCGGCGGTGCGCACCAGGATGCGGCCGCAGTTCTCGCAGCGGACGACCGCGTCGGCGGGCTCGGCCTTGATGGCGTTGAGGTCGGTGATGGCGAACTCGACCCGGCAGCCCTCGCAGCGGCGCTGCTGGAGGCGGGCCGCGCCGACGCCGCCCTGCTGCTCGCGCAGCCGGGTGTAGAGCTTGAGCAGGTCGGCGGGGATGACCTTGGCGACGGTCTCGCGGTCGCGGGTGGTCTTCTCGACCTCGGCGTCGATCTCGGCCCAGGCGGCGTCGCGGTGCTCCTCGGCCTCCTTGAGGACGACGTCGGAGTGCTGCAGACGGGCCGTCAGCTCGGTGACCCGGCTCTCGGCGGACTCCAGGCGCTCCATGACCTCCAGGACGACGTCCTCCAGGTCGGACTGGCGCTTGGCGAGCGAGCCGGTCTCGTGCTGGAGGTTCTCCAGGTCCTTCGGGGAGGTGACGGTGCCGGAGTCCATCCGCTGCTGGTTGCGGGCGGCGCGGGCGCGGACCTGCTCGACGTCCTGCTCGGCCTTGGTCTGCTCGCGGGTGGTGTCGGAGAGCTGGGCCTGGGCGGCGATGACCAGGTCCTTGAGGGCGGTGTGGTCGGCGCCGGCCTTCTCGATCTCGGCGAGCTCGGGCAGGGTGCGGCGCCGGTGGGCCAGCTGGTCCAGGCGGGAGTCGATGGCCTGCAGGTCGAGCAGGCGGATCTGGTCGGCGGGCGCGGCGTTCAAGCGGGAAGCTCCTGTGTGAATCGATCAGGTGTCAGGCGGTGTACGGCATGGGGGCGTGCCCCGTCCACGGGTCGGTGACCAGGTGGGAGACCTTGGTCTCCAGCTCCCAGCCGTGCTTGCCGGCCGCCTCGGTCAGCGACTGGGCGGCGAGGTTCAGCCAGGGCCACTCGGTGGCCCAGTGCGCGGCGTCGACGAGCGCGACCGGGGCGGCCTCGGACGCCTCGGACGCAGGGTGGTGGCGCAGGTCCGCGGTGACGTAGGCGTCGACGCCGGCGGCGCGGACCTCGGCGAAGAAGCTGTCACCGGAGCCGCCGCAGACGGCGACCCGGCTGATCGTCCGCTGCGGGTCGCCGGCGACCCGGACGCCGGTGGCGGTGGCGGGGAGCCCGGCGGCGACCTGCGCGGCGAAGGCGGCGAGGGTCATCGGCTCGGGCAGCACGCCGATCCGGCCGCCGCCGCGGCGGCCCGCCGGGTCGGTCGGGTCGGGAACGAGCGGGCCGGTGACGCGCAGCCCGACCGCCTCGGCGAGGGCGTCGGAGACGCCGGGGTCGGCGTGGTCGGCGTTGGTGTGCGCGACGTGCAGCGCGATGCCCTGCCGGATCAGGGAGTGCACCACGCGGCCCTTGAAGGTGGTGGCGGCGACACTGGTCGTGCCGCGCAGGTAGAGGGGGTGGTGGGTGACGACCAGGTCCGCGCCCCACGCGGCGGCCTCGTCCACGACCGCCTGCACCGGGTCGACGGCGAAGAGCACCCGGCGGACCTCGGCGTCCGGGTCGCCGCAGACCAGCCCGACGGCGTCCCAGGACTCCGCCCACTGCGGCGGGTACAGCTCTTCGAGCGCGGCGATCACGTCGGACAGTTTCGGCACCTGTCGAGACTACCGCGCCCGGCGGGCGCGCCGGTCCCGCACCGGTCCGCGGCAGCCCGCACAGCTGCACGTCAACCCGCGCCCGGCGGCGCACGGTACGAGCGCCGGCCGGTCAGCGGCGCACGTCGGACGGGGCGCGCTCCGGAGCGCCGGGCCCGATCCGGTCGCACTCCGGAGCCCGCGCACGACCGGAATCGGATCTGGATCACCCTTATGAGTGAAGTGACCCGGGCTGCGTTGAGTCACACCGACCACGAAAGTAACTTCAGTTCCGCGAACGAGAGTTGCCCTGACCTGGGGGGTCGGGAAGGGGCGCCGGGCGCCGACCCGGGCCGGGCGAGTGGCCCGGGGAGGTCCGGTACCGGGCGGCTCTCGTCACTTCCAGGACGACCGGGTCGCGGTGCAGGAGCAGTGGGCAACCGCGGCGTCGACACGAAGGGGTGTGAAGCGATGGGGGCGGGCACACCGCTGCGTTCGGCCTCGGTGGCGGGGTCGGTCGGTGACGGGCCGGATGCGGACGGCACCGCACTGGGGGTCGTGCGGACGGCCGCGGCCGGTGCGCAGGGGCGGGGAGGCGAGGGCGGCCCGGTGGCCGCCGTCGAGAGCCCCCGGCGCACCGCCCGGCCGTCCGCGCCGGCGTACCGCGCGACGAGGCGCGGTCGGCCGGTGGAGGCGGAACTCCGTGGTGGCGCGCGGGGGTTCGCCGTACCGCCGGTCGACCCCTTCGAGGGGAGGGGGTCGACCGGGCCCGGGTGGCGGGCCGGGGAGCGCGAGCGGTTATCCGCCGCACTCGCCGCGGCCGGCCTGGCCGCACCGCCGGGGCCGCGACCGGAGGGGACGACACTCGACCACTGGGTCGCCGAACGGCTGGGCCGCTCCGGCGACCCCGGCGTCCCGTGGCCGGACGCCCGCCCGGTCGCCACCGCCCTGGTCGGCCTGATGGCCCGGGTGCACGCCCTGGGGGCGGCGCTGTGCGACCTCTCCGCCGAACAGGTCCTGGTGGGCCCGGACGGCCGACTGCGGCTGGCCGGCCCCCGTCCCTACCCGGCGCCCCGGCCCGGGGCCGTTTCGCTGCGCCGCGGGCCGTACGGCGACGACCGCCACGCCCTCGGCGGGCTCCTCTTCCTGCTCGCCACCGGCCGCACCCCGCTGCTCGCCGAGGAGTTCCCGGAGGCCCGGGCCGGTACCCCGCCCGCGGCGCCCGCCGCGGTCCGGCTGCGCCGCTGGCTGGCGCTGGCCGCCCGGACGGGCGAGACCGCCCGCCGGCTCACCCCGCTCGTGCTCGGCCTCTGTGCCGAGGACCCGGCCGACCGCTGGCCCCCCGAACGGGCCGCGGCCGCGCTGGGCCCTCCCTTGCGGATCTCGCCGGGCGTCGCGTGCCCGGCGAGATCCGAGAGGAAGGGCCCGGTCGACCCGGCACCGCCCGGCACCTGACCCGGCCGCACCCCGCGTGCCGCCCGCCCCAGCCCCCGTACGGATCAGGAGAGCCGCACCGATGAGCACCGTCGCCCGGACCGCCTCCCAGGCACTGCGCCGGTTCGGGTTCACCTTCGCCGCCGACGGCTCGCACGCCGCCTGCCTCGCCGCCGGTCCGGACGGCGGCTGGTACGCCGAGAGCTGGCGGCTGCCCGCGGACGGCTCCCCCGCGGAGCCCGTCCCGCTGCCGCCGCCCGCCGGCCGCACCGAGAGCCTGCGCTCGCAGCCCGTCGCGATGTCCGACGGGCGGGTGCTGGTCTGCCGGCACGACGGCGAGCGGCACGACCTCGTCGTCCTGTCGGCCGCCCGGGAGGAGCGCGAGCAGCAGCTGGCCCGGCTCTGGCTGCCGGGGCTCCGGCTGCTGCCGGTGCCGGGCGGCGGGGCGGTCGCGCTCGGCACCGACGGGCGGCCGGTCACCACGGTCTGGCGGATCGCCGCCGACGGTTCACCGCCCGCCCAGGTCGCCGAACTGCCCGGGATGTACGGCGGCGGCCTCTGGCTGGACACCGCGGGCCGGCTGCTGGCCCTGGACCGGGTCGCCGACGGGTCGGTGCGCACCGTCGTCCTGGATCTCGACGGTGGCGCCGTCACCCCGCTGCTGGAGATCGCCGAGGGCAGCAACGACCGGCTGGTGCTGTTCGACCCGCCGAGCGGCTTCGGAGTCGTCCGCAGCGACGCCCCCGGGGCCGACCGGCTCGGCTGGGCACTGCTCGGCGGCTCCGACCCGGTCCGGTTCCCGGACTGCCTGCACCAGCCCGGCCCGGTGCCGCGGCCGATCGCGCTCGCCCCCGGCGGGGGCACCGATCCGCGTGTCGTCCTGCAGCTCGACCACGGTGCGGCGACCGCCCTCGCGCTCTGGCAGCCCTCCGCCGGCCGGCTGGACCGGCTGCCCGCCCCACCCGGCCGGTTCGGCGAGACCGGCCACTGGTCGGCGGCCGGCCTGCGCGTCCCGTACTCGGCGCCGGACCGCCCGGCCGCCCTCGCCACCCTCGACGTGGACGCCCTGCTGGCGGCCGGCGCCGCCGCCGGCCCGGGCGCCGTGCCGCCGCCACTGCCGCTGCAGCTCGCCCCGCTGGCCCCGCACGCGGCCCCCGACGACCTGCCGGGCGGCGCGCACCCGCCCGGCTGGCGGGTCGACGGCTCGGCCGAGCCCGGGGACGGCGGCAGCTGGCAGGCCGCGCGGCCGGTGCACCTCGGCGGCCCGGCCGGCCCGCTGGAGGCCGTGGTGTACGGCGGGGACTCCTGGCTGGCCGCCCCGCACCTGGTGCTGGCGCTGCACGGCGGCCCGGCCGATGCCTGGCGGCTGGAGTTCGACCCGGCGCTGCAGCGGATGGCCGGCCGCGGCACCGCCGTGGTCGCCCCCAACCAGCGCGGCTCGACGGGCTACGGGCCCGCGCACGAGGCGGCCGTGCACGGCGCCTGGGGCGGCCCGGACCTCGACGACGTCCTGCACCTGCTGGACGGCCTGGCCGAGCAGCGGGCCGCCCTCGGGCTGGAGCCGCCCGCCCTCTTCGGCGTGAGCTACGGCGGCTTCCTGGCGCTGCTCGCCGCCGCGCACGCGCCCGCCGGGCACCTCGCGCGGTGCGCGGTGGTGGCGCCCTTCCTGTCCGGTGCCCGGTTGCTCGCCGAGGCGGCGGAGCCGGTGCGGGCGATGTGCGAGCGCCTCGGAGGCGCCGCCGAGGCGCAGGACGTCCGCGGGCCGCGCGACGTGCTGCGGCTGGCCCACCGGCTGACCGCGCCGCTGCTGATCGTGCACGGCGACCGGGACGAGGTGGTGCCGGTCGGGCAGTCCCGCACGCTCCGTCACGAGCTGCTGCGGCTCGGCCGCGCCGAGGGCACCGACTTCCGGTACGTGGAGGCGGCCGGGGCCGGCCACGAACTGCTGGCCGAGGAGGGCGCCGCCGTCCTGCACGAGCTGCTGGCCGGATTCCTGCGCACCGGCCGGCCCGCCTGACGACCCGCCGAGCGCCCACCGGATCGGAGTCTGCCGTGCGCGGGCAGTGACCGCCCCGATAGGCTCGTACCCGATTCGGCCGCCCCGGCGGCCGCGGTCCCGGGCGCCGAACGCCCGGACGGTCGGGCAGCCGAGTGCCCGGCCGAACGACGCTGCGCCCGCAGCACCGCACAGCACGGAGAAGACAGAAGCTCATGTCCGAGACCCTCACCGACACCACCGAGCACGACCGCACCGCGCCCGGCGCCGACGAGGCCATGGCCGAGGACACCGCGCACGGCCGCCACCGCGGCACGACGGCACCGGACGACCGCCCCGACGCCGACCCGCACGGCCGGCACCGCCGCTGACCTGCTCGCACACCGCGCGGCCCGGGGCTCTCGCCCCGGGCCGCCGGCGTTGCGGGCCCGCCGCCGGACGGCCGGCATCGCGCTCAGTCGAAGGTGAGCACCGTGCGCAGTGCCTCGCCGCTGCGCATCCCGGCGATCGCCCGGCCGACCTCTTCGAGCGGCACCCGGTGGGTGACCAGCGCGGCCAGGTCGAGCCGGCCGGCCCGCCACAGGTCGACCACCCGGGCCGCGGTGCGGGCGACGTCGCCGCCGCCGTACAGCGAGCTGAGGACCCGCTTCTCGTTGAAGAACAGTTCGCCGAGGCTGAACGCGACCCTGTCGTCGCGGGCGCCGGCGCCGACCACCACCACGGCGCCACCGCGGCGGGCGGCGTCGTAGGCGGCGCGGACGGTCTCCGAGCGGCCGACCGCCTCCACCACGTAGTCGTAGCCGCCGAGGGCGAGGCCCTTGGCGGCGGCGCGCAGCTCCTCGGGGGCGATCGCGTCGGTGGCGCCGAGTGCCAGGGCCCGCTCGCGGCGGGCGGCGACCGGGTCGACGGCGGTGACCCGGGCGGCGCCGCTGATCCGGGCGGCCTGCACGGCGGCCGCGCCGACCCCGCCGGCGCCGAGCACGGCGACGGTGGCGCCCGGCTCGACCCGCGCGGTGTTCACCACCGCGCCGAAGCCGGTGGTGACCCCGCAGCCGACCAGGGCGGCGAGCTCGAAGGGCAGGTCCGCGGGCATCCGCAGCACGGCGTCGGCGGCGACCACGGCCTCCTCGGCGAAGCTGCCGGTGCTGTAGAAGCCGTACGCGGCGGTGCCGCCGCCGAACCGGAAGGTGGGCTCGGCGAGCCGCTTGAGGCTCGCGGTGCACAGGTGGGTCTCGCCGCGGGCGCAGAACGCGCAGCCGCCGCAGGGCGGCATCCAGCAGAGCACCACCCGGTCGCCGGGGGCGAGGCCGGTGACGCCCGGGCCGACCTCGGTGATCTCGCCGGCGCCCTCGTGGCCGGGCACGAACGGCGCCGGCTGCGGCAGGACGCCGCTCATCGCCGAGAGGTCGGAGTGGCAGAGTCCGGCGGCACGCATCCGGACCCGGACGGTGCCGGGCCCGACGTCGACCGTCTCCACGTCGTCGCGGACCTCCAGCGTGTCCTGGCCGGTCTCGTGCAGGATCGCTGCGCGCATCGGTGCTCCCGTTCCCCTCGTGCGGTGGCGTCTGACGGCAACGAGGGTACGGGCGCGGCCCGGTCGGGCACCCGGGCCGGGCGGGCACCCGGGCCGGCCGTACCGTCGGGTAGGGTCCGCTGCACCGTTCCGTCCGCCAGCAGGGAGCAGCAGCATGACCGACCGCCACGACGCGCCCGCCGCGGCCCTGCCCGGGCCCGAGGTGCTGAAGGCCTTCGAGGCGGCGACCGGCTTCATGCCGGTGGACGAGGGCCTCGCGCTGTACGCGGCGGCGGTGGAGGCCGCGGGGCGCACCGGGCTGCCGGTGCTGGAGATCGGGACGTACTGCGGCCGCTCGGCGGTCCTGCTGGCGGACGCGGCCCGCCGGACCGGCACGGTGGCGCTCACCGTGGACCACCACCGGGGCTCGGAGGAGCAGCAGCCGGGCTGGGAGTACCACGACCCGACGCTGGTCGACCCGGAGGTCGGCCGGATGGACACCCTGCCGGTCTTCCGCCGCACGCTGTTCCACGCGGGCCTGGAGGAGCACGTGGTGGCGCTGGTGGGCCGCTCGCCGCAGATCGCCGCGCTGTGGGGCGGCCGGCTGGCGCTGGTGTTCATCGACGGCGGGCACACCGACGAGCACGCCACCGGCGACTACGAGGGCTGGGCGCCGCACCTGGCCGAGGACGGCCTGCTGGTCGTCCACGACGTCTTCCCGGACCCGGAGGACGGCGGGCAGGCGCCGTACCGGGTGTACCTGCGGGCGCTGGCCGAGGGCTTCGAGGAGGTCTCGGTGACGGGTTCGCTGCGGGTGCTGCGGCGCGCGCGGGGCTGAGGACGCGCCGCGGGGCGGGCCGCCGCGGGCACGATCCCGGGCGCTCCGCCGTCGTACGACACGGGCGGTACCCTCCGGGTGCCGTGCCGTGGCGCGCCCGGGGTCTGTACGGTGTCCGACAGCAGTCGAACGGCTGGGCACGGCGCGGTGGGTGCGACGCGACTACGCAGCGGGGCGAGGGCGAGGGAATGACGGATCAGGACAACACGCCGCCGGCGGTCTGGGACCCGACCGCGCGCGGCGGTGCCGGCGGCTGGGTGCGGCGCCGGCCGGGGCCCGAGGGTGCCCCTCCGCCGCCCCCGGCCGGCCCCCCGGGTTTCCCGGCCGTGGCGCCCTCGGGCTTCCCGCCGCACGCCCAGGCGCAGCCGTTCCCGCCGACGGCGCCGCCGGGCTTCCCGCCGGCCCGGGTGCCGGCGGCGGACGAGCAGGCGACGACGATGCTGCCGCCGGTGCCCGCCGGCGGTCCGGGCGACCAGGGACCGCCGTTCGGTGCCCGGCCGTACGTGGCCGCGCCGCCGTCCGCGCCGGGCTTCCCGCCGCAGGACCGGACGCAGGCCTTCCCCGCGCAGGGCTTCCCGCCGCCCGGGCCCGGATTTCCGCCTCCGCAGGGCGCCGCGCCGTTCGACGGCGGACGGGCGCCGTTCCCGGCCTTCGACCCGGCCGGGCCGCGGCCCGCGGGCGCCCCCGCGCCGGTGTACGAGGACCTGGACGATCAGGAGCCGCCGCGCAACCGGACACCGATGCTGATCGGCGCGGGTGTCGTGCTGGTGCTGCTGCTCGGCGTGGGCACCGTCTGGGCGGTGCAGAACTCGGGCTCCGACGGCAAGACGGGTGCGGCGCGGGCCGTCTCGCCGCCCGCGCAGGGCGGGGCCGGTGGCGCGGCGCCGTCCGCCGCCGCGGGCGGGTCCTCGGCGGCCGCGTCGCCGAGCGGCTCGCCGAGCGCCGGGGCCGGGTCCGAGGGGCAGGCCAAGGCGCTGGACGCGCTGCTGGCCCGCGGCGAGAGCGCGAAGGCGCCGATCGGCAGCGCGGTGGCCAAGGTGGCGAGCTGCCCGGACAAGTCGGAGATCGAGAGCGCCGCCCAGGTCTTCGACGACGGTGCGACGCAGCGCGACCAGCTGGTCGCCGACCTCGGCAAGCTGGCGCTCGGCGACCTGCCGGGCGGCGCGGAGGCGGCGCAGACCCTGAAGTCGGCCTGGCAGACCTCGGGCGACATCGACCGGGCGTACGCGGCCTGGGCCCGTACCGTGGCGAGCCAGGGCTGCTCCGGCAGCACCGCCCCGAACACCGCCGACAAGAAGCACGCCAACGACCTCAATCCGCAGGCCACCCAGTCCAAGAAGGACTTCGTGGCGAAATGGAACGCGATCGCGAAGACCTACGGTCTGACCGAGCGCACCTGGGACAGGATCTGAACCACCCGTGACCGGCACCACCACCGACACCCAGTACCCGGAGCGCCCCCGCCGCGCCCGCCGCCTCGGCCTCGCCCTGCTCGTCTGCACGGTGCCCGTGCTCGCGGCGGGCGGCTGGTTCGGCTGGCAGGCGCTCGCCGACGGCTCCCGTCCGGGGGCGGCTCCCCCGGCCTCGTCGGGCCCGGCCGCGGATCCGGCGCCGGCCTCCTCCGACCCGGAGTCGGCGGGGGCGTCGGCGGCGGCGCCCTCCTCGGGTCCGGCGCCGTCCAACGCGGTCCCGAGCGCCTCGGCGCCGACCGGTTCGGGCCCGCTGAACGGCCGCACCGTGCTGCTGGACCCGGGGCACAACCCGGGCAACGTCAAGCACACCACCGAGATCAACCGGCAGGTGGACATCGGCAACGCCCGCAAGGAGTGCGACACCACCGGCACGTCCACCAACGCGGGCTACAGCGAGGCCTCGTACACGCTGGACGTGGTGCACCGGGCGCGGGAGATCCTGCGGCAGCGCGGCGCGAGCGTGGTGCTGACCCAGGACGGCGACCGGCCGTTCGGGCCGTGCATCGACGAGCGGGCCCGGATCGGCAACCAGGCGAAGGCGGACGCCGCGGTGTCCGTGCACGCCGACGGCGCCCCGGCCGGCGCGCACGGCTTCCACGTGATCATGCCGGGGAAGGTGACCGCCGGGCCGGCCGACACCTCGGCGATCGTCGACCCCTCGCACCGCCTGGGCGTGCTGCTGCGCGACGACTTCCGGCAGGCGACCGGCCAGCCGTACGCCGACTACATCGGCAAGGACGGCCTGGACACCCGGACGGACCTGGGCGGCCTGAACCTGTCGCGGGTGCCGAAGGTGTTCATCGAGTGCGGCAACATGCGCAATGCCGCGGACGCCCAGCACATGACGGACCCGCAGTGGCGGCAGAAGGCCGCCGAGGGCATCGCGGAGGCGGTGACCGCCTTCCTGGCCGGCGGCTCCTGACCGGGGGCGCACGGCCGGCGCGGCCCGTCCGGCCGGTCCGCCGGTGGTGCGCCTGACCAGGAGCCACGGCGATTTCGCAACGAATTCGGGGGTTTCCCCGGGGCGCTGTGCACAGCGCACGACCCGGGCCCTAGGCTCTTGCACGTCCGGGGACGACCCGACATGCAGTACACGACACACCAACGAGGGGAACGTTAGTGAATCTGCGCGCTCTCACGCGGGGAGACGCCGCCGTCGCAGGTGCGGCCGTGCTGCTCTTCATCGCGTCCTTCCTGCCCTACCTGACGGTCGAGTTCTGCATCGCCGGGCGGTGCTCCTCGGACAGTCAGAACGCGTGGAAGGCCTCGCTCTTCCCGATCCTGCCCTCGGCGTTCCTGCTGGGCATCGTCGCGGCCGTGCTGATCCTGCTGCACCGCCTGCAGGGCGAGGCGTCGACCGGGCGCCAGGTGCTGGGCCTGCGCCTGGACCAGTGGGGCACCGCGCTGTCGGTCGCCACGCTGTGGTCGGCGCTGTGGGCGCTCGCCGGCGGCGGCGAGGGTGTCAGCCACGGCTTCGGTGCCTGGCTCGGCCTGCTGGCCGCGCTGGTGCTGGCCGGTGGCGCTGCCGCGGGCCCGCTGGTGCCGGCGCTGCAGGCGCCGCTGCTGACGGACAAGCCGGCCGCGCCGGCCCCGCAGGCGTACCAGGGCTTCCCGCAGGGCGGCCAGCCGGGCCAGCCCGGTCAGCCCGGTCAGTACGGCTACCCGCAGGCCGGGCAGCCGGGCGCCGTGCAGGCCCCGGCGTTCGGTGCCGAGCAGCACGGCGGCTACGGCTACCCGGCCGGGGCCCAGGCCGCCCCGCAGCAGGTGCACGACGCCGCTCCGGCCGCGTCGTTCCAGCCGTTCTGGTTCGCGGTGCCGGCCGTCCGCCAGCTGGCGAACAAGGACAACCCGGCGGGGCCGCCGGTCGGCGAGCTCGTCCCGGGCACCTGGTACCTGGCGGTCGAGCAGCGCGGCGCGGCGCTGGTGGCGCAGCTGCCTGACGGTTCGCACGGTCTGCTGAGCGACACCTCCGGCATCCAGCGCGGCTGACGGACGGACACCCGAAAGGGGCGGTACCCGGTCGGGTACCGCCCCTTTCGGGTGTCCGGTCAGCAGCAGTCGTTGACGACCAGGCCGGCGGGCAGGCCCTCGCCGCCGAAGACGGCGACGGTGGCGTGGTCGCCGCCGAGGGCCGCGACGGCGAGCAGCAGGGCGCCGGCCGTCCAGGTGGTGCGCTCCTCGGGCCAGATGGCGTCGTCCTCGAAGACGTAGCCCGTCCAGTAGGAGCCGTCGGTGTGCCGCAGGTGCTGGATCCAGCGGAGGATCTCCACGGCGCGGTCGGACTGGCCCACCGCCCAGAGGGCGAGGGCGAGTTCGGCGCTCTCGCCGCCGGTGACCCAGGGCCGGTCGCTGACGCAGCGCACGCCGAGGCCGGGCACCACGAAGCGGTCCCAGTCGCGGGCCATCCGCCGCTCGGCCTCGACGCCGCGCAGCGCGGTGCCGAGGACGGGGTAGTACCAGTCCATCGAGTAGCGGTCCTTGTCGAGGAACCGCTCGGGGTGGTGGGCGATCGCGTGGCGCAGCCGTCCAGCGGCCAACTCCCAGTCGGGCTGGGGCTCTTCGAGGTGGTCGGCGATGGCGAGGCCGCAGCGCAGGGCGTGCAGGATCGAGGAGGAGCCGGTGAGCAGCGCCTCGTCGGGGGCGGTGCCGTCCTCGTCCTGGCGCCAGGCGATCGGGCCGCCGGGCAGCCGCAGGCCGACGGTGAAGTCGAGGGCGCGGCGGACGGTGGGCCAGATCCACTCCAGGAAGGCGTCGTCGCCGGTGGCCAGGTGGTGGTGCCAGGCGCCGACGGCGATGTACGCGCAGAAGTTGGTCTCCTTCGCGGCGTTGGTGACCTCACCGTCGGGGCCGCCGTGGCCGTAGGAGTAGGCGGCGTACCAGGAGCCGTCGGGGTTCTGGTGGTCCACCAGCCAGCGGTAGGCGGCCTCGGCGGCGGCGTGCTCGCCGGCGGTGTCGAGGGCCATCGCGGCCTCGGTGTGGTCCCAGGGGTCGAGGTGGCCGCCGTGGAACCACGGCAGGGCGCCGTCGCGCTGCTGGTCGGCGAGGATGGAGCGGACGGTGGCGGCGGCCTGCTCGGCGTCGAGGACGCCGTCGAGCAGCAGCGCGTCGGGGACGGCCGCGGTCACTTGCCGGCCCGGTGCGGCTTGGAGGCGTACACCACGAAGCTCTTGCCGATGACGGGGTTGAGCGCCTTCTCGGCGGCCTTGGTGAGGGTGCTGATCACCGGGGTGCCGACGATGTCCCAGACCAGCAGCTGGTGGTAGGCGCGGACGGGCAGCGCCTTGTCGTTGTTGACGCCGACCGCGCACTTGATCCACCAGTACGGGGAGTGCAGCGCGTGCGCGTGGTGGGTGCCGTAGGGCTCCAGGCCCGACTCGCGGACCTTCTCGACGAGTTCGTCGCCACGGTAGATGCGGATGTGGCCGCCCTCGACCTCGTGGTACTCGTCGGAGAGCGCCCAGCAGATCTTCTCCGGCAGGTAGCGGGGCACGGTGACGGCGAGCAGCCCGCCCGGCTTGAGGACGCGGACCATCTCGGCGAGCACGCCCTTGTCGTCCGGGATGTGCTCCATGACCTCGGAGATGATGATCCGGTCGAAGGTGTCGTCGTCGAAGGGCAGGTTGAGCGCGTCGCCCTCCATGGCCACCGCGGAGGAGCCGGCGGGGGCCTCGCCCGCCTGCTCCATCGCCGCGAACCACTTGCGGACCTCGGCGATCTCGTCGCCGTTCTGGTCCAGGGCGACGACGTTCGCACCGCGCCGGTAGGCCTCGAAGGCGTGCCGGCCCCCGCCGCAGCCCAGGTCGAGCACCCGGTCGCCGGGGGCGAGCGGGAAGCGGGAGAAATCGACGGTCAGCACTGCGGGGCTCCCATTCGTTGCTGCTGTACTGAAGGAGGTGAGGCGAAGCGTCAGGGGACGTAGCGCCAGCCGCGGCCGGCGCGGGCGTGCTGCCCGGCCCCGGTGGCGACGGCCGCGCGGTAGCGCTCGGCGGTGAGTTCGGCGGCCCGCTGCCAGGTGAAGTTCGCCAGGACGCGGGCCCGGCCGGCCTCGCCGAGGCGTTCTCGCAGGGCGGGGTCGTCGAGCAGCCGGCCGAGGGCGGCGGCGAGCGCGCCGGCGTCGGCGGGCGGCACCGCGAGGCAGGTCTCGCCGTCCGGGCCGGCGACCTCGGGGATGGCGCCGCCGGTGGTGGCGACCAGCGGGGTGCCGGTCGCCATCGCCTCGGCGGCGGGCAGCGAGAAGCCCTCGTACAGCGAGGGCACGCAGGCGACCTCGGCGGAGCGGTACAGGTCGACGAGTTCGCGGTCGGTCAGGCCGGTCCGGAAGTCGATGTACTTCTCCAGGCCGAAGCGGCGGACGGCGTCGGCGACCGGGCCGTCCTCCTTCTGCGGCTTGCCGACGACGACGAGGTGGGCCTCGCGCTCGGTGCGGACCTTGGCGAGCGCCTCGACGAGGTGGACGAGGCCCTTGAGCGGCACGTCGGCGGAGGAGGTGGTGACGATCCGTCCGGGCACGGTGGCCACCGACGGGTCGGGCGACCAGAGCCGGGTGTCGGCGCCGATCGGGACCACGGAGACGGCGCTGGCGCCGATGCCGAGGTGCTCGACGATCTCGGCGGCGGAGCTCGCGGAGACGGTGATGACGTGCTCCAGGCGCCGGGCGACCCGCTTCTGCATCCGGGTGAAGGCGTACCAGCGGCGCAGCGAGAGCCGCTTGACGGCGGTGGCCGCGGCCTCCAGCTCCAGCCGGCGGTCGACGGTGATCGGGTGGTGCACGGTGGTGACCAGCGGGAAGCCGTGCCGCTCCAGGCCGAGCAGACCGTAGCCGAGGGTCTGGTTGTCGTGCACGACGTCGTAGCGGCCGCGGTGGCGGGCGAGGTACTGGCGGGCGCGCAGCGAGAAGGTCAGCGGCTCGGGGAAGCCGCCGGTGCGCATGGTGAGGAACTCCAGCACGTCGACCGGGCCGCGGTACTCGGCGAGCGCCGGGGTGCGGAAGGGGTCGTCGGCGCGGTACAGGTCGAGGCTGGGCAGTTCGACGAGCCGCACCGAGCCGGGGCCTTCGACCTCGTCGAGGACGGGGAAGGGCTGGGCGCCGATCACGTCGACGTGGTGGCCGAGCCGGGCGAGCTCACGGGACAGGTGCCGGACGTAGACGCCCTGGCCGCCGCAGAACGGGTCGCCGCGGTAGGAGAGCAGGGCGATCCGCAGCGGTCGCGGCGACGCGGTCATGCTGGTCCCCTTGTCCCTACTCAACCCGGCATGGCGGCCGAAGCGGTTAAAGTAGATCACGTTTCATGGTGGTGTGGTCATCGTCGTCTTGTATGTGAACAACGAGAGACCTCGAAGATACCGGCCCGTAGCTTCGCGGTTCGGGCCGGGGATGGTGATTCACGCCACGTGCCCGGTCCCGTCCCGTCGATGCCCTGGGGGGCTGTGTTGACCGCGTCCACCACTGCCGGCCGCCGGCTCTCCCCGCGCCAGGCGGAGCGGCGCCGCGGGATGCTGCGCGCCGCCGCCGCGCTGGCCTCCCGGGGCGGCTGGGAGGCCGTCCAGATGCGGGAGGTCGCCGAGGGCGCCGAGGTCGCGCTGGGCACGCTCTACCGCTACTTCCCGTCCAAGGTGCACCTGCTGGTGGCCGTGATGGAGGAGCAGCTGCGACAGCTGAAGGAGCAGGTGAGGCGGCATCCGCCGACGGCGCCGGACCCGGCGGGGCGGGTCGCCGAGACGCTGACGCTGGCCTTCCACGCGCTGCAGCGCGACCCGCGGCTGGCGGAGGCGATGGTGCGGGCGCTGTCCTTCGCGGACCGCTCGGTGGGGCGGGAGGTGGACGCGGTGGCCGAGCTGACGTCCGAGATCGTGCTCGCCGCGGCCCGGCTGCCCGGCCCGCCGACGGCCGAGCAGCAGGCGGCGCTGCGGGTGGTCGGGCACACCTGGCACGCGACCCTGCTGAGCTGGCTGTCCGGGCGCAGTTCGCTGGCCGAGGTGCGGGCCGATCTGCACACCGCGGCGCGGCTGCTGACCCCGGCGGGCTAGGAACCCCGGGGAGGTACCCGTACGCCGGCCCGGAACTGGAACGTGTTCCACCAGTGCCGCTGCGGGCGCTGCGCGGGTGGCCGTTAGAGTCGGTGCGCACGACAACTCCATCCGCCCCTCCCGGGGGAAGCCGGTGCGAATCCGGCGCTGACCCGCAACCGTGAGCCCGCCGGGCGGGCGAGCCGGACTGCCCGGGGCCGGGGCGAGCGGCCGGCCGGGCGTGGCACGCCCGGTTCCGTCGAGGTCTACGGGCAGCCCGCCGGGCTGCTGCACCGCTCACCGAAAGGCTCACCCTCACATGCTCACCGCCGCCCGCCTGGGCGCCTCCGCGCTGGCCGGCCTGCTGCTGGCCGCCGGCGCCGCCGCACCGGCCCTGGCCGACACCCCGGCGCCGTCCCCGGTCACCCCGCCCGCGGCGTTGTACGGCAAGGGCGACCCCACCTACGACGGCGTGTGGCGCCAGTCGCTGGCGCTGACCGCGCTGGCCGCCGCGAAGGTCGTCCCGGCCGACTCCGCCGTCTCCTGGCTGACCGGCCAGCAGTGCGCGGACGGCGGCTGGCCCAGCTTCCGGGCGGACACCTCCGCCGCCTGCGACGCCAAGACCGAGGACAGCAACGCCACCGCCGTCGCCGTGCAGGCGCTCGTCGCGCTCGGCGGCCACCAGGACGCGGTCACCAAGGGCGTCGGCTGGCTGAAGGCCAACCAGAACGCGGACGGCACCTGGGCCTACAACCCGGGCAGCCCCGGCGACGCCGACTCCACCGGCCTCGCGATCAGCGCGCTGACCGCCGCGCACACCGACCCGGCGCAGGTGGCCAAGGCCGGCCGCACCGCCTGGGACGGCCTCGCCGCCTTCCAGCTCGGCTGCGCCGCCCCGGCCGCCGAGCGCGGCGGCTTCGTCTACCAGCCGGCCGCGGACGCCAAGGCCAACGGCCTGGCCTCCGGGCAGGCCTCGCTGGCCACCGCCGGCGGGGCGCTGCCGGTGACCACCACCGACCGGACGGACGCCGCGCCCGCCGCCCAGGCCTGCGCCGACGGCGCCGCGACCGCCGTGCCGCACGCGCAGTCCGCCGAGGCCGCCTCCGCGTACCTGGTCGGGCAGCTGAACGCCAACGGGCAGCACCTGATGCTGGCCACCCCCGGCGCCGAGCCCGCCCCGGATCTCAACGCCACCTCCTGGGCGGTGCTGTCGCTGGTGAAGGCCGGCCACCCGCACCAGGCCGCGGGCGCCGCCGACTGGCTGGCCGGCAACGGCTACTCCTGGGCCGCCAAGGGCAAGAACGGCACCGACCCGGCGGCCGCCGCGACCCTGCTGCTGGTCGCCCGGGCCGCCAAGCTCGACCCGTACAACTTCGGCGGCACCAACCTCGTCCAGCTGCTGGCGGACTCCGGCCCGAAGCCCGCCGCGCTGCCCTCGGCGGCGGCCTCGGCCGCCTCGGCCAACCCGGACGGCACCGAGGCGCCCGGCTCCGGCATCACCGACGGCGAGGACAACGGCGGCTTCTCGCCGATCTGGCTGGTCGGCACCGGCCTGGTGGTCGGCATCGGCGGCGGGCTGATGATCAGCCTCAACCGGCGCCGGCAGGCCGCCGCGGCCGCAGGCACCCCGGCGAAGGACGACGGGCAGCAGTGACCGCTGCGCTCCGCCGGACGGCGGCGGCGCTGCTCGCCGCCGTCCCGGCCGCCCTCCTCGTCCTGGTGCCCGCCGCGCCCGCGCAGGCCGCCGACTACCGCTACTGGTCGTTCTGGAAGTGGAGCGGCGGCGCCTGGGCCTACCAGCAGCAGGGCCCGGCGGTGTACGTGCCGGCCGACGGCTCGGTCGACGGCTGGCGCTTCGCGCTGAGCCCCGACGGCGGCCGGGACGCCGCGCGGCCCGGCGCCGCCGGGGACTTCGCGGCGCTGTGCGGCGCCACCGCGGCCCAGCAGGGCCGCAAGCGGGTCGCCGTGGTGCTCGACTTCGGCACGCCCGCCGACGCCCCGAAGGGCGCGGGCACCCCGCCCGCCGCCCGGACGGCCTGCGCCTCGGTGCCGGCCGCCGCGACCTCCGCCGAGGTCCTCGCCGCCACCGTCCCGCCGCTGCGCTACGACAGCGCGGGCATGCTGTGCGCGATCGCCGGCTACCCGAGGGCGGGCTGCGGCGAGGCCGTGGCCGACGCCCCCGCCGCCTCCGGCTCCCCGTCCGACGGCGGCGGCCTGCTCGGGCCGGTGCTCGGCGGCGTCCTCGTCCTGCTGCTCGGCACCGGCGCCTGGTGGCAGCTGCGCCGCCGCCGCTGACGTCCGACCCGGCCGCCCGGAGAACCCCGCCATGCCACGAACCCGCACCGCCGCACGCCCCGCCGCCGGCCCGCGCCACCTGCACCCCGGCGCCTGGTGGCTGTGGGCGCTCGGCCTCGCGGCCGCCGCCTCCCGCACCACCAACCCGCTGCTGCTCCTGCTGATCGGCGCGGTCGCCGGGTACGTGGTCGCGGCCCGCCGCGGCGACGAGCCGTGGTCCCGCTCGTACGGGGCGTTCCTGCGGCTCGGCCTGCTGGTGCTGGGCATCCGGATGGTGTTCACCGTGCTGCTCGGCTCGCCCGTGCAGGGCACCCACGCCCTGCTGACCCTGCCGCAACTGCCGCTGCCGCACTGGGCGCAGGGCGTCCGGGTGGGTGGTGCGATCACCCTGGAGGGCCTGCTGTTCGCCCTGTACGAGGGGCTGAAGCTGGCCGTGCTGCTGGTCTGCGTGGGCGCCGCCAACGCGCTCGCCTCACCGACCCGGCTGCTGCGCGCCCTGCCCGGCGCACTGTACGAGGCCGGGCTGGCCGCGGTGGTGGCGATGACCTTCGCCCCGAACCTGGTCGCCGACGTGCGGCGGCTGCGGGCCGCCCGCCGGCTGCGCGGCCGCGACGACCGCGGCGTCGCGGCCCTGCTGAGCGTCGGCCTGCCGGTGCTGGAGGGCGCGCTGGAGCGGTCGGTGGCCCTGGCCGCCGCGATGGACACCCGCGGCTTCGGCCGCACCGCCGACGTGCCGCGCCGCCTCGCCCGGGCCACCGCCGCGCTCACCCTGCTCGGCCTGCTCGGCGTCTGCGCCGCCCTGTACGGGCTGCTCGGCACGGCGGGCGGCGGCTGGGCGCTGCCGGTGCTGCTGCTCGGGCTGGCCTCGGCCGCCGCCGGACTGCTGCTCGGCGGCCGGCGCAGTCTCCGCACCCGCTACCGGCCCGACCCGTGGGCGGCCCGCGAGTGGCTGGTCGCCGGCTCGGGCGTCGCCGTCGCGGTGCTGACGATCTGGTGCGCCGGGCGCTGGCCGGCGGCGTTCGCGCCGTCGGTGGTGCCGCCGGAGATCCCCGGACTGCCGCTGCCCGCCGCGGCCGCCGTGCTGCTCGGCCTGGTGCCGGCGGTGGCCGCCCCCACCCCGCCCCGGAGGAGCTCGTGATCACCTTCGAGCAGGTGTCGGTGACGTACGCCGACGCCGCCGAACCCGCCCTGACCGGGGTCGACCTGACCGTCCCGGAGGGCGAACTCTGCCTGCTGGTCGGCCCGTCGGGCTCCGGCAAGTCCACCCTGCTGGGCGCGGTCAGCGGGCTCGTCCCGCACTTCACCGGCGGCACCCTGCACGGCCGGGTCACCGTCGCCGGCCGGGACACCCGCACCCACCGGCCGCGCGACCTCGCGGACGTGGTCGGCACCGTCGGCCAGGACCCGCTCGCGCACTTCGTCACCGACACCGTCGAGGACGAACTCGCCTACGGCATGGAGTCGCTGGGTCTCGCCCCGGACGTGATGCGGCGCCGCGTCGAGGAGACCCTCGACCTGCTCGGCCTCGCCGAGCTGCGCGACCGCGCCCTCACCTCGCTCTCCGGCGGCCAGCAGCAGCGGGTCGCGATCGGCTCGGTGCTCACCGTCCACCCCCGGGTGCTGGTGCTGGACGAGCCGACCTCCGCGCTCGACCCGGCCGCCGCCGAGGAGGTGCTGGCCGTGCTGCAGCGGCTCGTCCACGACCTCGGCACCACCGTGCTGATGGCCGAGCACCGGCTGGAGCGCGTCGTCCAGTACGCCGACCAGGTGCTGCTGCTGCCGGGGCCCGCCCGCGCCCCGGTGCTGGGCGACCCGGCGGAGGTCATGGCGCACTCCCCCGTGCATCCGCCGGTGGTCGCGCTCGGCCGGGCGGCCGGCTGGTCGCCGCTGCCGCTGTCGGTCCGCGACGCCCGGCGCCGCGCCGCCGGGCTGCGCGCCCGGCTGGCGGAGCGCACCCCGCCCGCCCCCGCCGCCCCGGCCGGCGAGCCGCTCGCCCTGGTGCAGCGGCTGGCGGTCAAACGCGGGCCGGTGCACGCGCTGCGCGGCGTGGACCTGGTGCTGCGGGCCGGCGAGACCACGGCGCTGATGGGCCGCAACGGGGCCGGCAAGTCCACCCTGCTCGGCGGCCTCGTCGGGCTGCACGCCCCGTCCGGCGGGAGCGTGCGGGTCGGCGGGCTCACCCCGCACAAGGCCCGGCCCGCCGAACTCGTCCGCAGGATCGGGCTCGTCCCGCAGGAGCCGCGCGACCTGCTGTGCACCGAGAGCGTCGGCGCCGAGTGCGCCGCCGCCGACCGGGACGCCGCCGCCCCCGCCGGCACCTGCCGGGCCCTGGTCGCCGACCTGTTGCCCGGGCTGGCCGACGAGCGGCACCCCCGCGACCTCTCCGAGGGCCAGCGGCTCACCCTCGCCCTCGCCGTGGTGCTCACCTCCGCACCCCCGGTGATCCTGCTGGACGAGCCGACCCGCGGCCTGGACTACGCCGCCAAGGCCCGGCTGGTGACGGTGCTGCGCGGCCTCGCCGAGGCCGGACACGCCGTACTGCTGGCCACCCACGACGTGGAGCTCGCCGCCGAACTCGCCCACCGCACCGTGGTGCTGGCCGAGGGCGAGGTGGTCGCCGACGGTCCGACGGCCGAAGTCGTCACCGCCGCACCGGCGTTCGCCCCGCAGATCGCCAAGATCCTCAACCCCGGGCCATGGTTGACGCTCGGTCAGGTCACCGCGGAACTCGGGGAGGAGCTGTGAGCGCCCCGGCCGGGCCGGCCCCGCTCGGGCGGCGCTCCGGGCCGGCACTGGCCCTGCTGTCGGCGATCGGCGTCGCCGCGTTCGGCTGGCCGCTGCTCGCCTCCCCCGGCTCAGACCTGGTCGGCCACTCCGCCGACGCACCCTGGCTGTTCGCGCTGCTCATGCCGCTGCTGCTCGCGGTGGTGGTCGCCCAGATCTCCGAGGGCCGCGCCGCGGGCGGCGGCGCCCCCGGGCTGGACGCCAAGGCCGTCGCCCTGCTCGGCGTGCTGGCCGCGGCCGGGGCGGCGCTGCGGCCGCTCGGCGCGGGCACCGCCGGACTGGAGCCGATGTTCTTCCTGATGGTGCTGGCCGGGCGGGTGCTCGGACCGGGCTTCGGCTTCGTGCTGGGCTCGGTCTCGATGTTCGCCTCGGCGCTGCTCACCGGCGGGGTGGGGCCCTGGCTGCCGTTCCAGATGCTCGCCATGGGCTGGGTCTGCCTGGGCGCCGGGCTGCTGCCCGGCACGGCCGGACTGCGCGGCCGCGGCGAGCACCTGCTGCTCGCCGGGTACGGGGCTCTCGCGGCGGTCGGGTACGGCACGGTGATGAACCTGCAGGGCTGGCCGTACATCGCCGGGCAGGCGAGCTCGATCGCCTTCGTCCCGGGCGACCCGCTCTCGGCGAACCTGCCGCGGTTCGCCCTCTACTGCCTGACCACCTCGCTGGGCTGGGACCTGCCACGGGCGGCGCTCACCGCGGTGCTCTGCCTGACGGTGGGCGGCGCGGTGCTGCGGGCGCTGCGCCGCAGCACCCGCCGGGCCGCGTTCGGCGCCCCGGTGGCCTTCGCGCCGCCGGCCGAGGTGCCGGCGACGGGGGCGCCGGCGACGGCACCCGCCGAGAAGCAGTGACGGGGTACGGCCGCCGGCCGTACCCCGTCACTGCTCCGCGATCAGGCCTTGGGGCCGGCGGACTGCACCACCTCGAAGGACCAGAGCACCGAGTCGCTGGCGGCGGGCCGCTTGGGCGCCTCGCCCTCGGCGGCCGGCGGGCCCTGGCGGTGCGCTGCCTGCATCGGGCCCTCCATCCACGCCTTGAAGGCGTCCTCGCTGGCCCACCGGGTGTACACCAGGTACTGGTCGGTGCCCTCGACCGGGCGCAGCAGTTCGAACCACTCGAAGCCGTCGGAGTTCTCCACCGCCCCGGCGCGGGCGGCGAACCGCTTCTCCAGGGTCTCCCGCATCTCGGCCGGGACGGTCAGCACGTTGATCTTCACTACGGACATGTCTCCATCCTGCACCACCTCACACCCGGTGGCGGTCAGGCCCCGGCGCGTCCGGAGAGGACGAGCGCCCAGCCGAGGCAGCCGAACGCGGCGGTGTTGAGTACCGCGCGGACGGTGTTCCAGCGCACCCAGGCCTGCTCGAAGGCGGCCCGGACGGCGGCCGGGTCGGTGAGCGAGCCGGGTTCGCCGGCCGCGGCGAGCCGGTCGTTGAGGGGCACGTTCACGGCCATCGTCACCACCAGGACGACCAGGTAGAGCCCTGCGGCGGCGGCGATCCAGGGCAGCGCGGTGCGCCCGGCCCCGCCGAGGTGCAGTGCCCCGGCCGCCACGGTGAGCAGCAGCGCGCCGACGAACGCGGCGGCGAACCAGCCGTTCAGGATGGCGGTGTTGATCCGCTGCATCGCCTCGACGAAGGTGTGGTCGCCGCTCCGCCCGAGGCCCGGCATCACCGCGCAGGCGAACGCGTAGAAGAGCCCGGCCATCAGTCCTGTCGCGATGGCGGCCGCGAGCAGCAGTGCCGTCGCCATGGTCCGCACCTCCCTGTCCCCCGTGGTCCTTGTCATACCGTCAAGTCAACCGGCGGGACGGCGCGGTGACCATGGCCGGTCCGCTCGCCCGCATACGCGTGCGTCTACGCTGGGAGCCATGGACGGCTCCGACGGACTGGCCGGGCTGCTCGCGGCGCCGCGGGCCCGGGGGGCGTTCCTGCTGCGCTCGGTGCTGGCCCCGCCGTTCGCGGTGGCGGTCCGCGACGAGGCGCCGCTGACGGTGGTCAGCATGGTGCGCGGCACGACCTGGATCGTGCCCGCGGCCGGGGAGCCGGCCCTGCTGGCACCGGGCGATCTGGCGATCGTGCGCGGCCCGGAGCCGTACACCGTGGCGGACCGGCCGGACACACCGGTGTCGGTGGTGATCCACCCGGGGCAGGTGTCCACCGATCCGGCGGGTGCCCCGCTGTGCGAGGAGATGGACCTCGGCGGCCGGTCGTGGGGCGATCGGGCGGACGGCGCGGCGGTGCTGCTGACCGGCACCTACCAGCTGCGCGGCGAGGTGAACGGGCGGCTGCTGCGGGCGCTGCCGCCGGTCGCGGTGGTGCCGGCGGACGCCTGGTCCTCGCCGCTGCCGGCGCTGCTCGGCGAGGAGATGGACCGGGACGCGCCGGGCCAGGAGGTGGTCCTCGACCGGCTGCTGGACCTGCTGCTGATCACGGCGCTGCGCGAGTGGTTCGCCCGGCCGGAGGCGGCCCCGCCGCGCTGGTACCGGGCGTCCGGGGACCCGGTGGTGGGCCGGGCGCTGCGGCTGCTGCACCGGCGGCCGGCGGAGCCGTGGACGGTGGCGTCGCTGGCGGCGGAGACCGGGGTGTCCCGGGCCGCGCTGGCACGGCGTTTCACCGAGCTGGTCGGCGAGCCGCCGATGGCGTACCTGACGGGGTGGCGGCTGGATCTGGCGGCCGACCTGCTGCGCGAGCCGGAGGCGACGCTCGCGGCGGTGGCCCGCCGGGTCGGGTACGGCAGCCCCTTCGCACTGAGCAGCGCCTTCAAGCGGGTGCGCGGGGTGAGCCCGCGGGAGCACCGGGAGTACGGGGCGGGCTGATCCGGCCGCGGTGGCCGGATTTTTCCGATGGCAGCGCCGGGCGGCCGGTGTCTAGGGTGCCTGGATGACCACGGACATATCGCTGGACGCCGACCGGGCGGCCTGGCTGCCTGCCTTCCTGCGGAGGCTCGCGGACGGCTACCGCGCGGAGGGGCTGGCGGCCCCTGCCGCCGAGCACCTGGCCGAGCAGCAGCGCGAGCAGACGGAGAAGTGGACGCTCGCCGCGGTGCGGGAGGGCGGCCGGACGGTCGGGTACGCCGCGGTGGCGGTGACCGACCGGGACGGCTCCCCGGTCGGCCGGATCGGCGAGGTGTGGACGGAGCCGGGGCGGACGGAGCTGCGCCCGGCGGTGCTGGCCTGGGCCGAGCGGTGGTGTGCGGAGCGCGGCGGCCGCCGGATCGAGGTCCGGGTGGTCGGTTCGGACCCGCTCTTCGACCGGTACGCGGTGCGCGGGCAGACCCGGGTCAAGGAGCTCGCCGCGACGGCGGTGGTGCCGGGCGGCGTGACGGCCCGTCCGATGACGGCCGAGGAGTACCCGCTCTGGCGGGCGGAGCAGGACGACGCCTACGTCGCGGACATCGTCCGCTCCGGTTCGCACACGGAGCCGGAGGCCCGGGCCAAGTCGGCGACGGACTTCGCCCGGCTGCTGCCCGAGGAGATGGCCACACCGGGCCACGCCTTCCTGGTGATGGAGGCGGACGGCGGACCGATCGGCACCGGCTGGCTGCTGCACGGCTTCCTGCCGGGTGTCACCTTCGGCTACTCGCTGGACGTCCGCCCGGAGCTGCGGGGGCGGGGCTTCGGCCGGGCGGCGATGGCGGTGGGCGAGCAGGCGGTGCTGGCCGCCGGTGACCGTGCGTTGATGTTCAACGTGTTCGGCGGGAACGAGGCGGCGATGGGCCTGTACACCTCGGCGGGCTACCGGGTGCTGGAGGAGGGCCGCTCGCGGGACGTCAGCGGCGGGCCGGAGGCGTAGTGGTGGCGCACCGGGAGGACGGTGGGCCGTCACCGACCGTTCATCCCGGCCGTTTCGTCATCAAATAGGACAAGCCCACCGCTCGTCACAGGACCTCCCTGTCCTACCCGTGCAACCTCCTGCATAATCGGGCGCGTTCGTCACACCGACCGAGGAGGACCGGCCGATGCCGGGAGAGCTCTGCCCGCTGTGCGGCACGGTCCGGACGGCCGTCGGCTGCGCCTGCGCCTCCTCGTCCCCGGATGCCGCCGAGACCGCCGTGCTGCCCCACATGGAGGGTCCGCCGCTGGTCAGACCCTACGTCGCGGCGGGGGGCGGCTACGGTTACCCGCCCAACCGGCCCGGCCCGGACCCGTTCGCGACCACCCTGATGCCGCCGGCCCCGGCCGCGCCCCACCGGGCCGCTCCCCCGCCGCCGACCGCCCCGCCGGTCGTGCCGCCGCAGCGACCGGCCGCCCCGAACGGCCCGGCCGCGCCCCGCGGCACCGGCGACGACCTCGGCGTCTTCGACTTCCACGGGACACCGCAGCAGCGCCCCGGCGGCCGGGCCGACCGGCGCGAGCGCGCCCAGCTGCTGGCCGGCCGGCGCCGCACGGCGGTCGTCGCCACCGGCCTCGGCATCGCCGTGGTCGGCGCCGGACTGGCCCTGGCGCTGGCCCCGTCCTCGGACCGGCCGACCATCGACCAGGCGCTGCCCGCGCCCTCCGGCACCCTCGACTCCGCGCCGCCGGACACCGATCAGCCGGCGCCCACCGCGACGGCCTCCGCCTCGACCACCAGGACGGCCTCCGCCGCGCCGAGCCGCAGCAGGGCCGGCACGGCGAGCCGGGCCCCGGCGGCGGCGCTGAGCCCGGTGGATTCCGCGTCGGCCGGCGCCAGCGCCGCACCGCCGGTCTCGCCCAGCAGCTCGGCGGCCACGCGGGTGCTCAAGCCCGGCGACTCGGGGGCCGACGTCAAGACGATGCAGCAGATGCTGATCACGGTCTCCTGCGGCGACCTCAACATGTGGTTCGCCACCGGCACCTTCGACTCGTGGACGCAGTGGATCCTGAGCGAGTTCCAGCGGGACGCCCGGATCAAGGGCGACGAGCGCAACGGCACGCTGTACGGCCCGAAGACCCGCGCGGCGCTGGAGAAGGCTTCGGCCGACCCCCACTGCTGAGACCGGGCCGCCGCCGTCAGACGGGCACCCGGCCGCGGCCGACCAGCTCCAGCACCAGCACCACCGCGGTCGACTCCACGGCGAGCAGCGCGATCAGCACGAAGAGCTGCACCGCACCCGCCTGCGCCGGCCCCGCGCCGCCGAGCAGCATGCCGACGAACGCCCCGGGCAGCGTCACCAGTCCCACCGTCCGGGTCTGGTCCAGCACCGGGACGAGCGAGGTGGCGGCCGCCGTCCGGCAGATCTCCAGCCGGGCGTCTCGGTCCTCGAAGCCGAGCGCCAGCGCCGCCTCCACCTCGCCGCGGCGGGTGCGCAGCTCGTCCAGGGACCGCCGGCCGGCCAGCGAGGTCGCGGTGAGCCCGCCGCCGATCAGGATGCCGGCGACCGGGATCAGCGCGATGCCCTTGTGCGGCAGCAGCCCGGTGGCGAGCAGCAGGACGAGCACCGGCAGCACCCCGGCGCCGATCGGCAGCGCCGCCCACGCCCAGCCCGGCCCGTCGGTCATCCGCCGGCCGGCGGTGCGCACCGCCACCGCGAACATCAGCAGCACGAACAGCGCCGAGGTCCACAGCGAGCCGACCACCCAGGTGATCACCAGCGCCACCGCGGCCAGCTGCACCACCGCGCGCAGCCCGGCCCGCAGCACGGCGTGCCCGTGCCCGAGCCGTCCCCGGCCGGCCACCGCGACGGCCGCCGCCAGCAGCAGCGCGACCACCACGCCGAGCAGCCAGGTGACCGGCAGCAGTTGCCCGGCCGACGCGGCCACCGGTCAGATCCAGCTGATGAACCACATCCGGTCCTGCCAGTCCGACATGGGGATCACCTCCGCCGTGTACAGCGGGTAGAAGTACGCGAAGCAGCCGACCACCGCGAACACCACCAGCCCGGCCCCCGCCGCGCCCCAGGCCCGGCGCCGCCGGCTGCTGCCCGCCGGGCCGAGCATCGCCCCGAGCATCTGGGCCACCGCCAGGCACAGGAAGGGCACCAGGATCACCATGTAGAAGGAGAAGATCGTCCGCTCCTGGTAGCCGAACCAGGGCAGGTAGATCCCGGCGACCCCGGCGAGGATCGCGCCCGAGCGCCAGTCCCGCCGGAACAGCCAGCGCCAGATCGCGTACGCCAGGGCGAAGCAGGACGCCCACCACAGCAGCGGGGTGCCGAGCGCCAGGATCTGGCTGGCGCAGCCGCCGGTCGCCGTGCAGCTGTCCTGCCCGTCGACGAGCTGCTGCCAGTACATCGACACCGGGCGGCCCTGGACCAGCCAGCTCCACGGGTTGGACTGGTAGGTGTGCGCCGAGGTCAGCCCGGTGTTGAAGTCGTACATCTGGGCGTGGAAGTGCCACCAGCCGCGCAGCGCGGACGGCACCCAGGTCATCGGCACCTGTGGCAGCGGGATGTCCACCACCGGGGTGCGCGGCGGCGACAGGCCGGCGCGGTGGTCGGCCCAGTGCCGGTCGTAGCCGCCGTCGGTGGCGAACCAGCCGGACCAGGAGGCGACGTACACCAGCACCGCCGTCCCGACCACGGCGAGCAGGCCGGGCAGCAGGTCGCGGCGGAGCAGGCTGCGGGTCGGGCGGTGGGCGCCGGCCCAGCGGCGGCCGGCCCGGTCCCAGAGCAGGGTCAGCACGGCGAACACCAGCAGGATCTGCAGGCCGTTCCACTTCACCGCGGCGGCGCAGCCGAGCAGCGCACCGGCCCCGATCCGCCACGGCCGCAGGCCGAGCCGGACCTCGTCGGCGGCCCGCCCGCCCTCGGCCCGGGCGGCGGCCAGCAGCTGCCGGGCGCGGTCCCGGTCGACGAGCAGGCAGCCGAAGGCGCCGAGCACGAAGAACATCGAGACGCCGTCCAGCAGGCCGACCCGGCTCATCACGAAGTGCAGGCCGTCCACCGCCATCAGCAGGGCGGCGGTGCAGCCGAGCAGGGTGGAGGAGAACAGCCGCCGGCCGATCCGGGCCAGCATGAGCACCGAGAGCGTGCCGAGCAGGGCGACCATCACCCGCCAGCCGAAGGGGTGCAGGCCGAAGGCCCACTCGCCGAGGGCGATCACCCACTTGCCAAGCGGCGGGTGGGCGATGAACGCCGGTTCGGCGGTCAGCGGGATCTTCTGCGGGGTGGAGAGGATGGCGCGGTTGGCGATGTCCGGCCAGACGCCCTCGTAGCCCTGGTGCAGCAGCGACCAGGCGTCCTTGGGGTAGTACGTCTCGTCGAAGACGAAGGCGTCCGGCTTGGCGAGGCCCCAGAAGCGCAGCACGCCGGCGAAGAGCGCGACGGCGATCGGGCCGAGCCAGTCCGTGTGCCGGACGATCCACGGCAGCGCGCCGCGCGGGGCGGCGTGCCGGCCCTCGGCAGGGCCGTCGGTGGGCGCCGCGTGCTCGGTGACTGCCGGGTACGCCATGGTCTGCCGCCGCTCCTCGCTCGGTGTCGCGGCGGCCGCGGCGGTCGCGGGCTGACGGGTCGCAGGCCCGGACTGGCGCTATGTCGCCTTTGTCGGAGAGATCCTAGCCGGACCGCGCCGCCCGACCGTCCACCCGCCCCGCGGTTTGACCCTCGACCTGGTCGAGGGGGCAGAGTCGGCCGTGTGGACAGCGGACTTCACAGCATCGGCGAGACGGCCAGGCTCAGCGGGCTCAGCGTCAGCGCGCTGCGGTTCTACGACGGCGCGGGCGTGTTCGGCCCGGCCCGGGTCGACCCGCAGACCGGCTACCGATGGTACGCACCCGGGCAACTGGCCGACGCCCGGCTGATCGCCCGGCTGCGCCGGGTCGGCATGCCGCTCGCGGACATCTCCCGGGTGCTGGCCGGCCGTCCCGGCGAGGCCGCCGCCGCTCTGGACGCACACCTGCGACGCCTGGAGGAGGGCCTGGCGGACGCCCGCCGCGAACTCTCCACCGTCCGACACCTACTGGAACTGAGGGAGCATCCCGTGACCGTCACCTGTCTGACCCTGCCCGCCGCCGACCTGGCCGCCGCGCTGGACGCCGTCCGCTTCGCCGTCGGCCCCGACGGCGCACTGCCCCAGGTGGCCGGGGTGCTGTTCGAGGCGGAGGCCGGACTGCTGCGCCTGGTCGCCACCGACCGGTACCGGCTGGCGGTCTCCGAGGCAGCCGCCGGCGCGGTCGAGGGCCCGGCCGTCGGCGTGGTCGCGCCGACCGCCTTCGTGGACGGGCTGCGCGGCCTGCTCGCCGAGGCCGGCGACGGCGAGGCCGAGCTGGCGGTCTCCGCGGACGGCCTGCGGGCCGCGGCCGCGGGCCGCGAGCTGACCGGCACCCCGGTGCCGGCCGACTTCCCGGACTACCGCCCGATGCTGCGCCTGGACGCCGTCCACCGGGTCGAGATCGCCGCCGACGCGCTGCGCGACGGCCTCGGCGCGGCGCCCGTCCGCACGGTGCACCGCGAGCAGGACGGTGTGGACTTCCCGGTCTCGGTGCTCACCGTCTCGGCCGACGGCACGCTCGCGGTCGGCGACGGCACGGCCGGGGAGATCGGGGAGGGCGGGGAGGGCGGGCTGCGGGTGCAGGTCAACCGCGACTTCCTGCTGGAGGCGGTCGGCGCGGGCGCACGCGGTCAGCTCGTCCTGGAGCTCGGCGGCCCGGTCGCCCCGCTCGCCGTCCGCTTCCCGGAGCGCGCGGGCACCTTCTCGCTGCTGATGCCCACCGCTCCCTGACGGTCCGGGGTCGGCCGGCGGGGTCTCGCGCAGGCTCCGGCGCGCGGCCGTTGGGCTGAATCGCACGTGGCGCGCCGAAACTGTGCAGACCGCAGCGAATTGATCAGGCATCTGCCGATCGCTCCCTACGGTGGTTGCGCCGCCTGCGGCACCCGGTCCGCCGTCCGGGCCCGCAGGGGCACCACGACGACCAGGAGTCCTGCATGGCTGCTCACCCCCCGTCAGCTGCGCCCCCGGCCGGCCGGCCGGGGGCGACCTCCGGCCGGCGGGCCGGCGGTGACCCCTGCCGCCGGCCCGCCGACGCGTCACCGCCGCGATCGCCCGCCGTGCCGGGACCGCGGCCGCTGGGAGGGGTGGCGGGTGATCAGCTGGCGCGCGAGTTGGTCGAGGCAGATCGCCGCCGCCACGGGAGGCAGCCCGGCAACGATGACGTCCGGCACGGTCTGCGCGACACCGCAGACGCAGAGCCCGGTGGCGACGGCGGAGAAGGCGAGGACCACGATCCAGGCGTGCAGCGCACGCCGACCGTCGAGGGCGGCCCGGAGCACGGACAGGCAGCCGGCCAGCCAGGGCCCGTACACCACGACCGGCCACAGCAGGGACAGCCCGCCGGGCACCCGGGCGATGGCGAGGTCCTGCAGAGGCGCATAGGAGAGGACCCAGCCCAGCACGCACACCACCGTCACCGCGACGGCGAGCAGGGTGCGGAACAGCTCGCCCAGGGTCTCCTCGCGCCGGTCCGCCGCGGCACGCACCCGGCGCCGCTGCCGCGGGGCCCGCGGCGGTGCCGCCGGCGGCGGCGGGGCAGGCTGCGGCAGGGAATCGGCGACCGGGGCCGCCTGGCTCGGCACGAAAACGCCGGTACTCCAGGTGCCGGCCATTTCGACGGTCGGTGCCCCGTACCATCCGGCGTCCGCGACAAGCGGCCCCGCCGTCCCGTCATAATGCTCGCCGGGACCGGAAAACAGCGGGTCATTTCCGTACGGACGAAAGAATTCCAGCAGTGGGTCATGCACGGGGCGGCTCATTCCCCGGCACGGCTGCGGAATGGCCTGCCGGCGGCACCTCCGGGGCGTCGGCTGCCGCGGGGCCGGGGGACTGTGCGGCACTGCCGGGAACGGCGAGCCGGCATTCCAGGCGGCGCAGCGTCCGGAGCAAGTCGGCGAGGATCCGGGAACAGTGCCACAGGACGACGCGCCGGCCGTTGCGCACCAGGTACCCGGTCTCCACGTCGCCCGCGGCGTTCTGCCGGTCCGGGACGAAGAGCCAGGCCCCGATGGTGCAGATCGGGTCGCGCTCGAAGCTGTGCGGGGTCGCTGGGTCAGGCATGGGAATCACACCACGGTCAACGAAGCGATCTTCCACCCGGGTGTGCGGAATTCGGGCGACATTCCGTATGAACGGGCGCGTGCGCTCTCCGGATCTCCTCGCAGGTAGTGCGGTCCGAGCATATGAGCAAGGCCGCTCTCCGAATTTTCCCACCCGTGCGGCGCAGCGCAGTTGCGCTGCGCCGCGCTCTCCGAAATTACCCGGACGGCGCACCGGAGAAACGTTTCATCTGATTCCGATCTTCAAAGTGGTGCTGTAGGGTCACTCTCTTGCAACGATCCATTGCGAATTCTTAGTCGATGTGGCCGGCAAGCCTGCACGTAGGGGGTTTGGGTTGCTCAGCACGAACGAATACATGGATGTCCGACGGCTCCACGGCCAGGGGTGGTCGATCTCGGCGATCGCCCGGCAGCTCGGCCGGGACCGCAAGACCGTCCGGAGGTACCTGTCCGGGAACCGCGAGCCCGGGGTGCGGACCCCGGCGGAGGACGTCTTCCTCTCCTTCCTCCCGTACTGCCGCCTGCGCATGGCGGACGATCCGCACCTGCCGGCGACCGCACTCTTCGACGAGATCACCGATCTCGGCTACCGCGGCGGCTACTCGACCTTCACCCGCGCCCTGCGCAGACACCGTCTGCGCCCGCTGTGCAGAGGCTGCCACCCCGGCGCCCCCGGTGCCCCCGGCGGCGGACCGGGCGGTCCGCACACCGACCACGAGGAGATCCGGTTCAGCTGGACGGACCTCGCCGACTCCCCGCCCGGCTGGGGCGGCGGCGTGAAGGCCCATCTCCTGACCGGCTCGCTGCGCCACGCCCACCGCTGGCGCGGCGTCCTCCTCGACAGCGACGAATTCCCGCAGGTGCTGGAGGCCGTCGACTACCTGCTGCGGCGGCTCGGGGGCACCGCCCCACGCTGGCGCTTCGACCGCGCCGCGCCCGTCCGGTGCCCGTCGACCGGCCGGCTTGCCAAGGACTTCGCGCCGGTCGGGCGGTACTACGGGGTCGAGATCGAACTGGAGACCGCCGGCCCCACCGCCGAGGAGGAGCGGCGCGCCGCAGCCGCCGGGCAGCACTGGCGCAGCGTCGTCGACGACCTCGGCCCGCGCGCGGCGCAGCGCATCCTCGACCGCCTGGCGAGGTGGTCCGACGAACGGCTCCCGGCCGGCGACGGCGCGCCGTCCACCACCCCGGCGCTGGGGGCGCTGCCGCCGGCTCCGTTCCCGGCCTGTGTGCGCACCCTCCGCACGGTCGACCAGCGCGGGCTCGTCCACTTCCGCGGCAACCGCTACGCCGTGCCGCCGGACCTCGCCGGAGCGCTGGTGGAGGTCCGCCACCGGCTGGACGAGCCCCGGCTGTCGATCACCGCGTCGAGCGGGGCGGTCATCGCGCGCCACTCGCTGGCGCCGCGCGGCGAGGGCCGGACGGTGGCCGACGGCGGCACGGTCTTCGTCCTGGAGCGCCCGCCCCGTCTGGTCCTGCCCGGTTCGGCGGCCTGTCCGGACACCGGTGTCCGCCGCCCGCCGTCCGCGGAGGCGTCCGCCGAGGCCGAGGCGCTGCGCAGGCGGTACCTCCGCCCCGGTCCGACCGTGCCGGGGCAGCGTCCCGCGGGCGCCCGCGCTGCGGCTGACGGCTGCCGACCCGGCCTCAGGCCGCGGGCCTGATGTTGTGGTTGAAGTGGAGGACGTTCGCCGGGTCGTACTCGGCCTTGACGGCGGCGAGCCGGGCGAGGTTCTCCGTGCCGCGGCCGGCCGCGGCGCGGTCCTCGCCCTCGTCGCCGATGAAGTTGAGGTAGACCGCGCCGATCGACCAGGGCCGCAGGTCGGCGCAGACGGCCTTGGTCCAGCCGCGGCCGCGCTCGTCGTCGGCCGGGTCCTCCCAGACCGCGAACGGGTGGACGGCCCAGGGCGCGGCTCGCCACGGCACCGGCCACCGGTCGTCGCCCGCCGCGACGGCGCCGCCGAGCGCGAAGGCGATGTGCTGGCTGGGCGAGGGCACGATCATGTCCCGGGCGCGGGCGGCGAAGGCGTCCACGGCCTCGTCCGGGAAGCCGGAGAGGTACTCGGCGGACCAGTAGTTCCGGAAGCCGGGCGGGTCGTCGAGCATGCACTGCAGGTCGGCGTACGGGATGTCGGTGACCACCTCGGCGGCGTGGCCGAGACCGAGCATCGGCGCGAAGGCGGGGCGCGCGGTCTCCAGGTCGCCGGCGTAGGTGAGCAGGACGCCGATGGCGGGCTGCCCGACCAGCTGCGGGGGCACGAACTCCTCGGGCGGCGCGGTGAGATAGATGAAGGCGCCGCCGACCTCGTCCGGTGCGGCCTCCATCGTGTCGCGGTAGGCGCGCAGCACGTCGGCGCCCTTGTCGGCCTCGAAGAGCAGCAGCGCGATCGAGAAGGCGGGCAGCGGGTGCAGGCCGAAGGTGAACTCGGTGACCACGCCGAAGTTGCCGCCGCCGCCGTGCAGCGCCCAGAAGAGCTCGGGGTTCTGCTCGGCGCTGGCGTGCACCCGGCGGCCGTCCGCGGTGACCAGGTCGGCGGCGAGCAGGTTGTCGCACATCAGGCCGAAGCGGCGTTCCAGCCAGCCGGATCCGCCGCCGAGGGCGAAGCCGCCGATGCCGGTGGTGGAGGCGCGGCCGCCGGTGGTGGCGAGGCCGTGCGGCTGGGTGGCCCGGTCGAGGTCGCGCATCAGGGCGCCGCCGCCGACCTGGGCGACCCGGGCGTCGGGGTCGACCCGTACGGTGTTCATCCGCCGCAGGTCGAGGACCAGGCCGCCGTCGACGAGGGCCTGGCCGCTGACCGCGTGGCCGCCGCAGCGGACGGCGATCTCCAGGCCGCGGCTGCGGCCGAAGGCGAGGGCGGCGGCGACGTCGTCCGGCCCGTCGCACTGGGCGATCACCGCGGGCCTGCGGTCGATCATGCCGTTGTGGATGGTTCTCGCCTCGCCGTAGCCCTCGTCCTCGGGCAGCAGCACCCGGCCGGCGAAGCCCTCGGCGAGTTCCTCCGGGCGCAGGCCGTCGATCGCTGGGGAAGCCATGGTGAGCCGTCCTTCCCGGCCGGTGCGGGGCCGCCGCCGCCGGCGGCCCCGTTTTCGACAGTAGGCCGGACGGGTGAGCCCCGCATGCGGGCCGGGCCCGGCCTGACGCCGGTTCAGGCCGCGGTCTGCAGCTCCCGCACGATCGGCCGGACCTCGGCCGCCGCGCGGACGGCGTTGTCCTGCGCCGGCGTCAGGTGGCCGCGCAGCCGCACCGCCAGCAGGACGATCAGCACCGTGCAGGCGGCCATCGCCAGCAGGTAGAGCGGCCAGGTGCCGGCGCCGACCAGCAGCACGCCGACGGCCGGGCCGACCGCGATCGCGATCTGCTTCACCAGGGCGTGCGCGGCGTTGTAGGTGCCGAGCAGCCGGGCCGGGGCGAGGTCGGCCACGATCGGGCCGAGGGTCGGGGCGAGCAGCGACTCGCCGACGCCGAACAGCGCGTAGACGGCGACCACGGCGACGGTCGCGGCGAGCGCGTCCGAGCGGACCAGACCGGCCACCAGGGCTGCGGCCCAGGCGCCCAGCCAGACCACGCCGGCGGCGGCCATCGCGGTGGTGCGGCGGCGGCGCTCGGTGAGCCGGACGACGACCATCTGCAGCAGCACGATGGTCAGCGCGTTGGCGCCGATCGCGATGCCCAGCACGGACGGCGCGGTGCCGACCGTGTCGGTGGTGAACGCGGCGACACCGGACTCGAACTGCCCGTAGCAGGTGAAGAAGATCAGCCCGACGAGCAGGCAGAGCCGCAGCATGGCCTTGTCGGCGGTCACCGCGCGCAGGCCGGTGGCCGAGCCGCCCTCGGCGGCCGGGACGGGCTCGGCGGCCGGCATCCGGGCGGTGCCGGCGATCACGGCGAGGCCCAGCAGGGTGAGCGCCTCGATGGTGAACAGCCGGGTCAGGCTGGCCGGGTCGGCGGGGTCGACGATCTGGCCGCCGACCAGGGCGCCGATGCCCATGCCGAGGTTGACCAGGGTGAACTGGAGGGCGAAGGCCCGCGAGCGGCCGGCCCGGCCGGTGCTGCGGACGATCATCGTGGCGAGCGCCGGCTGGCAGGCGGTGATGCCCGCGCCGAAGAGGAACGAGGAGACCAGCAGGGTCGGCGCGGTGCCGGCCTGCCCGAAGGCGTACGCGCCGCCGGCGGCGAGGGCCGCACCGGCGAGCAGCACCGGGCGCGGGCCGTACCGGTCGATGCCGCGGCCGGTGAACGGCAGGACGGCCAGCGCGGCCAGCGCGAAGACGGTGAACACCATCCCGGCCGCGAGCGAGCCCAGCCCCCGCACCTGGTCCACGTACACGAACATGTACGGCATCGTGAAGCCGCTGCCGAACGCGCTCAGCGCGTTGCCGATCTGGACGCGGCGCAGCGGGCCGCCCGCCCCGTCCGTCCGCCGCACCCGCTGCTTCACCGTGCCGGTCACCGTGCACACCCCTTTGTCGTCGCGGAAGGTTGAAGCCTTCCTGCTTTAAGCCCGTAAGATTTCAGAGCTAAAATCTAAGTCTTCGAAGACTCAGGTGTCAAAGGCTTAACGGCTGCACGATGGCGTGGGAGAATGACGGCCATGAGCACACGCAAGCCGGACCAGCCGGCCGCCACCGAGCTCGGCATCGCCGAGCAGGTGGCCCTCTACCAGCGGGAATTCCCCACCGTGGACCCGCAGGTCGAGACGATCGTGTCCACCCTCTCCCGGCTGTCACGACGGATGAACGTGGCCTACAGCCGCCAGCTGGCTGTGCTGGGGATCACGTCCGCCGAGTGGGAGGTGCTCAAGGCGCTGGTCTTCGCGGGCAGCCCGTACCGGCTCGGCCCGGGCGACCTGGCCAAGCGGCTGGGCCTCACCCCGGCGGCGATGACGCACCGGATCGACCGGATGGTCGCCGACGGCCTGGTCACCCGCGAGCGTGACGAGGCCAACCGGGTCCGCGTGATCATCGAGCTCACCGAGCCCGGCCGCGACAAGTGGCTGGAGCTCATGCGGATGGCCGCCGTCTTCGAGGCGGACCTGCTGCAGGACATCGTCGGTGAGGACCGGACGGCCCTCTCCGCCACGCTCGGCCGGATGCTGCGCCGGATCGAGCAGAGCCAGCCGGACGCCCTGGGCCGCACCGAGGACCTCGACTGACCCGACCGGCGCGCGGCGACGAAGCACGAACGGGGACTGCCCCGGACGGAGGATCCGTCCGGGGCAGTCCCGTCCCTGCGGTGCGGGTCGGTCAGCAGGCGCCGTTGTCGGCCCAGACGCCCCACTGGCCGCTGAGCGTCGGGTCCTCGCCCTGGGTCCACCACTTGTTGGTGTAGTTGTGGCCCTTCCAGGAGACCTTGGCGCCGGCGGTCGCGTAGACCGTGGCGGCGTTCCAGCTCGGGGCGGTGCAGCTGCCGCCGGTCGGGCTGGCCGAGGTGGAGGGGGAGGTCGACGGCGAGGTCGACGGGGACGAGGAGGGCGAGGCCGAGGAGCTGGGCGACGAGCTCGGCGAGGCGGAGGCGGAGGCGGTCGGCGAGGTGGTCGGCGCCGGGCAGGAGGCGGCGGAGCCGTTGGTCGCGCTCACCATCGAGTCGAAGAGCGACGTCTGGGTGCCCAGGTCGTACAGCGAGAAGGCGAAGGAGCCGCCGAGGCCGTTGCAGTGCGCGTAGTCGAGCTTGGCCTGGATCGACTTGGTGTTCTCACCGGTCCAGAAGGTGGTGCCGTCGTAGAAGTACGCGGTCTTCGCGGCGTCGTCCCAGTAGGTGTTGGCCGCGTTGCCGACGAAGCTGCTGAGCTCCTTGTACATCTGGATGCCGGCGACGTTGCCCGACATGGCGGCGCCGGGGGCCGGGCCGGTCGCGCTCTGGAACAGGCCGTGGTTGGAGCCGGCCGGGACGCCCGTCCACCCGCGGTAGTAGAACGGCACACCCATGTTGATCTTCTTGG
Organism: Kitasatospora sp. NPDC085879; assembly: GCF_040686255.1. Taxonomy (NCBI): domain Bacteria; kingdom Bacillati; phylum Actinomycetota; class Actinomycetes; order Kitasatosporales; family Streptomycetaceae; genus Kitasatospora; species Kitasatospora sp. NPDC085879. Next base: position 34,417 of record NZ_JBFBJZ010000003.1, on the reverse strand, counting down.
CCGGGAAGCCGCCGGGGATGCCGTACTGCGGGTCGCCGACCGTCCACGCCTTGATGGCGTTGTCGATCGAGTACTTGCCGGTACCGCCCGGGACGGGGGTCATCGGGTCGCTCGGGTTGGTGTAGATCGGCGCCTGGTGGTTGGTCGGGCCGGTCTTGTCCCACGCGCCGTGCATGTCGTAGGTCATGACGTCGAGGAAGGTCAGGTACTGGCCGAGCTTGTCGGTCTCGACGTTCTTGATCTTGTCCTGGCCGGCGCCGACCGCCGCGGAGAGCGCGTAGCTCTTGCCGTCGGTCGCGCCCTGGGCGTTGAGCTGGGAGCGCAGCTCGGCCATCAGCAGGGTGAAGTTCTGCTTGTCGTTGGGCGAGGCGTGGTTGCCGGTGTGGCCGCCGCCGCCCGGGTACTCCCAGTCGATGTCGAAGCCGTCGAAGACACCGGCCGCGGAGCCGGCGCCGCCGAAGCCGCCCTGCACGGGCAGGTTGCCCTTGATGAACATGTCGACGCAGGAGGAGGCGAACTTCTTGCGCGCGGCGTCGTTGGCGGCCACGTCGGAGAAGTACTTGGAGTAGGTCCAACCGCCGATCGACAGCAGCACCTTGAGGTTCGGGTTCTTCGCCTTCAGCTTCTTCAGCTGGTTGAAGTTGCCGACCAGCGGCTGGCTCCAGGTGTCGGCCACGCCGTCCACGCTGGTCGCCGCGTCGAAGGTCTTCTGGTAGTCGGCGTACGCGTCGCCCGCGCCGTCGCCCGCGTTCGGGTCGTCCTCGTTCTGCGAAGCGGCCTTGGTGGCCTGGAAACAGGTGAGGTTGGTCGGGTCGATGTTCGCGAAGTCGTAGATCAGGTAGTCCAGCTTGGAGGCCACGCCGGTGTCCTGAACGGTCTTCAGGTAGTACGCGTTGCCGTAGATCGACCACTGGTCGAAGTACGCGACCTTGATGCCGCCCGAAGTGGCGGGCGCGCCGGTCGAGTTGGTGGGGGCGGCCTGGGCGGAGGTGCCGGTCAGGGCGAGTGCGCCGCCGAGCAGCAGGGAGGCCGCGGTGCCCGCGGCGAGGAGGCCCATGCCGCGGCGGCGGCGGTGCCCGCTCGGCCGCGGCTGGGACGGAACGGAACGAAGCATGGCTGCGTGACTCCTGGTTGTGGGGGGGAGATCCCGCCGCGCTCCTGGGGGTGTCGCGGCGGGTGGGACCACCGCGGTCAGGAGCATGACAGGGGAATCGAGCGTTGGCCTGCACGCGAAGAAGAACCAGCTGCGGGGAGACGCGCCGAACCGGCGCCGGCGGCCCGAACCGCCGGCACCGGTCCAGGGGCTCCCTGCACCTGGCCACAAAAATGGACTAGACCAAACGTCCCGTCAAGAGCCCTCCACGGCACTTGAGGTGCCCTTAAGGTTCCGTTCGGGTGCGCCTCAGTAGCGCAGCGCCCGGGCCACCGTCGCCTTGACCTGACCGGTCAGCGCCCGGTTGCTCTGGGCCGTGGCCTGCGCCGTTCCGCCCGCGGGGACATCCGGCACGGTCACCGCCACGGTGTCCAGCCGGTTGCCGCTGGAGTCCTGGAAGTCGACCTGCACGACGTACTTCTGCGGGTCGCTCTGCGTATTGGAAACGGTGATGGGTACCTCCAGCTTGCCGTCCGAGGAGGTCACCGGGGTGCCGAGCTTGACGTCCGCGGTGGCGTCCAGCCCACCGGTGATGTCGGCGACCGCCGAGGAGGCCGCCGCCTCCGCCGACGCCACCGCGGACGCCGCCGAGGAGGCCAGGCCGCCCGCGGACGAGGCCAGCTCGGAGGCCTTCGACTCGATCGCGGCGGCCGCCGAGGAGGCGACCGAGGACGGCGAGGAGTCCGACGAGCACCCGGTCAGTGCGGCACCGCCCAGCACCACGGCGGCACCCAGCACGGCTGCGGAACGGATCTGGAGGTTCATGGATTCTGCTCCTGGGGGAACGACGGCGGACGGGGATCGCGCGGGCGGGGTGCCTTCGGCACCGGCCCGGTCAGGACAGGCCCGCGCCCTCCTGCATGGCGGCCTGCTCGATCTCCCGGATCTCCCGGCGCCGCACGGTGTCCTGGCGTCGGGTCACCACGGCCGCCGCGCCGACCGCGCTGGCGCCGAACGCCAGCAGCCCGATCCACGGGCGGTCCAGCGCATGGCCGAGCGCGTGGTCCAGCGAGTAGCGGCCCGCCCCGGAGATGCCCAGGGCCAGCCCGCAGGTGCCGAGCAGCGCCGGGTACTCGAAGCCGCCGCCCATCGCAAAGAACCCGGCGGGCGCGTGCACCGCGATGGCCCCGGCCATCGTGCCCGCCACCACCGAGCCGGCCACCGGCGTCGCGAGGCCCAGCACGAGCGCCGCGCCGCCGCCCGCCTCGCCCAGCCCGGAGGCGATCGCGTTCGGCCGGCCCGGCTCGTAGCCCATGTGCTCCATGGCCTGGGCGGTGCCCTCGATCCCTCCCCCGCCGAACCATCCGAAGAGTTTCTGGGCGCCGTGCGCGAACATCACCCCGCCCACGGCGGCGCGCAGGACGAACAGGCCGAGGTCCTTGCGGTGCAGACTGGTCATGATGGGGCCCCTGGGTCGATGGCGGCACGTCCTCTCCATCCCAGCCCACGGGCCGAGGCCGCTCGACCCGGGACCGCCATCCGGGCGAACCACCGAGGAGCGCCATGTCCGCGCCGGCCACACCCGTGTTCCACCTCGACGGGACGGAGATCACCGACGAACGCGCCCTGTTCGGCGCGCTGGGTGCGGCCCTCCGCCCGCCGGACGGCTACTACGGCAGCAACCTGGACGCGCTCGCGGACTGCCTGCGCGGCGGCTACGGCCCCGAACCGCCGTTCGTGCTGGTCTGGCACGCCTCCGCGCTCGCCGCCTGCCGCCTGGACCGCCGGATCCTGCTCGCCGGCCGCGAGTGCAGCTACTTCGAGGCCGTGCTGGACGTCCTGAAGCAGGGCGGCGTCACCGTGCGGCTGCGCTGACCGGCCGCCGCACCGCCCGCCCGGGGCCGCCGTTACGCAGCCGGGACACGCCGCACAGAACCGGGCTGCCGGTGCCGGACGTGATCACGCCCGACACCCGTGAACGGCAACCCCCAGGAGCACCCGTGAAGCACCGCCCGACCACCCCGGCCCGGGCCGCGGCGGCGGCCGCCGCCGTCCTCGCACTCGCCCTCGGCGCCACCGCCTGCGACGACGGCACCACTGCGGCCGGTGCCGGCACCGCGGCCCCCACCGCCGCCGCCGCCTCCGCCTCCACCGGCACCGCGGGTGCGGCGACCACCGGGACGTCCGGCCCCGGCTCGGCGGCGGGCAGCGGCGGCACCACCGCCCGGGCCGGCGCGGACCGCTGCCACACCGCCGACCTCAAGGCCGACGTGCAGATCCAAGACGCCGGCCGGGCCATGGTGATGCTCACCAACAAGGGCAGCCGGCACTGCACCGTCAAGGGCTACCTCGGCTACGGCGGGCTGCTGGCCGACAACTCCCGGACGGACACCGCCACCCACCGGGTCGCCAAGCCCGGCCCGCCGGTCGCCGTCACCCTCAAGCCCGGCACCACCGCCTTCTCCGGGCTCTCCTGGAGCAGCTGCGACAAGGCCGACGCCTCCTGCGCCGTGCTGGCCGGCCTGGTCGTCACCCCGCCGGACGAGACCACCCAGCTGACCGCCACCGTGCTCGGCACCGACGGCAAGCCGGTCGTCCAGTTCCCCGTCGCCAAGGCCGGCTTCACCGTCGGCACCCTCCAGCCCTCCAACCAGGGCGTCCTGCTCGGCTGACGCCGCCGGGACGGACGGGCCGCCGGCGGGCGCGGCACGGGTCAGAAGAACGTCCGGACCAGGTCGACGACGCGGGGGTGGTCGGCGTCCGCGTCGTCGAGGACGGGGATCAGGGTCCACCGGTCGAAGGCCGTGCACGGGTGGGAGACACCGAGGCGGACGACGTCGCCCACCACGACCTCGGCGTCCCGCAGGTAGGTGTGCTGGTCGTTGAGGGCGCTCACGGTGGCGCCGGCCAGCGGCTTGCCGCCGCGGACCCGCTGCGGGACGGGCAGGCCGAGGTCGACCGGCAGGTCGCGCTTGCCGGCGTCCAGCAGGGCCAGCCCCGGCTCCGGGGCGGACACCACCCGGGCCCAGCCGTGCAGGGCCGCCCGCAGCGGCTCCCCCGCGCCGCGGCCGAACGGCGAGATGCCGCGGTAGAAGCCGTCGTCGTGGGCGAGGTAGGCGCCGGCCCGGACGACGACGCTGGTGCGGGCGTCCGCCAGCGGGGCGAGCTCCTCGGCGACGGTGTCGAAGAAGGCGCTGCCGCCGGCCGTCACCCAGACCTCGTCGACCTCGTCGAAGAGGCCCTCGCCGGCGAGCTGCCGGTACAGCTCGGCCGCCGTGCGCAGGTAGCCGGTCACGGCGGCCACCGAGGCCGGTGAGGCGTCCGGGCCGAGCGGGCCCTCGTAGCCGCTGACGCCGGCCAGCCGCAGGCCCTGCGCGGCGTGCACCGCGCGGGCCACCTCGACCGCCTCCGGCAGGGTGCGGCAGCCCGTCCGGCCGCCGGGGGCGCCGAGCTCCACGCAGACGTCGACCGGGGCGGGGGCGCCGCGCAGCGCCTCGGACATCAGGGCGACCGCGCGGGTGGAGTCGACCCAGCTCGCGAAGCGGAACTCCGGGTCGGCGGCGAGCTCGGCGGAGAGCCAGCGCAGGCCGGCCGGGTCGAGCAGGGTGTTGGCCAGGTGGATGCGGCGCAGGCCGAACGCCCGGCCGACCCGCAGCTGCGGCAGGTTGGCCAGGGTGATGGCGCGGGCGCCGGCGTCCAGGTGGCGCTGCCACAGGGCGGGAGCCATCGAGGTCTTGCCGTGCGGGGCGAGGCCGACACCGGCCTGCTCGCACCAGGCGGCCATGGTGCGCAGGTTGTGGTCGACGGCGGACGCGTCCAGGGTGAGCAGCGGGGTGCCGAGGCCGTCCAGGGCGGGGCCGGTGGCCAGGTACTCGGCGACGGTCAGCCCCCAGGCTTCGGCGGGGATCGCCTTGAAGCGGAAGTCCAGCCGCTCCCCGGCCAGTTCGGCCACCTTCGCCCGGTCGATCAGCTCCATCGCGGCCCCGCCGTCCTCTCGCCCGCGCCCGCAGGTTCCCGGGCGTCCGCAGAGCAGCCTATGCGCCGACGGGGGCGGTCAGGGCGCGACCACCGGGCGCCACGGCACCGGGCTGGAGAGGATCATCGAGCTGGCGGGCTGGCCGTAGGCGGCGAGCCGGTCGATGAGCTGCTCGAAGGCGACCATGCCGGGCACCCCGACCAGCAGGGTGCAGCAGGCGCCGCCGGTGACCCGGTGCAACTGGAAGACCTCGGGCCAGCGGGCCACCTCGGGGTCGCGGAGCACGCAGTGCGGGCCGTAGCACTGCATGGTGACCAGGGCCGTCACATTGAGGCCGGCCCGGGCGGGGTCGACGTGGGCGTGGTAGCCGGTGATCACCCCGTCGGCCTCCAGGCGGCGGACCCGTTCGGCGACCGCCGGGGCGGAGAGTTTCACCCGTCGGGAGAGCTCGTTGTAGGAGAGCCGGGCGTCGGCCTGGAGTTCGGCGAGCAGCAGCCGGTCGACGGCGTCCAAGGCGACTCCCGGGGTCGGGTTTGCGTTCGAAAAGCGATACGGCCGAAAGACCTTTCGGTCGTGAAGCCAGGGCACGCTTTCGCTGCCCGCCGCCCATTCAAGACGGAACGGGTGCCGCCGCACAATGGTGGACCCCACGATGGGAGTGGGACAGATCAGAACGAACCAGGAGGAGTGCCATGGGCGGGGACACCGTCGAGCGGCCGAATCTCGCCTTCGCGCCCGAGGGGGAGCCCGGCAACGGCACCCCGTACGCGCGCTACGTCATGCTGGACGTGCTGCACAGCCTCCAGCAGCCGCGCAGCAAGGTGCCGGCCGAGTACACCTTCATCGTCGCCACCCAGGTGATGGAGCTGCTCTTCGACCTGCTGCACCGCGAGTGGGTCGGCGCCCAGCACGCCCTGCGCGAGAACGACCTCACCGAGGCGCTCGCCGCGCTGCGCCGCGGCACGCACGTGCAGGACGTGCTGGTGAGCTCCTGGGACCTGCTGGCCACCATGACGCCCGCCGAGTTCAACTCCTTCCGCGAGGTGCTCGGCGAGGCCTCCGGCTTCCAGTCCGCGGCCTTCCTGCGGCTGGAGTTCCTGCTCGGCAACAAGGCCGCCTCGCTGCTGCGGATGTACGAGGACTCCCCCGCCGTGCACGCCGACCTCACCGAGGCGCTGAACGGCCCCAGCCTGTACGACGACGCCCTGGCCCTGCTGGCCCGCCGCGGCGTGGACGTGCCGCACGAGCCGACCGCCGGCCGGCACCGGCCGAGCACCGAGGTCGAGCAGGCCTGGCGGCAGGTCTACACCGCCCCGGAGCTGGCGGAGCTCGCCCGCCTCGGCGAGGCGCTGCTGGACACCGCCGAGCGGGTCACCCGCTGGCGCCAGCGCCACCTCTCCTCGGTCAAGCGGACGATGGGCGCCAAGCCCGGCACCGGCGGCTCCAGCGGCATGACCTGGCTGAAGCAGTCCGCCGACCAGGACATCTTCCCCGAGCTGTGGACCGTGAGGAACGAGCTGTGACCACCCGCGAGGAGTGCGCGGCGCTCGACGCCGCCGATCCGCTGGCCGCGCTCCGCGGCGAGTTCGCCCTGCCCGAGGGCGTGCTGTACCTGGACGGCAACTCGCTCGGCGCGCTGCCGAAGGGCACCGCCGCCCGGGTCGCCGGCATGGTCGAGCAGGAGTGGGGCCGCGGCCTGATCCGCAGCTGGAACGAGGCCGGCTGGTTCGAGCTGCCGCACCGGCTCGGCGCACGGCTGTCGCCGATGCTCGGCGCGGCCCCGGGCCAGGTGGTGGTCTGCGACTCCACCTCCGTCAACCTGTTCAAGGTGCTCGGCGCGGCGCTGCGGCTGCGCCCCGGCCGGCACACGCTGCTCGCCGAGCACGCCGCCTTCCCGACCGACCTGTACATCACCGAGGGCGTCACCGGCCTGTTCGACGGCGCCCGCACCGTGCTGCTGCCGCAGGCCGCCGACCTCGCCGCGCACCTCGACGGGGACACCGCCGTGGTCGTCCTCTCGCACGTCGACTACCGCACCGGCGAACTGCTCGACATGGCCGCGATCACCGAGCAGGTGCACGCCGCCGGCGCCCTGATGGTCTGGGACCTGTGCCACACCGCGGGCGCGCTGCCGATCGAACTCGACGCCTGCGGCGTGGACTTCGCCGTCGGCTGCGGCTACAAGTACCTCAACGGCGGCCCCGGCGCCCCCGCCTTCCTGTACGCGGCGCAGCGCCACCACGCCTCCGCCGCACAGCCGTTGAGCGGCTGGTTCGGCCACGCCCGGCCGTTCGCCTTCGAGCCCGGGTACGCGCCGACCGAGGGCATCGGCCGCTTCCTGACCGGCACCCCGCCGCTGCTCGGCCTGGCCGGGCTGGACGCCGCCCTGGACGTCTGGGAGAAGGCCGACCTGGCGCAGGTGCGGGCCACCTCGCTGGCGCTCACCGACCTGTTCCTGGAGCTGGTGGAGCCGCTCGGGCTGGAGTACGTCACCCCGCGCGAGCACGCCCGGCGCGGCAGCCACGTCTCGCTGCGGCACCCGGACGGGTACGCGGTGATGCAGGCGCTGATCGCCCGCGGGGTGATCGGCGACTTCCGCGCACCGGATCTGATGCGCTTCGGCTTCACCCCGCTCTACCTCTCCCGCACCGACGTCTTCGACGCGGTGCGGCACCTCGCCGAGGTGCTGGAGGGCGGCGAGTGGCGCGAGGAGCGGTTCAGCCGCCGGGGCGCGGTGACCTGAGGAAGGCGTTCTCCAGGCCGTCCCAGGTCAGCGGGCGGCCCGGGGGGATCCGCGTCTCGTGCGCGACCTGCACGATCCGGGTCGCCAGCCGGTGCACCGCGAGCTCGTACAGCTCGCGGCGGCCGGCGACCCGGGCCAGCGAGTACAGCCCCTCGCTCTGGTACTCCGGGCCCAGGCTGCGGTGGTTGAACCGCAGTTGGCGGGCGGCTGCGGGCTGCTCGGCGGAGGCGACCGGCACCCAGATCACCGGGACGATGCCGCTCGCCTGCACCGCCGAACGCTCCGCCGCCCGGGCGGCCCGGCGGGCGAAGCCGTACCACTCCTTGCCGCAGCGCTCGCTGACGAAGTAGCGCGGCGAGTACAGCGGGACGAAGACCCGGCAGGTGGCGAGCGCCTCGGTGATCTGCCAGCGGGACCAGCTGTCCAGCTCCGGGCTGCGGTCGAGGAAACCGGGCGGCACCGAGGCGGGCAGGTCGGTCAGCTGCAGCACCTCCTCGCAGAGGTCCTGGTACAGCCGGTCCACCGCGCGGTCGCCGGGTCCGCCGGGGTGGCTGAGGAAGAAGTAGGGTCTGGGCGCCTCCGGGCCGGCCGGCTCCTTGCGGTGCGTACCCGAGTGCGACGGGGTGCGCGACTCGACCGGCCCGCCGTGGAGTTGGGCGTTGCGGGCGAGCACCAGCGGGCGGCCGTCCCGGGGCGGCCAGATCCGGGTCACCGGCGGCGCGGGCGGAGTGGACTGCAGGGCGATCTCCAGCAGGTGGTGGACGGTCAGCTGCGGCGCGCCGTCCGGGTCGCCGGTGCGGATCGCGGCGGCCAGCCGGCCGGCCACCGAACGGTCCACCGGGTGGCGGAGGTTGACCACCTGGAAGCTGCCCGGGTCGACCGCCACCGCGCCGCCCGCGGCCGGCTCCGGCGGCACGCTGCGCGAGCCGTCCAGGATCAGCAGCCGACGGGCCGCCCGGCCGCCGGCCACCGTCTCCACCACCGCCTGCCAGTCCAGGCCCGGCCGGTGCACCCCGCCCCAGCGTCCGGCGCCGACCGCCACGCCCAGCTCGTCGCCCGGCCCGAGCGGCCCGCCGACGTGCACCACCAGGGTGTCCTCGGCCTCCTGAACGGCCCGCTGCAGCGCCCGCTGGAAGCCGTCCGGGTCGTCCTCGCCGAGCCAGATGTGCCGCCGGTCCAGGCCCACCAGGGCCGGGTCGACCAACGCCTCGGCGAGCGCGGCGAGATCGCGCAGCGCGGTGTACTCCTGCTCCTCCAGCACCTCGCCGGGCGCGCCGCGCGAGGTGGTCAGCAGCAGCACCGCCCGGGAGCGCTCCGGGTCGGGCAGCGCGGCCGGCTCCGGCGCGGGCGGGGCGGGCGGCACGTCCTCGTCCCCGGCCTGCCCCGCCGGCTCCGGCGGGTGCGCCCCGGCGACCGGCCCGGCCAGGGTGAACACCGGGGCGCCGGTGACCCCGAGCAGCCGGGCGGCCTCCGGGCTGACCAGTGCGAACGGCCGGGTGTCCAGCAGCGTCAGGGTGCCACCGCCGGCGGTCTCCACCCAGGCGGGGAAGGTGCCGGCCGCGGACCGGCCCGGGTCGCCGATCCGCCCGCCGACCCGGATCAGCAGCTCCAGCGCGTGGTGCGCGGTGGACCGCGGCAGGGTGTGCAGCAGCAGCTCACGCACCCCCGGGCGGAAGGCGAAGTAGCCCGGCCGGCCCGTCTGTTCGCGCAGCAGGCCGCTCACCACCACCTCGGCGAGGTGCTGCGGCTGCGGCCGGGCCAGCCCGACCTGCTGGAGCAGCCGCATCACCGGCAGCGCGGGCGTGGTGAGCGCGGTCATCCCGGCCAGGGTGAACGCCTCCCGGGAGGCGGTGGCCCGGAACCGCACCACGAGCTCCTCCGGGGTCAGCTCCTCCGGGTCCGGTCCGGCCTCGACCGGGCGGCCGGCTGCGGACGGTGCGGCGCCGAGCATCAGCGCCGCGCCGACCACCTGCCCGCCGGTCGGACTGCCCACCAGCTGCGCCCAGTTGGCCAGCCAGTCGGGGCCGGGCTCCAGTACCGGGACGGCCGGCGCACCGCGCCCGGGCGGGGCGTCGGTGAACGGGGCGAAGCCGTACGCGGCGTCGGGGGCGCCCGCCTCGGTGGCGGTGAACACCCCGGGCACGGCGGGCACCGCGGCGAGCGGCCAGAGCCGTTCGGGCAGCGGCTGGACGACGGCCACCGGCAGCCGGCGGGCCAGGCCGTGCAGGGTGCGGTGCCAGCGGTCGCCGGCCGGTCCGGTGCGCCACTGCGGGCCCATGCAGTCGCTGATCACCAGCACCGCGGAGCGGCCCTCGGCGATCCGGCGGTGGGCCAGCCGTCCGTCCGGGAGGAGCCGGCCCGAGGTGACCTGGCGGAAGGCGCCGGTCTGCTGGAAGAGCGTGCGCAACTCCCGCGCGAGCGGCCGCCAGAGGGTCATCGTCGGGCCCAGGTCGAGCACCAGGTGCAGGTCGAGCCAGCGTTCGGTACTGGGCCGGAGCACCGGCAGCCACTGCACCGGTCCGGGTTCGCGCAGCGCCTCGGCGAGCCGGTCGGCGGTGGCCTGCTCGTCCAGCAGCCGGCGGCGCTCGTCCGGGACGAGGCGCTTGAGCGGGCGCAGCGCGCGCTGCAGCGGCAGCGGGCGGGCCAGCATCGGGGCGTCGGGGGTGGGTGCGGGAACGGCGGGGGCGGGGCGGCCGCCGCGGTCGGGGGCGGGCAGGTGCAGCGCGGTGCGCGGGCCGGTGCCGTCGGGGCCGGGGGCGTGCTCGGTGCGGTGGCGGGGGCGGTGTCCGCCGCGGTCGGCGGCGGTGGGGCGGTCGGTGCGGGGTGCGGGCTGCCCCGGGGTGTCCGGGCCGGGGCCGCCCTCGGTGCCGCGGGCCGCCAGCCAGAGCAGTTCGGCCAGTTCGACGGGGGCCCGTGCGGCGAGTCCGAGTTCGGCGAGCAGGTCGGTCAGGCGGTCGAGCGCCGCCGGGTCAGAAGACATCGTCGTCCTGGCCGCGGCTGAGGTAGGGCATCACCTGGGCGGCGAGCGCGGCCCGGTCGGCGGCGTCGCCGAGTTCGGGGCGGGAGGTGAGGTAGATGGCGTTCAGCAACTGGTCGGTGGCGAGTTCGCCCTCCTCCCGGCGGGCGAGGAAGACCTCCAGGATCTCGACGACCAACTGCCGGTCGGACTCCGGGAGGTGGGAGTGGACGATGGACTCCAGCTCGGCGCCCTCGGGGCGGCGCAGCTCCAGGACCACGCAGCGGCGCAGGAAGGCGGCGGGGAACTCGCGTTCGGCGTTGGAGGTGAGGACGGTGAACGGGAAGGCCCGGCAGCGGACCCGGCCGCCGTACACGGGCGCCCGGCTGGTGCCGTCGGCGGTGAGGACGTTCGCCTCGGGCTGCTGGGGTGCCGCGCGGACGAGTTCGTCGATCTCGTACTGGCCCTCCTCCAGGATGTGCAGCAGGTCGTTGGGCAGGTCGAGGTCGCCCTTGTCGATCTCGTCGATGAGCAGGACCCGGGGCCGGCGGTAGGGCAGCAGGGCGGTGCCGAGCGGGCCGAGCCGCAGGTGTTCGTCGAGCGAGGCGTCGGGGGTCTGCGGGCCGGAGCGGTTGGCCGCGTAGAGCCGGGAGAGCGGGTCGTACTGGTAGAGGCCGTCGCGCAGGGTGGTGCGGCTGGTGATGTTCCAGCGCAGCACCGGGCCGAGGCCGAGTTCGCGGGCGACGGCGTACGGCAGGCTGGACTTGCCGCCGCCGGGCGGGCCGGTGACCAGCAGCGGCCTTCGCAGGTAGAGCGCGGCGTTGACGAGTTCGACGGTCTCCGGGGTCGGCCGGAAGGTCGCGGCGCGGTGCCGGGCCGGGTCGGGTACCGGGTCGGCGGGGCCGTCGGGCTGCGGCAGCAGCGGCCCCCCGTCGAAGTCGCGCCAGGGCGGCGGGGCGGGCAGCTCGGCGATGCCGTCGTGCGGCTCGGTGACGCCCTGGTAGATGCGCTTCAGCGGCATTGCTCTCCTGCTCCTGCTCACTCGTCGGGGCCTTCGGCGGTCTGGGTCTCACTCGGGGCCCGCGGCGTGGGGCGGCGGCGCGGTCGGGACGACGCGGTACGGGCGGTGCGGGCCGGGCAGCACCGCCGGGTCCTCCCAGAGCAGCACCAGGCCCGCCGCCCAGTGCTGGGAAGGGTCTGCCGCCTCCTCCACCTCGTGCCGCAACTCCCTGACCCGGCGCGGCAGGTCGGCAGGTGCGACGTCGGCCAGTTCCTCCGCCAGTCTGGCAAGGAATCGCTCGTTGCGGCAGGTCCGGGTGTGCGTGTGGTCGGCGGTGCAGGGCTGCCCGGGCCACAGCACGGCGGGGACGCCGGCCCGCAGGGCGGCGGCCAGCAGCGGTTCGTACGGGGCTCCCCTGGGCGGGCCGGGCAGGGCGGGCAGCTCGACCCGCTCGGGCGGCCGCAGCCGGTGGTAGAGCCTTTTGCCGTCCGGGAGTTCGGTGCAGCGCAGCTGGTGCAGGCGGGTGCCGGCGGCGGTCCGCAGCGGCGCCCATTTGAGTTCCAGCTGGCGGCGGGCGGCCGGGTCGGCGCGGCGCTGGGCGTCGACCACGACGACGGCGTGGTCGGCGCCGAGCGGGCCGTAATCGGTGCGCCGGCGGGCCCAGGTGTGCACCGGCTCGGTGAGCCACTTGCGGGGCAGCGAGAAGATGACCAGTTCCGCGCCGTCCGGTTCCAGGCGGCCGAGTTCGTGGTCGATGCGGTCGCGGACGGCGTGCTTGAGGCGCAGCCGCGGCACGGTGCGGGTGTCGGCGGCGCCGATCCGGCCGTCGCGGACGGCGGCGACGGCGACGTGGAACATGGCGGGCCCGGCGCCGCTCGGGGTGATCTCGACCAGGATGGGCCGCCAGCGTTCGCGCCGGGGGCCGGCGGCGGGGGCGGTGTCGCGGTGCCGGTCGAGCCAGTCGTGCAGGCCGTCGCGGACGGCGCGGTCGGTGTGCGCCTCGGCGACGTGGTGGGCGAAGTGGAGGACCGGGTGCGGGCCGTGCTGCGGCCGGGGGACCTCGGCGAGCAGGTACCAGCCGGCGTCCCAGAGGGTGGTGGGGCGGCTAGGCGGGTCGGGGCAGCCGAGCGGTCCGACGGCGGCGCGGTAGAGCTCCAGCGGGTCGGCGGGCGGCGGTCCGGCGCCGAGCAGCAGCCGCAGGCCGCGTACCGCGTGGGCGGGCAGGGCGGCGCCGGTCAGCCGGTCGGCGAGCTGCGGGACGTACCGGGCGGCGGCCTCGGCGGGGAGCATCTGGCCGAGCCGGGCGGCGGGGCGGCTGCGGTCGTCGGGGCCGCGCGGCACGCCGAGGGTGTCGAGGGCGGCGGTGACCAGGCCGGCCACCTCGCCGGTGGCGGCGATGACCACCGGGCCGCCGCTGAAGCCCGGGGAGAGCGGCATGCCGGTGCCCTCGTGCTCCAGTTGCACCAGCTCGCCGGCGATCCGGAAGCCGCCGCGGGTGAGCCGGATCTCGCTGCTGAGCCCGGTGTCGTGGCCGGCGGGGAAGCCGTAGGCGACGAGGGCGGGGGCGGGCGGACCGGCCCAGCGGTGCAGCGGGGCGAACGGGGCGGGGGCGGCGGTCTGCGCGGGGACGGGTTCGCCGAGTTCGAGGACGGCCACGTCCCCGGCGCCGCCCGGGAGTTCGGGCCAGGGGCCGCGCAGTGCGACGGTGGCGGTGATCGGTGGCAGGTCGGGGTGGGCGACCAGCCGGACCTCGGCCTCGTGGACGCCGTGCACCACATGGGCGCAGGTGAGCACCTCGCGGTCGGATATGAGGATGCCGGCACCGGTGAGCGGCCCGGCGGGCCCGGCGGTGTCGATCCGGGCGAGCCAGCGGACGTCCTGCATCGGCACGTCCGGTCAGTGCCCGGGCCGTTCTCCGGTGCTGCCGGGTGACCAGGAGAGCTTGACGGTGAGGTGCGCGTCGGCGGCCGTCCTGGCGATCAGCGCGCCGGCCTCGGCGGAGAGCTTGACGCCGAACTCGATCTCCACCGTGTCCGGCCTCAGGCTGCCGTCGCGGAGCACGGCGAGGGCGGCCTCGGCGGCGGCGCGGACCCCGCCCAGTGCGTGCTCGAAGGTCTCGGAGGCGCGGACGACCGCGTCGCCGCCACCCCTCCCGACCGGCTGCATGCCGTACGCCGCCGGGGTCTGGGAGGTGCTCTCCACCCGGACCACCGCGCCGTCGGCCGTCAGGAACTCCACGTAGTGCGACATGGGCACTCCCCACCGTGTCAAGCCGTACTGTCAGCCGAATTCCTTGGCGATGGTCGCACAGCGCAGGCCGTGGCGCAGCGGTTCCGACGGGGTTGACATCAGTAATCTTCAAGGAACATGACAATATGTCAGTTTGATCCGCCTGTGCCGCACCGGCCGGATCCCGCCGGGTGCGGGAGCGGCCCCGATAGGCTGGCCGGACCGGACGGGGAAGCGGGCCGAGGAGGGTGAGCGGGTGAACGGCGCAGCCGGCGCGGCGTTGGTGGCGGTCGCGGGGAGTGCCGAGGTGCTGGCGCTGCCCGGCCTCGGCGAGGAGCTGCTGACACCGGTCGAGCGGGAGCGGGCGGCCCGGTTCCACCGCGAGCGGAACCGGCTGGACTTCGTCGCCGCGCACCTGCTGGTCCGGCTCTGCGCGGCCCGGCTGCTCGGCGTCCCGGTCGCCGAGGCGGTGCTGGAGCAGCACTGCCCCGACTGCGGCCGGTCCGGGCACGGCGTGCCCGCGCTGGCCGGGCGGCCCGGTGTCGGGCTGAGCCTCTCGCACACCGAGGGCGTGGTCGCGGCGGCCGCCGGGCCGGTGCCGGTCGGGGTGGACGTGGAACTGCCGGGCGACGGCCGGGACGGCACCGCCGATCTGCACCGGCGGGTGCTGGGCGCCGCCGAGTCCGACCTGGTGGCGGCCCACCCGGATCCGGCCGGGGCCTTTCTGCGGCAGTGGGTGCGCAAGGAGGCGATGATCAAGATCGGCCGGGCGAGCCTGGACACCCTGGCCTCCGTCGACCTCTCCGCGCTGCCGCTGGACGCGGCCGTCGGCGCCCCCGTCGCGCACCGGCACGGGGGCCTGCACCTGCTGGACTGGACGGAGCCGGCGAGCGGGGCCCTGGTCGCGGCGGCCAGCACCGGGCCGGTGCGGCTGCTGCCGGCGGGCGAACTGGCCGGGGCGGCGACGACGGGGACCGGCACGCGGGCGCCCGCGTAAGGGGTGTTAGCGTCGGCGACGGCCGCGCCGGACCTCCCGCGCGGGCCCGACCAGCCCTTTTTGCGCGAAGGACGACTCCCCCATGGCCAAGTTCCTGCTGAGCCTGCACGTGCTGGCCTCGGTGCTGTTCATCGGCCCGGTCGCGGTCGCCGTCAGCATGTACCCGCGGCGCGCGGCAGCGGCACTGGCCTCCGGGGCGGAGCAGCCGACCGCGGCCGCATCGGTCCGCCTGCTGCACCGGATCACCCAGATCTACGCGCTGCTGGGGATCGCCGTCCCGCTGCTCGGCGTGGGGGTGGCCCAGGTGATGGGCATCCTCGGCCAGCCGTGGCTGATCGTCTCGATCGTGCTGACCGCGCTCTCGGCCGGCTCGCTGCTGCTCTTCGTGCTGCCCGCCCAGCAGTCCGTGATCGACACCCTGGACGCGGAGGCGGGCACCCCGGCCCCGCACTCCCGCGGCGACGACCGGGAGCGGGCGGAGCGCGGCCTGAAGCTGCTGCCGATGACCGCGGGCGTCTTCAACCTGCTGTGGGCGGTGGTCGTGGTGCTGATGGTCATCCGACCGGGGTCGACGACGGGGGCCTGACCTCCACCCGTCCGGCACCCCGGATCTCCAGGCCTTCGAGCAGCTCCAGGGTCGCGGCGGCCACCGCCGCGACCGCCTGCTCGAAGGCCTCCCTGTTGTGGGCGGCCGGCGCCCGGAAGCCCGACACCTTGCGGACGTACTGCAGGGCCGCGGCGTGGACGTCGTCGGTGGTGACCTCCGGCATCTCCGGCGGCCTGAGCGTCTTGATCGATCGGCACATACCCCCAGTCTGCCCCGCCGCCGCCACCGGCGGGCCCGCACCACCGGATCGGTCCGCGACGGCGTACGCCCGCGCGCCGGGTCAGCGGGCCGGGGCGGCGGGGAGACGCACTCCGGCGCGTTTGACGGCGCGGGCGACGATGGCGGTCTCGGCGCGGGTGATGCCGAGCGGGCCGAGGACGTCGGTGGTGAAGCGGTCGAGGCCGGAGTGGTCCTCGCAGAAGTCGGTGGCCATCAGGTCGGCCCGGCCGCTGGTGGCGAGGACGCCGTGGATCTGCGGGTGCCCGGCCAGTGCCTCGCCGACCTCGGCCAGGCGGCCGGGCGGCACGACCGGGCGCGCTGGTCGCCGGCGAGGCCGGCGCGGTCGTCACCGACGCGGCGGGCCGGCCCTGGACGGCGGCCGCGGACAGCTTCCTCGCCGCCGCTCGCGGGGTGCACGCCGGGGCGCTGGCGGTCCTGGCGGACGTCCGCTGAGCACCGGCCCCGGCGGGCGGCATCAGCCCTTCGGGCTCATCAGGGTGCGGGTGAGCGGGGTGCTGGCGAGCACGAGCACCCCCGCCACGATCAGGGCGACGCCGAGGGCCTCGGGGATCAGCCACAGGCCTGCGCGCAGCGTCTCCTCGTACAGCAGGACGCCCAGCAGCAGGCTGACCCCCGCGTCTCCGAGGGTCAGCGCCGGCTGCGAGGCCACCAGCGGGCCGGACTGCAGGGCGTTCTCCAGCAGGTACAGCGCCCCCACGCCGGCGATCGCGAAGCCGTAGGTCTGCCAGGCGGTGAGGAAGGCCTCCAGACCGTGCTTGTCGAGCAGGTGGGTGGAGGACTTGATGAGCGCGGCGGTCAGCGCGTTGCCGACGGCCGCCGCGCCCGCCAGGCAGGCGGCGCGGACCCCGCCGGGCGGGCGGCGCAGCGCCACCAGGCAGAGCACGGCGATCGCGGCGCCGCAGCCGGCCAGCGCGGGGATCCAGCGGGACATCGGGACGTGCATGGTGCCGGGGGTGGGTGCGGCGGCGCCCAGGGCGAGGCCGAGGCCGGCCACCATGCAGCCGACGGCCGCCCAGGCCCGGCGGGAGAGGTTCCGGCGGGACATCGCCGAGGCGATGACCAGCGCGAACGGCAGCTCCAGCACGAAGACCGGTTGGACGACGGAGAGCGCGCCGCGGGCCAGCGCCACCGCCTGGAAGAGCGCGGCGGCGGTCACCGCGGCGATGCCCGCCAGCCAGACCGGCCGCCGGGCCAGGTCGCGCAGCAGCCCGAACCGGAAGCCGTCGGAGCGCGGCACGGTCTGGGCGGCGCGGTGCTGCAGCACGGTGGCCAGGGCGTTGCTGATCGCGCCGCACAGGGCGAACAGGACGGGGAGCAAGGCGTGCGGTTCCCTTCGCCGGGTCCGCCCAGTCTCACCCGCCCGCGTCCCGCCCCCCGGCGCACCGCGCCGCCGGCCGGCCCCGCTCCACCCCGAACAGCCGTGCCGCGTCCCCTCAGGACGCCGGTCTCACGGCGCCGCGATCCCGAACAGCCGGGCCGCGTTCCCCCAGCAGACCGCGCGCAGCCACTCCTCCCCCAGGCCCAGCCGTTCCAGCGCCTCCAGCGCGTGCGTGTACCGGTCCGGGATGTTGGGGTAGTCGGTGCCGTGCAGGATGCGGTCTCCGAGGTCGGCGAGCCGGGGCCGCAGCCCGGGCGGGAAGGGCGCCAGGCGCTCGGTGAAGTCGGTGAACACCATGGTGGTGTCGAGGTGGACGTTCGGGTGGCGGGCGGCCAGGTCGAGGAAGTCGGCGTACTCGGGCAGGCCCAGGTGCGCCACGACCAGGTGCAGCCGCGGGTGCCGGGCGAGGACGGCGCCGATCGGCCCGGGACCGGTGTGCTTGCCGGGGGCGGGCCCGGAGCCGCAGTGCGTGACGACCGGGGTGCCGCTCTCGGCGAGCAGACCCCAGACGGCGTCCAGCTGCGGGTCGGCGGGGTCGTACCCGCCCACCTGCACATGGGACTTGAAGACCCGGGCGCCGCGGTCGAGCGCCGCCGCCACGTACGCGGCGGCGCCCGGTTCGGGGTAGAAGGTGGCGGTGTGCAGGCAGTCGGGGGTGCGGGCGGCGAAGTCCGCGGCCCAGGAGTTGAGCCAGGCGGCCATCGCCGGTTTGTGCGGGTAGAGCATGGCGGTGAACGCCCGGACGCCGAACTCCCGCAGGGTGTCGACGCGTTGCTGTTCGGCGTGCCGGTAGGCGATCGGCCAGGGCCGGCCGGTGAGCGGCCCGACCGCGTCGAAGTACGCCCACACCTTGTCGAGCACCTGCTCGGGCATGAAGTGCGTGTGTACGTCGATCAGACCGGGCAGCTCCAACCGCTGCCAGAAGGACCTGACTTCGGCGGACTCGCTCACCGCCGAACGGCCCTGTCCAGGATCGCCGCGGTGTCGGTGCCGGCCGGCAGGGTGCCGAAGGCGGCGCCGTGGTCGCCGCCGAGGCGGGAGGCGCAGAAGGCGTCGGCGACCGCCGGGTCGCCGTACCGGACGAGCAGCGAGCCCTGGAGGGCGAGGGCCATCGACTCGACCAGCCGACGGGTGCGGAACTCGAGGTCGGTGAGGTCGCCGAGCTGCTTGCGCAGGGCGGCGGTCGCGGCGTCCAGACGGCGGTCGGCGCCGGCCGCGGCGTCGACCTCGGCGAGGAAGGCCTCGACGGACGCGGGGCGGCGGGCCATGGCGCGCAGCGCGTCCAGGGCGGCGACGTTGCCGGAGCCCTCCCAGATCGAGACCAGTGGGGCCTCCCGGTAGAGCCGGGGCATGCCGGACTCCTCGACGTAGCCGTTGCCGCCCAGGCACTCCAGGGCCTCCGCGGCGTGCCCCGGACCGCGCTTGCACACCCAGTACTTGGAGACGGCGAGGCCCAGGCGCCGCAGCATGGCCTCCTGCTCGTCCCCGGCGAGGGCCGCGTCGGTGGCGGCCGCGAGGCGCATCGCGACGGTGGTGGCGGCCTCGGACTCCACGACGAGGTCGGCGAGGACGTTGCGCATCAGCGGCTGGTCGACCAGCGCGGCGCCGAACGCCCGCCGGTGGGTTGCGTGGTGGAGCGCCCGGACGGTGCCGTAGCGCATGCCGGAGGCGGCGCCGATCGTGCAGTCGAGGCGGGTCATGTTGACCATCTCGATGATGGTGGGGACGCCGCGGCCCTCCTCGCCGACCAGCCAGCCGGTGGCGCCCTCGTACTCGATCTCGGCGGAGGCGTTGGACTTGTTGCCGAGCTTGTCCTTGAGCCGCTGGAGGCGGATCGGGTTGCGGCTGCCGTCCGGCAGCACCCGGGGCAGCACGAAGCAGCTGAGGCCGCCCGGCGCCTGGGCCAGGGTGAGGAAGACGTCCGACATGGGCGCGGAGGTGAACCACTTGTGGCCGGTCAGGCGGTAGCTGCCGTCGGTGTGCGGGACGGCGGTGGTGGTGTTCGCCCGGACGTCCGAGCCGCCCTGCTTCTCGGTCATCGACATGCCGGCGATCAGGCCGCGCTTGGTCTGCGGTTCGCGCAGGCCGAAGTCGTACTCCCGGGCGGCGAGCAGGGGTTCGTAGCGCTCGGCGAGGGCGGGGGTGGCACGCAGCGCGGGCACCGCGGCGTAGGTCATGGAGATCGGGCAGGTGTGGCCGGCCTCGACCTGGCCCCAGACGTAGAACTTGGCGGCGCGGGCGGTGTGCGCGCCGGTCCGGTCGTCGGCCCAGGGGGCGGCGTGCAGGCCGTACCGGACGGCGGTGTCCATCAGCCGGTGCCAGTACGGGTGGAACTCGACCTCGTCCACGCGGTGGCCGTAGCGGTCGTGGGTGCGCAGCACGGGCGGGTTCTCGTTGGCGATCCGGCCCCAGGTGTCGGCCTCCTCGGAGCCGGCGAGGCGGCCGAGTTCGTGGAGCTCGTCCTCGGCCCAGCCGGCGCCGGCCCGGTGCAGGGCGGCGAGCAGGGCCGGGTCGGCGGCGACGTCGTGGCCGTACGGGTCGGGGACCTGGTTGGTGACCTCGTGCGTCGGCATTGCCGTCCTCCTGGGCGGTGGTCTGCGGGATGGTGGTCTGAGGGGTGGTGGTCTGCGGGGCTGTGGCCTGCAGGGTGGTTCAGTGCTGGGCCGCGCGGTGCGCGGGCGCGGCCTCGGGGGCGCCGAGGGCGCGCAGTGCGAAGGCGGTGAGCGCGGGGATGGTGTCGCCGGGGTCGCCGGCGGCGAGCGGGCCGACGAGCGCCTCGCCGATCGCGCCGACCAGTGCGGCGGCGGTCAGTTCGGCGTCCTGGGGCGGGAGTTCGCCGCTGTCGACGGCGGCGGCGATCTGCGTGGCGATGACGTCGCGAAAGGCCCGGCGGAAGACCAGGCGTTCGGCGTCGACGACCGGGTCGACGGGTTCGGCGAGCAGCGCGTAGGCGCGGCGGGGGGCCTTGAGGGCGCGGGCGGCGAAGGTTTCGACGACCGCGGCGACCCGGCGCTGCGGGGTCTCCTCGCGGGCCAGGGCCTCGGTGACGGCGGCGACCTCCCGGCCGACGACCGTGCGGAAGAGTTCGACGGCGAGGTCGGACTTGCCGGCGAAGTGGCGGTACATGGAGCCGGTGGCGATGCCGGCGCGTTCCGCCACGGCGGCGACCGAGCAGCCCGCGTAGCCGCGCTCGGCGAGCAGCGCCACGGCCGCCTGGAGCACGGCGGCGCGCTGGGCGTCCAGCCGGGCCTGGACGGCGGGGGTGCGTCGGTATGCCATGCCAAGCATTGAAGCACTGATTCACTGCTTCGAGAAGTCCCGCGGGCCGGGCGCCCGGGAATGCCGCGAGGGCCGCCCGCCGGTCGGCGGGCGGCCCTCGGGAGGGGGCGGCAGGTGGCTGTGGGGCCCGGGCGCGCAGGCACCGGGAGGGCTTCGGCGGGGGCTGCGGCTCGGGCTTCGGCCGGGGCTACGGCTTGGGCAGCGCGCAGCCGGACCGGGTGAGGTCGAGCTTGTTGCCGGCGGCGAAGCAGGCGGGGATGAGGTAGGTCTCCTCGGCGTAGTTGATGCCCTTGCGGACGGTCACCGTGCCGTTCTGGTCGACCTCGCAGGGGTTGTTCTCGGTGCAGCGCTCGCCGTCCTCGTTGCCGGTGTTGTTGACGGCGACGACCTGGCCGGTGGCGGTGTCGACGACCGGCGAGCCGGAGGTGCCGCCGATGGTGTTGCAGCTGGAGGTGTAGCGGACGGCGTCCTTCCAGGTCCAGCCGCCCTCCTTCAGCCGGTAGGCGAACCCGTCCACGCTGCAGGAGTAGATCCTCTTCCAGTACCCGGAGACCACCTTGATCGAGGCGCCGGCCGCCGGGTGGCTCGCCGAGAGGGTGAGCGGGGCGATGCCGTAGCGGGACTGGATGGCCGAGTAGGTGGTGTTCAGCTGGTAGAGCGTCACATCGGTGTCGGTCATGGTGCTGTAGACCACCTTGCTCGCCCGCAGCGTGCCGAGGCTGCCGCCGGAGGAGCTGAGCAGGGTGAAGCTCCGGCTGGACGAGCGGTTGGTGATGACCTGGCCCGGGGAGGGCATCCCGGTCTCCAGGCAGTGGCCGTTGGTGAGCACCAGGGCGGGGTCGGAGGCCGTGGACGCGGGCAGCCGGACGACCGATCCGGAGCAGTTGCTGAGCGCCACCGTGCCGGCGAAGTCGACGGCGACGGCCGCGGGGGCGCTCGCTGCGGAGGCGGGGGCGGCACCGGCCAGCGCGGTGGCGCCGCCGAGCAGCAGGGCCAGGGACGCGCCGATGAGCGGCTTCTTCATGGGAGGGCCTCTCGGTCTGTGGGGGTCCTCCAAAGTTGGCGTGTCCATGAAATTGTGTCAATGCGCTTGTATGAATTACGGGTTACGAGAGTCGCCGGTCGGCACCGCCCGCACGACGGAGTGTCAGCCCTCGTCCAGCCAGTGCCTGCGGCCGGCGCTGATCAGCCGCAACCGGGTGCGGGCGGCACGGGCGATCCGCGCCTCCTCGGCCGGACCGCCCTCCATGAAGGCCGCCGCCGTCGCCACCATGTGCTCGACGTACAGGCCGGCGAGCATCCGCAGGTCCTCCGCCGACCAGCCGGCCGCGGCCGGCTGCGCGCCGAGGCCGGCCGCCACCTCGTCCGTGAAGCGTTCGAACTCGGCGGCGATGGCCTCGCGGACCGGCCGGACCCCGCCGTGCCGCTCACGCGCCAGGAAGCGCACATGCGCCCGGTGCTCGCGGACGTGGTCGGCGATCAGATCGACCGTGCGGTCGATGATCTCCTCGGAGCCGTCCTGCTCGGCCAGCACCCGGCGGATCATCCCGTGCAGGCTGGCCAGCGACTCCTCGACCAGCACCACGGCCAGTTCGGACAGGTCGCGGAAGTGCCGGTAGAACCCGGCCGGCGAGAGTCCGGCCTCCCGGGTGACCTCGCGGACGCCGATGCCGCTGAGGTTCTGGTGCTCCAGCAGCCCGAGGGCGGCGTCGAGGAGGGCGCGGCGGCTCTGCTGCTTCTGGGCCTGGCGGACCCCGGGGGTGTGACTCACATCATTCAGTAAACAACTGTTTGCCGACTTTGGCGAGCGTACGATGGAGAAGTCGGCGAACAGTCGTACACCGAATCGGCCGCCGACCGGGGAGAGGACACACCTGCCGTGAGCCTTCTGATCGTCATCGTCGCCATGAGCCTCCTCGCGGGGGCCGCGATCCACACCTCCATGCCGGTCTTCCTGGCCGCCTCCGCAGCGATCGCGCTCTGGCTGCTCGCCTTCGGCGCCCGCGAGCGGATCGCCCGCGTCCGGCACCGCTGACGGCGGGCCGTCTCCGAGGCCCGCCCCGACGTCCCGGCATCCCACGACCTCCCACCGGAGTCCTGCCATGGAACAGCTCGCCACACCCCGCTCCGCCGCCGACGGCGACCAGATGGCCGTCGCCTCCTTCCTGCTGGCCCTGCCGGGCCTGCTGCTCTTCAACGTGGTGCTCGGCCCGGTCGCGATCGTGCTCGGCACGCTGGCGCTGGTCCGCGGCACCGGCCGGCGCGGCCGGGCGGTGCTCGGCATCGCGCTCGGCGTCGCCGACCTCGCCGTCCTCGCGGCCGTCACACTCGCCGGCCACGGCACGGTCTGGCAGCTCGGCGCCTGACGGCACGACGACGCGCCCGGTTCCGCCCCCTGCGGCGGAACCGGGCGCGTCCGCGCCACCGGCCGTCAGGCGGTCGGGGCCGTCCACTTCTGGTTGGCCGCACCCGTGCAGCTCCAGATCTGGATCCGCGCGCCGTTGGCCGCGCTGTTGTCGGACACGTCCAGGCACTTGTTCGCCTGCGGGTTGACGAGGTCGTGCGTCGCGGGGTTGTACGTCCACTGCTGGGCGCCCGTCCCGTTGCAGTCGTACAGCTGGGTCTTGGCGCCGTCCGCGGTCGAACCGGCGGCCACGTCCAGGCACTTGCCGAACGCGCGGACGGTGCCGTCGCCGCCGACCGTCCAGGTCTGGGCGGCGGTGCCGTTGCAGTCGTAGAGCTGGACGGCGGTGCCGTTGGCGGAGTTGGCGCCCGCCACGTCCAGGCACTTGCCGGCCAGGCCGGTGATCCGGCCGGTCGCACCGCCGCCACCGCCCTGGGCACCGGCCCAGGTGAAGGTGGCCGAGGTCTTCGCGGGCAGGCCGTAGCTGAAGTTCTGGCCGCCCCAGACCACCCGGACGGTCTGCGCGCTGCCGCTGTCGTTGTAGGCGATCAGCGCCTTGGAGCCGTCCGGGTTCTGCCAGGCCACGTTCGGCACCGCGGCGTTGGCGGTGGAGGCGATCCGGTACGCGCCGGGCTTCACGAACTTGGTGAGATGGCCCATGGTGTAGTACTCGACCGTGTAGTCCACCTGGCCGCTGCGGGAGTCCCCGTTGTGCACCGTGACCAGGCCGGTGCAGGTGCCGCAGCCTCCGTAGTGCGGGCCCATGTTCTGGTCGACGGCGAGGCTCCACTTGGTCACCGACTTACCCCAGTTGCGGGTGTAGTCGATGATGTTGCGCATGTCCTCCTGCTGCTGGTTGCCGATCCAGGTGCCGCCGGAGTGCTCGGTGTCGAAGGCGTCCATCGTCGGGTACTGGTCGTGCACCGTGGTCTGCGTCGCGACGTCACCGCCGTAGCCGTGCCAGGCCATGCCGCCGAAGTTGGGGTGGGTGCGGATCGCCGTGTCGTCCACCACCGGGGCGGCGTAGCCGTTGTACTGGTCCCAGTTCCAGTCCAGCGCCAGGACCTTGGTGGCGAGACCCGCCCCGGAGAGCGCCGGCAGCAGGTTGTTCTCGGTGAAGTAGGCGAGGCCCGAGCCGTTCCAGCTCGTCGACGGGTAACCGGCGCAGCAGGTCGGCTCGTTCTGCACCGTCACGTAGTTCACCGGTACGCCCTGGGCCTGGTAGGCCTGCAGGTACTTCACGAAGTACTGGGCGTAGGAGCCGTAGTACTCGGCCTTCAGCCAGCCGCCGTTCAGGCTGCCGCTGTCCTTCATCCAGGCGGGCGCCGTCCACGGGGACGCCATCACGGTGAGCGCCGGGTTGAGCTGCCTGGCCTGCTTGGTGAGCGGCAGCACGTCCGCGAGGTCGTGGCCGATCGTGAAGCCGTTCAGCGCCGGGTCGACCGAGCCCGCCGGCTGGTCGTCGTAGGTGTAGCCGTAGCGCGCCAGGTCGGAGGAGCCCATCGGGTTGCGCAGGAAGGACAGGCCGATGCCCTCGGTCGGTGAGAACAGCCGGCGCATGGCCTCGCCGCGGGCGGTCGCGCTCAGCGCACCGCTGCCTTTCATCAGCCAGGCGGCGGTGTCGGTGAACGAGGCGCCGCCACCGGTGAACTGCTGGTAGCGAGTGGACTCGTCGACCGAGATCAGCTGGCCGCCGCTGCCGGCGCCGCCGGTGAAGGTGAACGCCGCCTGCTGGGCGAGGCCGCGGGTGACGTGCCGGCCGCCCTCGTCGTCGGTGGTGGTGAGCCAGACGTTCACCGTCTCGCCCGCCGCGTGCGCTCCGGGCGCGCCGGCCAGCAGGCCGGTGGCGGCCAGGGCGCCGGAGAGCAGTGCGGCGGCCGCCCGGCGCGTGCGGGCGGCATGGTGGGGTGGGGGCCAGGCCATGATCGGATCCGCCTTCGATCGGGGGAATGGGTGGGGATGTTCGACTGCCGGCCGGCGGTCGAGATTCAACTCCTGATGCTGGTGGACCGTCAAGTCATAGGTATCGACCAATTTTTGATCAACTCATGAACACAGGAGAGCGGTTGCTCGCCGATCGGGCCGCACGAGTTGACGATGCGCCCGACAGGCAACCGATAGGAAACTTTCCAGTCGTCTTGACGTGCGCACCTCCGGGCTAGTTGACTCCAGCTCCCGTCGCCCCCACCGACCGGAGGACCCATGCACCGTCGACACCGCCGCCGCCGACTGCCTGCGGCCGCCGCACTGCTCGCGCTCCTCTGCGCGATACCCGTCGGCATCAGCGCCACCGCCCCGGCCCCCGCCGAGGCCGCGCCGACGACCTTCGCCCACCCCGGCGTCCTGGTCTCCAAGTCCCAACTCGACTTCGTGCGCGGCAAGGTGCAGGCCGGAGCGCAGCCGTGGAAGAGCGCCTACGACCAGATGCACGCGAGCAAGTACGCCTCGCTCAGCCGCACGCCCAAGCCCCGCGCGGTGGTCGAGTGCGGCTCGTACTCCAACCCCAACTACGGCTGCACCGACGAACGCGAGGACGCGCTGGCCGCGTACACCCTCGCCCTGGAGTGGTCGATCACCCGGGACACCCGGTACGCCGCCAAGGCCGTCCAGATCATGGACGCCTGGTCCGGCACGATCAAGGACCACACCAACAGCAACGCCCCGCTGCAGAGCGCCTGGTCGGCCTCCACCTGGCCGCGCGCCGCCGAGATCATCCGCTACACCTACAGCGGCTGGCCCGCCGACAAGGTCGACCGCTTCGGCGCGATGCTGCGCAACGTCTACCTCCCGAAGGTGGTCAACGGCTCACGCTCCAACGGCAACTGGGAGCTGAGCATGACCGAGGCCACCATCGGCATCGGCGTCTTCCTCAATGACCGGACGGTCTACGACAAGGCGGTGGCCACCTTCCGCGGCCGGGTGCCCGCCTACATCTACCTCGCCTCCGACGGCGCCCTGCCGAAGACGGCGCCCGGCAGCGGCCTCGACACCCGGGACGAGATCGTCAACTACTGGCAGGGGCAGAGCACCTTCGTCGACGGCCTGACCCAGGAGACCTGCCGCGACCTCACCCACACCGGCTACGGCCTCTCCGCGATCGCCCATGTCGCCGAGACCAGCCGCATCCAGGGCCAGGACCTCTACCCCGAGGTCGCCGACCGCCTGCGGCACGCCCTCGGCCTCCAGTCCAAGAACGAACTGGGCACCGCCGTCCCGTCCTGGCTCTGCGGCGGCACCCTCTCCCAGCACCTGGGCCCCGTCACCGAGGTCGGCTTCAACGCCCTGCACAACCGCCTGACCTACGGCATGGACAACACCCAGAAGCTCACCGAGCAGCGCCGTCCCGCCGGCACCGACAACCTCTTCACCGCCTGGGAGACCCTCACCCACGCCAACAACCCCGCCTAGCCGCGACGACAGGGCCGCCCGGGCGAACGAGTGGCCCGGGCGGCCCTGTTGAGGGTGCGGCGGGTGGATCAGACGGCGAGCGGGCGGATCGCGGTCGGGGCGTGGCCCGGCTCGGTGGCGAGGTCCTCGAACTCGACGACGCTGGCGATGTCGCTGCCGCTCATCGCGATGTTGGTGACCCGCTCCAGGATCGCCTCGACGACGACCGGGACGCGGAACTCGGCGGCGAGCTTCTTCGCCTCCTCGAAGGCCGGCAGCAGCTGGTCCGGCTCGGTGACCCGGATCGCCTTGCAGCCGAGGCCCTCGGCGACCTTGACGTGGTCGACGCCGTAGACGCCCAGCTCCGGCGAGTTGAGGTTCTCGAACTCCAGCTTGACCTGGAAGTCGATGTCGAAGTTCCGCTGCGCCTGGCGGATCAGGCCCAGGTACGAGTTGTTCACCAGGACGTGGACGTAGGGGATCCGGTGCTGGGCGCCGACCGCCAGCTCCTCGATCATGAACTGGAAGTCGTAGTCGCCGGAGAGCGCGACGACCGGCGTCTCCGGGTCGGCGGTGGCGACGCCCAGCGCGGCCGGGATGGTCCAGCCGAGCGGCCCGGCCTGGCCGCAGTTGATCCAGTGCCGCGGCTTGTAGACGTGCAGCATCTGCGCGCCGGCGATCTGCGAGAGGCCGATGGTGGTGACGTACCGGGTCTCCGGGCCGAAGGCCCGGTTCATCTCCTCGTAGACGCGCTGCGGCTTGAGCGGCACGTTGTCGAAGTGGGTGCGGCGCAGCAGGGTGGCCTTGCGCTCCTGGGCGGAGGCGGCCCAGGCGCCGCGGTCCTTGAGGGCGCCGGCGGCGTCGCGCTCCTTGGCGATCTCGACGAAGAGTTCCAGGGCGGCCCGGGCGTCGGAGGCGATGCCGTAGTCGGGGGCGAAGATCCGGCCGATCTGGGTGGGCTCGATGTCGACGTGCACGAAGGTGCGGTCCTTGGTGTAGACGTCGAGGTTGCCGGTGTGGCGGTTGGCCCAGCGGTTGCCGATGCCGAGGACGAAGTCGGACTCGAGGAAGGTCGCGTTGCCGTAGCGGTGCGAGGTCTGCAGGCCGACCATGCCGGCGTTGAGCGCGTGGTCGTCCGGGAGGGTGCCCCAGCCCATCAGCGTGGGGACCACCGGGACGCCGGTCAGCTCGGCGAATTCGACGAGCAGGTCGGAGGCGTCCGCGTTGATGATGCCGCCGCCGGCGACGATGAGCGGGCGCTCGGCGGCCTGCAGCAGGTCGAGGGCCTTCTCGATCTGGGCGCGGGTGGCGGTGGGCTTGTAGACCGGCAGCGGCTGGTAGGTCTCCGGGTCGAACTCGATCTCGGTCATCTGGACGTCGATCGGCAGGTCGATGAGGACGGGGCCGGGGCGGCCGGAGCGCATCAGGTGGAAGGCCTGCTGGAAGACGCCGGGGACCTGTGCCGCCTCCAGGACGGTGGTGGCGGCCTTGGTGACCGGGCGGGCGATCGAGGCGATGTCGACCGCCTGGAAGTCCTCCTTGTGGATCCGGGCGACCGGGGCCTGGCCGGTGATGCACAGGATCGGGATGGAGTCGGCGATCGCCGAGTACAGGCCGGTGATCATGTCGGTGCCGGCCGGACCGGAGGTGCCGATGCAGACGCCGATGTTGCCGGGGTTGGTGCGGGTGTAGCCCTCGGCCATGTGGGACGCGCCCTCGACGTGGCGGGCCAGCGTGTGGTGGACGCCGCCGGCCGCCTTGAGGGCGGCGTAGAAGGGGTTGATCGCCGCGCCGGGCACACCGAACGCGTTGGTGACGCCCTCGCGCTTGAGGATCTCCACTGCCGCACGGGCGGCTGTCATACGAGGCATCGGTTTCTCCTGCCCGAGCGGGGGATACAAACTGTTCCGCGATGCGGAAGTACGATTCTGAATCGCGAAATCAAAGTAGGCCGGGCCCCGCGAGGCCGTCAAGGTAGGTTTCAACAGAACGTTGCAGATCTGGGCGGGGCCGGCCCGGCGGGCACCACAATGGGAGACGAGAGGGGGCGAGCCGCATGCCGTACATCAGCGTCAGCGCACTCAGTCACGAGGGCCTGGTCCGCGACCACAACGAGGACAGCCTGGCCGTCGGCCCGTGGACGCTCTGCGCCACGGTGACCGAGAGCCCGCAGACACTGCTCTTCCCGCTCGGCGCCACACCCTGCCTGGTCGCGGTGGCGGACGGGCTCGGCGGCCACCCGGCCGGCGAGGTGGCCTCCTCGCTGACCGCCCGCCGGCTCGCCGCGGCCGGCCACGACCTGCGCTCCGAACAGCACGTCCAGGACGAGCTCCGCGCCTGCAACGCCACCCTGTACGACGCCGCGGACGCCGACCCCGGCCTCACCGGGATGGGCACCACCGTCGCCGGCCTGGTGCTGAGCGCCGAGCAGGTCCTGGTGTTCAACATCGGCGACAGCCAGGTCTTCGAGATCGCCGGCACGGCCGGCACCCCCGAACTGCGCCAGCTCAGCACGGACGACAGCCCGCCGCCCCCGCCCGGCCGGCGCACCACGAACATCGTCACGAGCACCCTCGGCGGCACCGTCGTGCGCCGCGAGGTCGACCCGCACCTGCGCCGCCTGCCGGCCGAGGTCGGCGCCCGCTACCTGGTCTGCAGCGACGGCCTGACGGACCCGGTGCCGCCGCAGGAGCTGGCGGCCCTGCTCGGCGGCGAGGACGACCAGCGGGCCGCCTTCGAGCTCTGGCGGGCCGCGATCGAGGCGGGCGGGCCGGACAACATCACCCTGGCGCTGGTGCGGATCGGCGAGTGATCCGGCCCCCGGCCGCGGGAGGGCGCCGACCGGGTGAACCATCGGAATCCCGATGGCTGCCATCCGGTCGCCTATTGGCCCGACCGCCGGTCGGCGGCCTAGCGTCGGAGGAAAGCCGAACGAAGGAGTGACCGCCGACATGGCGAAGATCCTGTTTGTGATGACCGGCGCCGACCACTGGACCCTGGCCGACGGCAGCAAGCACCCCACCGGCTACTGGGCGGAGGAGTTCCTCACCCCGTACCGCGCGTTCACCGCGGCCGGGCACGAGGTGGTCGTGGCCACCCCGGGCGGCGCGGTGCCGACCGCGGACGCCGGCAGCCTCTCCGCCGGTGCCCTCGGCGGCGAGGAGAACGCCGCCGCCGCGACCGCCGCGATCGCCGCCGCCGAGCCGCTGCGGCACCCGCTGGTGCTGGCCGACGTCGACCCCGCCGAGTACGCGGTCGTGTTCTACCCCGGCGGCCACGGGCCGATGGAGGACCTCGCCGTGGACGCCGACTCCGGCCGGCTGCTCACCGCGACGCTCGACTCCGGCCTGCCGCTCGGCGTGGTCTGCCACGGCCCGGCCGCCCTGCTCGCCGCCGAACGCCCGGACGGCACACCGACGTTCGCCGGGTACCGGCTGACCGGCTTCAGCAACACCGAGGAGCGGATGGCCGGCCTCGCCGACCGCGCCCCCTGGCTGCTGGAGGACCGTCTGGTGGCGCTCGGTGCCGAGTACTCGGCGGGCGAGCCCTGGGCGCCGTACACGGTGACCGACCGGAACCTGTACACCGGGCAGAACCCGGCCTCCTCCGGCCCGCTGGCCGAGGAGCTGCTCAAGGCGATCGGCTGAGGCACAGCACCGGCCGCGGGCCGACTGCTTGACATCATCAAGCAGACGGGCGGGCGGGATCCGGTCTCCGGCTCCCGCCCGCCGTCGTGCCGGTCAGCCGACCGGCACCTCCAGCACCGCCTTGCGGTGGCTGAACGCCTCGATCGAGTACCGCCCGTGGTAGCTGCCCATGCCGCTCTCCCCCACGCCGCCGAACGGCAGGTCGGAGACGGTCAGATGGGCCAGCGGCAGGCCGAAGCCCAGACCGCCGGAGGAGGTCTCCTCGGCGAGCCGGCGCCGGGTCTCCTCGGCGGGGCTGAACACGTACAGGGCGAGCGGCTTGTCCCGGTCGTTGACGAAGTCGATCGCCTCGTCCAGGCCGGCGACCTCGACGATCGGCAGGATCGGCCCGAAGACCTCCTCCTGCATCACCGGCGAGTCCGGGGCCACGTCCGCGAGCACGGTGGGCGCCAGGTAGCGGCTCTCCCGGTCGCGGCCGCCGCCGACCACCGTCCGACCCGAGTCCAGCAGTGCGGCCAGCCGGTCGAAGTGACGCTCGTTGACGATCCGGCTGTACAGCGGCGAGGCCGCCGGGTCCTTGCCGTAGCGGGTCTCCACCGCCTCGGCCAGCAGCGGCTCCAGGGCCCGGGCGGTGGCCGGGTCGGTGAGCACGTAGTCCGGGGCCACGCAGGTCTGTCCCGCGTTGAGGAACTTGCCCGCCACCAGGCGCTCCGCCACCACCGCCAGGTCGGCCCCCGCGTCCACGAACGCCGGTGACTTGCCGCCCAGTTCGAGGGTGACCGGGGTCAGGTGCTCGGCCGCCGCGCGCATCACGATCCGGCCCACCGCGCCGTTGCCGGTGTAGAAGATGTGGTCGAAGCGCTGGGCCAGCAGGGCCGTGGTCTCCGCCACCCCGCCCTCCACCACCGCGACCGCCTCGGTGTCCAGGTACGCGGGAAGCAGCCGGGCGAGCACCGCCGAGGTCGCCGGCGCCAGCTCGCTGGGCTTGGCCACCACCGCGTTGCCCGCCGCGAGCGCGCCCGCGACCGGCGCCAGCAGCAGCTGCACCGGGTAGTTCCACGGCGCGATCACCAGGACGACGCCGAGCGGGTCGTACTGCGTCCGCGCCTGCGCCCCGGCCAGCCGTTCCGGCACCGGCGCCGCCTCCGGGCGCAGCCACTCCGCCAGGTGCTCCAGGGTGTGGTCGATCTCCCGCACCACGAAGTCGACGTCGGTGCGCAGCGACTCCTGTTCGCTCTTGCCGAGGTCGGCGCCGAGCGCCGCGGCGAGCTCCGGGCCGTTCTCGGTGAGCAGCGCGCGCAGCCGGTGCAGCTGCTCGGTGCGCCAGGAGAGCGGCCTGGTCCGGCCGGTGCGGAAGGTCGCGCGGAGGCGGGCGACGAGGTCGGCGGCCTGCTCGGCCGGGCGGTCGTTCATGAGAGGGTCCTCGCAGCGAAATGGTTGATATCCTCAACTACCTGAATCCAGGAAACGCCGGTTACTTGAGGATGTCAAGTGAATCCAGATGCGTCGGAGCTGGTGGAGCCGCTCGCCCGCGTGGTCCGCGGCTACTACGACGACCTGGCGACGGTCGCCGGCCGGCACGGCCTCAGCACCACCCAGGCCCGCGCGCTCATCGCCCTCGACCGGCCGCTCAGCATGAGCGCCCTCGCCGAGCACCTGGTCTGCGACGCCTCCAACGCCACCGGGCTGGTCGCCCGGATGGAGGCCCGCGGACTCGTGGTGCGGACCCCCTCCCCCGAGGATCGCCGCAGCAGGACCGTGCACGCCACCCCGGACGGACAGCGGCTCGCCCGCCGCATCCGCGCCGAGATGCACACCGTGCACGGCGCCCTCGCCGGCCTCACCCCCACCGAGCGCGGAGCCCTCCTTCCGCTGCTGCACCGCCTCGGCGAACTGCTCGGCCGGCCGCCGGGCTGAACCTCCGCCCCGCGAGCGGCCGGTCCGTGTCCTCCGCTCAGCCCGCCGAGGAGGCCTCCCGCTCGGCGAGGAAACGCGCCACGGCCGCATCCGTCCGCGGCAGCCCCGCCAGCGGCTCGCCGACCGCCCGGCCCGCGACCTCCACGGCCGTCGCCACCACGTCCGCGCGGAGCGCCGCCTCGGCCACCACCGCGCTCGCGGCCAGCTGCACCTGGGCGGCCGCGACGATCTCCTCACGGTGCCGCAGGCCCTCGGCCCGCGCCGAGGCGACCAGGGCGGCGCCCTGCTCGGCGGCCTCCTGCCGGATCCGGGCCGCCTCGTGGCGGGCGGCGTCCAGCTGCGCCCGGCGCTCGTCGTGGAGCGCCGAGGCCTCGGCGAGCAGGTGCTGCGCCTCGGCGAGCCGCCCGCCGGTGGCCGCCTCGCGTTCCGCGAGCGTCCGTTCGATCCGGGGCAGCACGACCCTGCCGAGTATCCCGAACATCACGAAGAAGCAGATCAGACCGAGGACGACTTCCACAGGGTTAGGCTCAAGGGGTCCCATGCCCGCAGACCTACCCACGGCTCGCACGGTCATGCGACTGACGCCGGGTCAGGCGCCGACCCTGCCCCTCTCGCGGCACCGCCCCGGCCCTCGTCCGGCCCTCGTCCGGCCCCGCCCGGTCCCCGCGCGTGGCCTGGCGGGCGTGCGGCGTGTTCCGGGGCATCATGACCTCAGGGCGAAGGGAGAGCCATGCCGCAGCAGACCGACGCCTCCCAGCCGGCGTGGTGGCACCGCCTCGTGCCCGCCGCACCCGGCCTCACCGTGCTCCGGCACTACCGGCGGAGCTGGCTCCGCGGCGACCTGCTGGCCGGTGTCACCGTCGCGGCCTACCTCGTGCCGCAGGTCATGGCCTATGCGAGCGTCGCGGGCCTGCCGCCGGTGGCCGGCCTGTGGGCGATCCTCCCGGCGATCCTGCTGTACGCCGTCCTCGGCTCCTCCCGCCTGCTCTCGGTCGGCCCGGAGTCGACGACCGCCCTGATGACCGCGACCGCCATCGGCCCGCTCGCCGCAGGCGACACCTCCCGCTACGCGGTCCTCGCCGCGGCGCTCGCGGTGGTGGTGGGCCTGCTCTGCGTGGTGGCCTGGGTGGCGCGGCTCGGCTTCGTCGCCGACCTGCTGTCCCGGCCCGTCCTGATCGGCTACCTGGCGGGCGTCGCCCTGATCATGATGGTGGACCAGCTGACCAAGCTCACCGGGGTGGAGACCGAGGGCGAGGGCTTCTTCCCGCAGCTGGTGTCCTTCTTCGAGAACCTCTCCGACATCCACCCGGCCACCGTGGCGCTCAGCGCCGCCGCCCTGCTCTTCCTCTTCGCGGTGGCCCGCTTCCGCGCCGTCCCCGGCCCGCTGCTCGCACTCGTGCTCGGCACCGCGGTGGTCTCCGCCTTCGACCTGGAGGCGCACGGCATCAAGGTGATCGGCGCGATCCCGCCGGGACTGCCCAGCCCCGAACTCCCGAGCCTCTCCGACCTGTCGCAGCTGGTACTGCCGGCGCTCGGTGTCCTGCTGGTCGGCTACACGGACGTCATCCTCACCGCACGGGCCTTCGCCACCCCGGGCGACACCACCCGGCTGGACCCCAACCAGGAGCTGCTGGCGCTCGGCGCGGCCAACGTCGGCTCCGGCGTGCTGCACGGCTTCCCGGTGAGCAGCAGCGCCAGCCGGACGGCGCTCGCCCAGTCCGCGGGCGGCCGCACCCAGGGGTACGCGCTGACCGCGGGGCTGGCGGTGGTCGCGGTGCTGCTGTTGCTCAGCTCGCTCCTCACCCACACGCCGACGGCCGTGCTCGGCGCGCTGGTGGTCTACGCGGCGGTCCGGATGATCGACGTGTCGGGCTTCCGCCGGCTGCTGTCCTTCCGCCGCGGGGAGTTCCTGCTGGCGCTGGGGTGCCTGGCCGGCGTACTCGCGCTGGACATCCTGTACGGCGTGCTGGTCGCGGTCGGGCTGTCGATCGCCGAGCTGCTGACCCGGGTGGCCCGCCCGCACGACGCCGTCCTCGGCACCGTGCCGGGGCTGGCCGGCATGCACGACGTCGACGACTACCCGGCCGCCCGGACGGTGCCCGGCCTGGTGGTCTACCGCTACGACTCCCCGCTCTTCTTCGCCAACGCGGAGGACTTCCGCCGCCGCGCCCTGGCCGCCGTCGACGACCAGCCGCACCCGGTCCGCTGGTTCGTCCTCAACACCGAGGCCAATGTCGAGGTGGACATCACCGCCCTCGACTCCGTCGACTCCGTGCGCCGCGAACTCACCGACCGCGGCATCGTCTTCGCCCTCGCCCGGGTCAAACAGGACCTCCGCGCGGACCTCGACGCCTACGGCCTCACCGACTCGGTCGGCGAGGACCGCATCTTCCCCACCCTCCCCACCGCCGTGGCCGCCTACGAGGCCTGGTCCCGGACGGCCGGGCCGGCCGCCGACGCCTGAGCCGCCCCTGCATGAGCGGACTCACGCATGAGCCCCTGACACGGGAATGCCCGACACGGCCGCGGCCGGACCGAGGGGTCCGGCCGTCGGCCGTTGGTGT
>NZ_JBFBJZ010000002.1:162774-328806 GCF_040686255.1 Kitasatospora sp. NPDC085879 | reverse complement strand
ACCCAGAACATCATCGACACCCAGATCATCGAGGTGCCGTCGGGCGTCGGCAACTTCCGCTACGTGCGGGCCTCCGGTGACGGACAGATCACCCTCGAGGGCAGCAACTCGATCCTCGGGACGTGGACCAACCTCGGCAACCTCTCCGGCATCGGCCTCACCGGATCCCAGGTCGAGGGCCCGATGTGGATGAAGTTCAACGGCACCGACAAGTGGGCCCTCTACCTCGACCAGTACGCCAGCGGCGGCGGCTACATGCCCGTCCTGACCACCGACCCGTCCAACCCGGCCGTCTACCAGCGGCAGGCGTCGAGCGACTACAACATGGGCGGCACGAAGAAGCGCCACGGCTGGATCCTCAACCTGACGGCCGCCGAGGAGAGCCGGGTGCTCGCCCGCTGGCCCAACACCCCCGCCCAGCGGCTCCAGTCGTTCAACTTCCAGGACCGGTACGTGCGGCACACCAACTTCGACGTGCGCATCGACCCGAACGTCAACCCCGCCGACGACTCCCGGTTCCGGCTGCGGACCGGCCTCGCGGGCACCGGCACCGTCTCCTTCGAGTCGGTGAACTTCCCCGGGTACTTCCTGCGGCACTCCAACTTCGACTTCCAACTGGCCTACAACGACGGCAGCAGCCAGTTCGCCCAGGACGCGACCTTCCGCCAGGTCGCCGGACTCGCCGACTCCACCTGGTCGTCGTTCCAGTCGTACAACCACCCCGACCACTACATCCGGCACTACGCGTACGAGTTGAAGCTCGACCCGATCACCACCGCGACCGGACGCGGTGACGCCACCTTCCGCGTGACCAGCTGACCCGACCGGGTGCCGGCGCCTCCGAGGAGCGTGCCGGCACCGCCTTCCTTCTCTGCCCGGCACCCAGGAAGCACCCCGATGAAACGTTCATGGCATGCACTGCTGGCGTCCGCGATCGTGGCGGCGACGACCGTGCCCGTGGCCCTGGCGCCGACCGGCGCCGTCGCGGCCGACGGTGACATCACCTCGTCGATCCTCGCCAACAGCGACGTGGTCCTCGGCGGAAACGCCGTCGTGAACGTACCGCCCGGGTCGCACACCTACTCGGGGGTGATCAGCGGGCAGGGGTCCTTGCGGGTCTCCGGCACGGGCACCTTGATCCTCACCAGGGACAGCACCTTCACCCTGCCCGGCTCCCAGCAGGGCCAGTCCGTCAGCATCCCCGGCGGGAACCACCCCTATGTGGTCGTCAACAACCCCGACCGGCCTGCGATCACGGTCGACGCCGGCGCCACCCTGCAGTACGGCAACGGCGGAACCACCGGCCTGATCGGCGCCTTCCCCTACAACTCGCCCGGCTACCAACAGAACCAGGACAACATCCGGGTCGACGGCACGCTCAACCTGTCGCTCACGCGGCTGTTCAACCTGGGCACCATCAGCGGCTCCGGGACGATCTTCCAGCCCCGCAACATGTGGGGCACGCTCCAGCTGTGCGGACGCAGTCCCTTCTCCGGGGTGTTCGACATCGGCACCGGCGCCAACTACGCCGCCACCACCTGCGCGGCCGACCTGCCGAACGCCAAGGCCGTCCTCAACCGCGGCTCGTGGATCATCGACACCCCGCTGAACCAGACGGTCGTCCAGCGCCAGAACTTCTACAGCCGCGAATACGGCAACGACGTCAACGTCCACTCCCGGCCCGGCAGTAAGGTGGTCCTGACGGGCACCTACAGCTACAGTGACAACACCGGCACGGCCTCGCCGGCGCTGCGCAACGGCAACCTCAACCTGGTACCGATCGCCCACCAGTTGAACAAGCGCGGCACCAACATCGAGGGCGCCGACGTCCAGTGGGGGGACGGCACCACCCACCAGATCTTCATGCCGGGCACGGCCGAAACGGCGTACATCAACCTGCACGCCAACTCGCGGCGCTCGCGGCTGACCTTCAACTACAACGGCCCGGTCACCCTCGGCCTGCCCATCGGCGGCGGGAAGTACCACGACACCCTCGCCGCCCCCGGGGCGGGCGACATCGTCATCGCCGGCACGTCCGGGAACGACGTCACCTTCGCCGCCGCGCAGTTCTACGACGGCTCCACCACCATCCAGCGGGGTGCCACGCTGCGCTTCGGATCCGGGACGGCAGGAGCGGACGGGAGTCTCTACACGAAGGGTGCTCTCGACGCGATCAGCGACGAGGGCTCGCTGATCATTCAGAACGTCCGGACGCCCGTCACCCTCCCGGCTGTGTCCGGCTCCGGATCGGTCACACAGAACGGCACCGCGACGACGACGCTGACCGCCGCCTCCTACACCGGCGCCACCACCGTGGCCAAGGGGACGCTCGCGGTGGCCGGTGCCTCGCTCGCCTCGTCCAGCGGGGTCGCCCTCACCGGTGCGTCCGCGGTCCTCGACCTCGGCGCGGCGAAATCGACGACGCTGCGCAAGCTGGAGGTCGTCACGGGCGCGAAGATCATTCTGCCCGGCGGGGTCCGGAGCTTCACCGTGGGCTCGCAGGACGCCGCGCTCTCCGGCGACACCCTCAGCGTGGGAGGAGCGGCCTTCTCGGTCGCCCGCACGGCCGGTCACATCGAGCTGACGGCCACCGAATCCGCTTCCCCGTCGGCAAGCCCCTCGAACGGGCCCCCGGGCCAGGCCGCCCCTTCGGCCCCGGCGGGGTCCACCGACGGCACGGCCGCCGCCCGGGCGGGCGGTATGGCCTGGGGGACACTCGCTTCGGTCGCCGCCGCCCTGGCGACCGCGGCCGGCCTCGTCCTCCTCGCCCTCAGGATTCGGCGCAGACACGGGCCCATCGACCGCCACCGCTCGCGCGGCCACTGACACCAGCCCACCAAAAGCACTTCGCACGGGGACGATCGAAGGCGGCCCTGAGCGCGCGGTACCTGGCCGAGCAGACAGACAGGGCGACCGCGGACCTCGTCCAGGCTGGGTGGGAGCCGCTCGCCGACTACCCGGGTGTCCACCAGGGCTGGAAGGCGCTGCACGCGGTGTGCGGACAGATCCGCTACCCCCGCCCCGCCGAGATCCGGGCGAGTGAGGTGTGCTGCTCGGCGTGCAACGGGTCGGTGCGCCTCAGCGGCGAGGAGGCCGAGGAGTTCATGCGGTCGGCCGGCTTCACGCCGGTGGAGCCCTCCCCCGGGAGCCGTGGCGCAGCCGGTGCCTGCGATGCGGCTCCGCCGTGCGGCCGCGCTTCACCTCCGTACGGATGGGGTCCGGGTGCAAGCCGTGCGGGGAGATCACGCGCGTGGCGACCCGCCGGACCAACTTCTCGGTGCAGGCGGTGGCGGAGATGCGAGTGTCCCGCGTCAGACTTTGTGGCAGGGCTCGTCTTTTGCCCTGCCTTCACCAGCGTGTCCCCGGAGACGCTGCAGAGCTGAGCGGATCGACGGCTCAGCCGAGGAAGGGAAAGGTTGCCATCGTCCAGCACGCGGCCTCCTCCGGGACCCCCGGCTTCAGCGGGGCGGGGGAGCCCATCCCGATCACGTAGAGCCAGCTCAGAACGGCAGCCGCGACAGCCATAGCCGGCAGCAGACACCAGCGGCCCTTCGGCAGACCGTGGAGCACCGCGCCGAGCACAAGCAGCGTGACGATCATGATGGCCCACACCGCCATGAAGGCCATGAACCCGTCGGGGTCGGGCTCATGGTCCTGTGTCAAGCACCAGTGCCACGTCGCTCGGACGCGGTCCGAGGCAAAAAGAAGGCCGCCCGTCGCGAAGACCAACGCCGCCAGCACCCGCACCAACGCCCACACACAGCCAACGGCCCTGCGCCGGTCGTTCACTGACTCCATGCCGCCCCCAAAGTGATCACCGCTGTCTCCGGATCCGGACGCGCCCGGCCGGGGTCCGGTTCCGGAGGGCCAGCGGTGGAAGACCGGGGAGCTCGTTTCGCCGCTGCCGACCCGCCCCAGCCTGGCGGGGCACCTTCGGGGCCTCACTCGATCGGGTGGTGGGGCCAAGTGGGTTCGGAACTTCTGACAGGTACCTCGCCGGGTCGCTCGTCCGGAGCACCGGTAGAGACACCCGGTCGCTGCTCGCAGATGTGCGGCCCTGTGGCGGCCACCCGCTTCTACGCGGAGGAGGCGACCGACGCCCCCCGGGGGGAGAGACCGGACGTATCAGGAACCACCCACTGGAACAGCTTCATTGGGCGGGAAGCGGCGGCCGGACGGTACCGGCGACGAACCCGGCGCAGGTGGCCGTCCACGGTGCCGTACGTGTCGGCGTACCACTCGATGCTCTGCCTGGTGCGGGCTGGAAGCGGGACGTCGCGGTAGTCGCCTGCGGCTCGGCCCGACCCACTGCCGCCGGTGCCGTCGGGCCTCTCGTGGGTTCGGCAAGGTGCAGAGCCTCGGCCGCCCGGTCGCGGGGTGCCGAGTGTGCGCAGGAGTCCCGTCGCCCACCCGGATTCACGCCCGCCCGCCTGCATGCACGACGGCTCGTCCGGTCTCTTCTTCCACCAGGCCAGAGCCCCGGATCGGGGCGGCGTCGACGACGGTCGAGAACGTCAGGAAGCGGGCACAGCCCGGGTGAAACGACCGTAGACGATCACCGTGCCCTGGTAGCCGGTGGTCTTGGTGTACGCACCGCCGCAGGTGACGAGGCGCAGTTGGGGTTGGTCCGCAGCGCCGAACACCCGATCAGCAGGGACGGCGTCCTTCGGGTAGACCTCGACGGCATCGGCCGTGAACTCGGCAATACTGCGGTCAGCGCGGGTGATCTCGATGGTGTCGCCCTTGTGCAGCGCGCCGAGGGAGTAGAAGACGGCCGGTCCGTCGAGGCCATCGACATGGCCGTCGATGACGGCATTCCCGGCGGTTCCGGGCGCAGCGCTCTGCCGGTACCAGCCGGCCGGCCGGCGGTCTGCTGCCGACGGTGCCGGCAGGTTCCCGTTCGCGTCGAGGTCGACCTCGACGATCGGGGCGTCGACGCCGATCCTGGGGATCCGGATCCGCGTCGGCTTGGAGAACGCCATTCCCGACACGGCGGATTCTGCGTCGGGTGGGGTGGTACGCGGTGTCGGAACGGGATGACGCCACGCGTCGGCGGCGCTTGGACGCGGCGGGGCCGACGTCCGGGTCCCCGTCTGGACCAGCCACACTCCGACACCCACCGCGGCACCGGCCAGGATCAAGCCCGCACGGCCCCCTGGTGAGAGTGGTCGTCCCACCCGTTTCACCTTCCGATCGTCGCCCGGCCGCCGACGGCGCTCCCCCGGAGAGCACACGTCGGCCGGCGTGGGCCGGTCACTCGGCGCTGCCGACCCGGCGTCGGCGCAGCACGACGGCAGCGCCGGCGATCCCGGCTACGGCGAGCGCGCCACCGGCGGAGCTCTTGATCACGTCCACTCCGGTGACCGAGCCCCCGGTTCCCGCCAGGGTCGACTTCGGTACGAACGCGGAGGTCGCCGGAACGAGGCTCTTGGGGCAGGTGACCACAGCGCTGGCGCCCCCGAAGCTCACCTCGACGCCGCCGTTCTGCAGGGGCGGGAACTTCTTCCCGGTGTCGAGGGTCTTGAACGCGGCCCCGGCCGGTGTGGTGAAGCTCGTGCCGGGCCCGTCGGTTTGACGGAACTTGCCCTCGGTGTCGGCCACCACCACCTGGTTCTCTGCGAAGCAGACAATGATGTCCCCGCTCCGCACAACGAGGTTTCCGCTCTCGGTGCGGCCCTTGAACGGCGAAGAGACCCCGTCCCCGTACGCAGGGCCGGCGAACACGAAAACTGCGGCCAGAGCCCCAGTTGCAACTGTCGTGGCAGTTATTCTCCTGGTCAGTGCTGACATCCGCGCTCCTCGTACGTCATGGGCGGCAGGATCTCCGCCGCACCCGAGCATGAGGATTCCCGGGGGCAACTGCCCGCCGGCGCAGCCAAATGGGTACTCAGCGCTTGGCAAGCCTCCTTCGACGGCCCCGCCACAGCGCACGGAATCGAGACCGGACGGCGCTGCCCGGCTCGGGCCGTGATCGCCCGGCCGGCGGCTGCGGGACAGCAGCCGTTGAAGGCCGTCAGGGGTGGCGTGGTTGTCCCCCGGTCGAAAGCCTCGTACCGCCTCGACAACCAGTACGGCACGCCTTCACGGTCCCGCGTGCTCCTTCTCGCGTCGGATGCGCCCTTCGCACCGTGTGCCCGCCTCACGGCACCCCGGTCCGGCGCTCCTGCCGGCGTGGCGGAAGACCGGGCAGCAGGACGTGCGGCCCGCCGCCGGGCGGGCCGTCGGCCGGAGCCGTCCAGGCGGCCGGCTGCTGGCCGGCGAACGCGGCGACCACATCGCCGGCCGTCACCAGGCCCACCAGGATCCCGCGTTCAGCAGCCACCACGAGCGCGTCGGCACCGGCAAGGCTGAGGACGACCGCCGCGCGGTGCAGCGTGTCGCCAGGGTGAACCTGAGCAGGGCGGCGGCCCCGCAGCAGCTCACGGACGGTCGTTCGCGACAGCGCGGTGGCCGGTTGAGCGCACGCGATCGCGAGGTCGGCCTTGTCGAGCAGTCCCGCACAGCGGCCGTCCACGCGCACCACCGGCAGGTGCCGGCCCCCCGACCTTTCCAGCAGCTCCCACGCCACCAGAACGCTCTCTTCCTCAGTGACGGCGTACAGCGCGGTTCTCATCACGTCGGCGACCAGCCGTTCGCCTGGCGGCGTCTCAACGCGGGGCGGCGGTTCCATGGCATCTCCTCCGTAGCGGCGGCGCCGACGCACCGGACCGCGGCGGTCGCCTCGTCGTCGCCATGACCTCAGACTCCCCCGCCGACCGGGACGGCGAGCAAGGGTCCATCGGCCCCGCCCGAGGTTCGACCGGTCCCGGACACGGATTGCCGTACGGGCCGCGAGACGACCGGCCCCGGCCGCACCCGCGCCCGTCACCGGACCGGAGCGAGTCCAAGGTCCCGGTGACGGCGGCCCGGACCGCATCCGACGGTGCCGGCCGCACGACGACCGCCCGAGCGTGGCCGGGCGAGAAGGCCGGAACGCCCCTCCAGACGTGGGTCGACGACGGTGACCGGATCATCTTCGCCCCGCTCAGCCACGGGCGCGAACGCCTCGCCGCGGCCCGCTGGTGGCCGCCGTGCGACAGGGGATCCGCCCACCTGATCAAGGCGGAAAGCCGTACTCTCCGCGGAGGCAGACGAACCGCGCCGGGACGAGAGCCCGCTGCCGTCCCTGCCCCGCGGCCGTCCGCCGCAAGGCCACGACCTCCTCCCGGCCACCCGGCACGATCGGCTGGACGAGACAGCCCGAACGCCCGCGCGTGAGCCCGGTCAGGCTATGGGGCGAGTGTCCAGCGAGCAACTCTCCGACGGCCTCCGTCTTGCGAGCCCCGGGCTACGACACCTGTCCCGTCCGTACCCCCGCCGCCCCGTGCAGCCCCGCAGGTCGACTGCGGGGCTGCAAGCCGGGCCCGTTCCCTTCCCCAGGCCGAACCTGCAAGGTGGGCTCCCTGCGCCGGTATTGTCCGGATCCGGTGGTGGAGGTCGCCGTCGGGGTCTCGTCGACCGCGCTCCGGCCTCTCAGCCCGGCCGTCTGATCCAGTCCAGGACAGTGCAGTTGACAGTGCTGGACCATTCCGGGCCGGCGCGGTTGGCGGCGGAGGTACCCAACCGCCGATCCGCCGCTTCGGCGAAGGCGCCGTTGCTCACCGGCCGCTGGCGGATCTGGTCGTCGGGGGCGGTGGTCCTTGTGATGGCAGGCGTGGTCAGGCGTGTGACAGGCCTTGCCGAGGTCGCCGGGTGTGGTCTGTGGCGCGGGACGTGAGGTGTTCCCAGTTGCGGTGCGCGATGTCGGCCTTCTGCTCGTCGGTGAAGGGGGCTTCTTCCAGGAAGGACCGGGCGACGCCGGCGCTGGTGTCCACGAAGGGGAAGCCGCCGGGGCGGAACCCGTAGGTGAAGGGGTAGTCGGTGGAGTACAGCATCCGCTCGGTCCCCACGACCTCGGCTGTCCACCGGAGGTAGCGGGGGCTGACGGTGCCGCTGCCGGCGACCCAGAAGTTCTGCTTGAAGTAGTCGGCGAGCGGGCGGGCCAGGCCACCGGCATCGGCGAAGAACCCAATGTGGTCGAGATAGAAGAGCACGACCTCTCCCCAGTGGCCGGCAATCACCTGGAGATCGGGGTACCGGTCGAAGACACCGGAGAAGATCATCCGCAGGTACTGCACGCCCAGGTCGTAGTACCAGCCGATCGCAGGGCCCGCCAACGCGGTCCCGATGGGGCCGATGTTGGAGTAGTAGGCGTCCATCACCGCCTGCACGGGCATCTGCGGATGGAAGTGGAGGGGGACCTGAAGCCGCTCCGCAGCGGCGTACAGCTCGTCGTGCTCGGGGTCGTCGGCGAGCTTGGATCCGGTGCGCCCGTAGAGCATGGCGCCGGGGAAGCCCAGCTCGGTGACCGCCCGCTCCAGCTCCGCGGCCGCGGCCGACGGCGACCGTGTCGGGATCGCAGCGAACGCCTGGAAGCGGTCGGGGTTACCGGCCACGATCGCCGCGAGCTGGTCGTTGGTGTCGCGGGCCGCGGCGACCGCATCCGCGTCGGGCAGGTTCTGCACGCCCGGCGAGGAGATCGACAGCACCGCCACGTCCACTCCCTGGTCGTCCATGTGCGCAAGCCTCGTCTCCGCTGTGTCGCGCAGTCGGCGGGCGACGGGGCTGTCGCCGAACCCCAGGTTCGGCAGCTCCGGCACCCCTGCCCGCGACCATGCCTCCATGATCGCGGGCAGGGCGACGTGCTCTTCCAGCGCGATGATCCGCAGTCGGTCGGACATGCAGTGCTCCTCCGTGCCTGTTTCCAGTGGAATCACAATGAGCGTATCACTGATACTAACGACGGAACCGTTCACGCGATATCATTGATCCATGCCACTGCGTCCACCCAGCGGGAGCCGCGCCTCCGACGCTGCGCCCACCGGCCGCGAACAGACCCGGCAGCGGGTCATCGAGGCCACCATCGACCTGCTGACCCGAGGCGGGCGCGAGGCGGTCACCACCCGCGCGGTCGCCGAGGCAGCGGGCCTTCAGCCGCCGGCCATCTACCGGCTGTTCGGCGACAAGGACGGACTGCTCGATGCGGTGGCCGAGCACGGCTTCGCCGCGTTTCTCGCCACCAAGCACGTCGACCCCGACCCGCAGGACCCCGTCGAGGACCTGAGGGCCGGATGGGACGTCGCGGTCGAGTTCGGCCTGGCCAATCCCGCGCTGTACACGCTGATGTACAGCGAGCCCACGAGGGCCGCCTCGGCCGCCTTCAGCGCCGGCATGGAGATCCTGATGGGCCGCATCCGGCGCCTCGCCGCCGGCGGCTGGCTCCGCGTCGACGAGGAACTCGCGGCCCAGATCATCCATGCCACAGCGCGCGGCGCAGTGCTCACCTGGCTGTCCCTGCCGGAGCA
Source organism: Kitasatospora sp. NPDC085879 (assembly GCF_040686255.1). NCBI lineage: Bacteria > Bacillati > Actinomycetota > Actinomycetes > Kitasatosporales > Streptomycetaceae > Kitasatospora > Kitasatospora sp. NPDC085879. The sequence continues at coordinate 319,423 of NZ_JBFBJZ010000002.1, read as the reverse complement.
CCGGCGCAACCCGGCCCTGTTGACCACTCTGCGGGAGTCCATGGTCGCCGCCGTAACCAATGAACGGCCGTCCGTGCAGGACGCGGGCCCGGCGGGCGCCGCCCGCGCCTTGCGCGCAGCGCTGCCAGAGCAGACGACCCTCAGCAGCGCGGAGCAACATCTGCTGAGGGAGTGGCTGGGCCGCCTCGCCGCCGACGGTTGAGGCATAGTCGGCACGGACGACCCGCCGGGGTGAGGCTTCCCGGCGGGTCGTCCGTGCCGAGGTCACTGCGGAGGTTCCCGACCACCCGGCGACGGAGTCCGCAGCTTTCTTCAGCCCTGTGGCCGCCTGGCCCGCAGGGCTGCGGCGAGGATGTCAGTCCAGTCGGCCGCGGAGATCCGGCCGATTCATCGGTCTCGGCGAGGCGATCGGGCTTCCTCCACGGATTCGTGGGGGTTGCAGCCGGTCAGTCCGTCAGCGGTCAGAGTGAGGTGCCGGGCCAGCACCTCGGCCGCCGTGTCGGCGTCGCGGGCCAGCGCCGCCTCCTCCAGCCGACGGTGCTCGCCGACGTGGTCCCGGTCGGGGTGGCGGTGAGCGGACCAGCGGCGGGCCAGCTCGCTCGCGGTCCACATCCGGTCGAAGGTCTCCAGTAGGACGGGGTTGCCGCAACCCTCCAGCAGCGTGCGGTGGAAGACCCGGTGGGCCTCCGACCATGCGCCGCTGTAGTACTCGCCCTCCTCCGGCACGTGCGTCGGGGTGCGGGCCAGACGGTGGTGGGCGGCTCGAACGCGGGCCTCCCAGTCGACGTCGCCTCGCTCGACGGACATGCGCAGCACGACCGGTTCGACGGTCCGTCGGGCCTCTGTGATCTCCTGCCAGCGGCGGTCGGAGAAGGCCGGGACGGCGAAGCCGCGGTTGGGCAGCCGGTCGGCGAGGCCATCGCCGACCACCCGCACGAGCGCTTCGCGCACGACGGCCAGACTCACGCTCTGTTCCCTGGCCAGGTCCTGGGGCTTGAGGGCATCACCGGGGGCGTAGTCCCCGCGCAGGATCGCGTCCCGCAGATGCGCGTAGACCTGCTCGGAGAGCATCTGCTTCCCCGACGAGGTCGAGGTGTGGGCCGTCTGGGTCATCCCGACAGCATAGACGATCTCACAAATAATCGATTATCGGTGCTATCGTCGATTGTGTTCGATGAACGGTGACGGGGTGTCTCCGCGATGGACGCTGCGGGGCCTCCGTCGGCCGCATCGCCTCCGCCACCCCGCAGAACGGACTGAAAGGAACGACGCGATGAGCTCCAACGACCCCTTCGCCCGCCTCCCCGAGGCGGCCTGCTTCACCGTCACCAGCACCACCGTCACCGACGGCGGCGCCTGGTCGCCCGAGCAGTTCTCCGGCATCTTCGGCATCCCCGGCGGGCAGGACGTCTCCCCGCAGCTGTCCTGGAGCGGCGCCCCCGAGGGCACCAAGAGCTACGCCGTCACCGTCTACGACCCCGACGCCCCCACCGGGTCCGGGTTCTGGCACTGGGCGGTCGCCGACATCCCCGCCACCGTCACCGAGCTGTCCGAGGGTGCCGGCGACGACACGGGCTCGGGCCTGCCCGAGGGCGCCTTCCAGCTGCCCAACGACGCCCGCGCGGCCCGCTTCATCGGGGCCGCCCCGCCGGCCGGGCACGGCCCGCACCGCTACTTCGTCGTGGTGCACGCCCTCGGAGTCGAGTCCGTCGGCGTCCAGCCCGACGCCACCCCGGCCGTCCTCGGCTTCACCATGGCCGGCCACGTCCTCGGCCGCGCGGTCCTGACCGCCACCGCCGAAACCCCCGCCTGACCACCACCATGTCCCAACTCATCGACACCACGGAGATGTATCTCCGCACCGTCCTGGAGCTCGAGGAGGAAGGCGTGGTCCCCATGCGTGCCCGCATCGCCGAGCGCCTGCACCAGAGCGGCCCCACCGTCAGCCAGACCGTCGCCCGCATGGAGCGCGACGGTCTGCTGCACGTCGCCGGCGACCGGCACCTCGAACTGACGGAGGAGGGCCGACGGGCCGCCACGCGCGTGATGCGCAAGCACCGGCTCGCGGAGTGCCTGCTCGTCCACGTGATCGGGCTGGAGTGGGAGCAGGTCCACGCCGAAGCCTGTCGCTGGGAGCACGTGATGAGCGAGGCCGTCGAGCGCCGCGTCCTCAAGCTGCTGAGACACCCGACGGAGTCGCCCTTCGGCAACCCGATCCCGGGCCTGGAGGAGCTCGGCGGGAAGAGCGCGGCGGATCCGTTCCTCGACGAGTGCACGGTCAGCCTCGGCGACCTGGAGCCCGGGCCGCACGGCGCGAGCGCGGTCGTACGGCGCATCGGGGAGCAGATACAGACCGACCCCCAGCTGATGTACGTCCTGCGGCTCGCCGGAGTCCAGCCCGGCGCGGTCGTGAACGTGACGTCGCTGCCCGGCGGCGTGATGGTCGGCAGCGGCGGGGAGGCCGCTGAACTCCCCGCACAGACCGCCGCGCACGTCTTCGTGGCCAAGCGCTGAGCCCTGCCGGGCGTGGCCCGTTGCCGTGGCCCGTGCGGGCACGAGGATGGTCCTGGAGCACGATCGTGTTCCAGGGCCATCCTCGGTGCGGGAACCCCTGCGCAGGCCCGGTCGACCCGCAGCGGGGTCACGACGTCGGAACAACGGCACGGCACCGGTCGGCGCGACATGCCGACCGGATCCCCGAGTTGGCCATGGGACCGCTGCGTGCTCTGCACCAGCCCACCGAGGCGGGCCGGTGGGGTCCGGTCAGGGAGTGGGCGTGTCCGACGCCGGTGTGCGCTTCACATCGGTCACCTGCACGTCCTCCCGCTCGGACGCCCCGAACGGTTCGACGGTCACGCCGCTCCCGGTGCCGGTGACTTCCAGGGCCAGGTTGTTGCCCATGAAGCGCAGGTCGATCCGCACCCGCGGCGCGCCCGCCCGGTCGGGCATGCGGTGGATCCGCGAGGCCGGGTAGTCCAGGCCGGCCAGCCTGTCGCGCATCGCCTCGAAGCCGGCTGCGCGGCTGTTGGTGAACGCCTCACGGATGCGCTCGGCGTGTTCACGGGCGGCGCACTCGTCGACGCCGACCAGCGGCACCTCCCCGACCGGCTCGGGACCGGCGGGGGCGGAGGCCGGCCCCGACGGCTCGGGGGCGTCCGGGGGAAGCGGGACCGGTATGTCCCCGTCCGCGTTCGGGGTGCCCGGCGGCGTCTGCCCCGGACCGTACCGCGGTGTGACCTCCTCCCCCGCGGCCGCCAGGTCCCCGGGTCTGGGCACCACGCCGCCGCCCTTGTCGCTCGGGGCGTTCGGTGCACACTTCTGCGTGACGCGGGTGACCAGCGCGAGGAAGCGCATCTCCGGGTCACCGGAGTTCGACAGGGCATCGGCCGGGTTCGACGCCGAGTCGAAGCTGCCCGCGAGGGTGTGACCGGCGCCGGGCTGGGGGGCGCAGCCCGCCAGGACCAGGCAGCCGAACGCAGCGGCCAGGACGGGGGCGGGGAGAGAGATCTTTCGCATGCCGCAATCCTGGAGGCCGGTGATCCCCGCGACCATGAGTACGCATACTCACCTCCACCGCCTGACACTCAACCACCCGCGCCCGGCGCTCGGCCCGTTCGCCCGGTCAAGGGCCACACCGCCGCGCCCGCGTCGCTTGCCGCATGCGAACCGTGCGCGACGCCTTTACGCGCAGCTCAACCACCGCTACCTTGCAGCAAAATCCTGCAAACACTTGCAGGAAGTCGGTGCGACCGCCCGGGCATCCGCGGCCGCTCCCCCACCCCGACTTCAGGAGTTGCCATGCCCTTGCCCAGCCATGCCCGCAGCCGGAGATCGACCCGCCTCGGATCGCTCGCCGTCGCCACCGCGACCGCGCTGGCCACGTCCCTGGCCGGCCCCGGGGGCTTTGCTCCTCCGGCTGCCGCGGCCTCCAGCCAGGCCCTCGGCGCCCATGACGACGGCACCGGGACAGGCATCGACTTCCGGCTCTACTCCTCCCGGGCCACCAGGATCGAGCTCTACCTCTACGCGGCGGCCTCCGGCAGTCAGGAAGCCGCCAGGATCACGCTGGTGAAGGACGCCGCCACGAACGTGTGGTCGACGAGCGTGCCGGTGGCAACCCTGCAGGGCCAGTACGGCATCACCGGGCCGGTCTACTACGGCTACCGCGCCTGGGGGCCGAACTGGCCGTACGACCCGTCCTGGACGAAGGGCTCCTCGGCCGGCTTCGTCTCGGACGTGGACGCAGCCGGCAACCGGTTCGACCCGAACAAGCTGCTCACCGATCCGTACGCGCTGGAGCTCAGCCACGACCCGCTCACCCCGGGTGGCCCGTCGAAGACCGTCTACGGCACCGGCCCCCAGTACCGGGCCGTCGACAACGGCGCGCAGGCCCCCAAGGGCATCGTGCTGGCCGCCGACACCACGGCCACCGGCAGCAAGCCGACCCGGGCGCTGAAGGACGACATCGTCTACGAGGTCCACGTCCGAGGCCTCACCAAGAACGACCCGAGCGTCCCCACGGCCTATCAGGGCACCTACAAGGGAGCAGCATTGAAGGCCAGCCAGCTGGCCGCGCTCGGCGTGACGGCGGCGGAGTTCCTGCCCGTCCAGGAGACCCAGAACGACACCAACGACGCCGACCCCACCGGCACTACGGGCGACAACTACTGGGGCTACGAGACGCTCAACTTCTTCGCTCCTGAGCGCCGTTACTCGTCCGACAAGACGGCCGGCGGCCCCACCCGCGAGTTCAAGGAGATGGTCAGGGCCTACCACGACGCCGGGATCAAGGTCTTCACCGACGTCGTGTACAACCACGCCGCCGAGGGCGGCCCGTGGAACGCCGGCGACAAGAGCACCTACAGCCTGTTGAACATGCGCGGCCTGGACAACCCCGCCTACTACTCGCTCACCAGCGACATGCAGGCCTCCTGGGACAACACCGGCGTCAACGGCAACCTGAACACCTACAACCCCGCCACCCGCAACCTCATCACCGACTCCCTCGCCCACTGGAAGGACACCCTGGGCGTCGACGGCTTCCGCTTCGACCTCGCCCCCGTCCTCGGCAACACCTGCCAGCACGGCTGCTTCCAGTACAGCCGCACCGACCCCGACACCGCCCTCAACCGGATCACCGCGGCCATGCCCGGCCGACCCGCGGCCGGCGGCACCGGCACCGACTGGATCGCCGAGCCGTGGGCGCTCGGCGCCGGCACCTACCAGGTCGGCAACTTCCCCAACGGCTGGTCGGAATGGAACGACAAGTTCCGCGACACCGTGCGCCGCGACCAGAACGCCATGGGAAGCGAGAACGTCACCCCGAGCGACCTTGCCACCCGCTTCGCCGGCTCCTCCGACCTCTACCAGGCGGCCGGCCGCAAGCCCTCGGCCTCCGTCAACTTCCTGGTCGCCCACGACGGGTTCACCCTCAAGGACCTGTACTCCTGCAACGGCAAGAACAACAACCAGTCCTGGCCGTACGGCCCCTCCGACGGAGGATCGGACTACAACATCTCCTGGGACCAGGGCGGCATCGCCGCCGACCAGCGCAAGGCCGCCCGCAACGGCTTCGCCCTGCTGATGCTCTCCGCCGGCACCCCCATGATGACCGGCGGCGACGAGTACCTGCGCTCACTCAACTGCAACAACAACTCGTACAACCTCGACTCCTCGGCCAACTGGCTCACCACCTCCTGGACCTCGGACCAGAGCACCTACCGCACCTACGCCCAGCGCATGATCGCCTTCCGCAAGGCCCACCCCGCGCTGCGCCCCGCGGACTTCTACTCCGCCACCGACGGCAACGGCAACGGCATGGGCCGGCTCGACTGGTTCACGCCCGCGGGCACCGCCCCCGACGGCACCTACTGGGGCAACCCCGACAACCACGCCCTGGCCTGGCGCTACGACGGCACCGAACTCGGTGACCCCAGCAGCGCCGTCTACGTCGGCTACAACGGCTGGTCCGGCAACGTGGACTTCACCCTCCCCTCCCCGGGTCCGGGCAAGAGCTGGTACCGCGTCACCGACACCTCGACCTGGGCAGAGGGCACCGACCAGGTCGCCCAGCCCGGCACCGAGGCCTTCATCGGCGGCGCCGGCACCGTGTACCGCCTCCACGGGCGCGCCACCCTGCTCCTCATCGCCAAGTAGCCCGACCCCGCCTCACCGCCTGCTTCAAGCGGCTGAGCAGCCGGTGAGGCACCGGATCGGGGCCCTCCGCGCGCCGCCTCGCGCGGAGGCCCCGCCGGGCGGACGCCCGGGCCCGGCAGGCGGCGGGTCAGCGGGCCGGGGACACCGCGGTGGTGTCGTCGGCGCAGCGGTCGAAGCGGACGGTGACGTCGACGACGCCGTCCACGCTCCGGCACAGCCGTTCCAGCACGGGCACCAGGCTGCGGCGCTCGACCGTGCCGCTCAAGGTGACCCGCCCCTCGTGCACCCGCACGTCGATGCAGTCCGGGGAGAGTCCCAGGACGCGGTCGAGGACGTCCTGGCGGATCTCCTCGCGAATGGCCTGGTCCCGGCGCAGGAAGACGCGCAGCAGGTCGCTCCGGCTGACGATGCCGATCAGCCGGCCGGCCTCGTCGACGACGGGGAGCCGCTTGAGGTGCTCGCGCTGCATGAGGCGGGCGGCCTCGACCACCGTCCACTCGGGGCGGGCGCAGACGGCCGGGCCGGTCATCAGGCCCTCGGCGGTGGTGGCCCGGCTGCGGGCGCGCTCTCGCGGCGCCAGAACCGGGGTCAGCAGCAGTCCGGACGGGTCCTCCTGGGCCGCCTCGTTGAGCAGCAGGTCGGCCTCGGAGACGATCCCGAGCGGCCGGTCCTCACGGTCCAGAACGGGTACGGACGTGATGTCGTGGTCGGCGAGGAGCCGGGTGATCTCCTTGAAACCCGTCTCGGGCCGCGCGTGGACAACGGCACGGGTCATCAACTCGCCCACGGTGCGGTGTCGCATGGTCGGCTGTCTCCTTCTCGGTGGGGCCGTCGGGTCATCCGACGGGCTGTCGGACCTCGCGGTGGCGGACCACGACGACCGGGCAGGGCGCGTGCTGGACGCAGTGCTGGCCGACGGATCCCAGGAGCGCGCCGGTGAAGCCGCCGTGTCCCCGACTTCCGACCACCAGGAGCTCGGCGCCTCGCGCGGCGTCCAGCAGGGCCGGCACCGCGCCGCCCTCCACGACCCGGGCGCCGATCCAGACCGGGCGTTGCGGGTCGCTCACCTCCGCGATGGCTTCGTCGAGGATCTTGCGCGCGATGCCGGCGCCGAACCCGTCCTCGGTGGTCGGCCCGGTCCAGCCGGGGGTCACGGGATACTCCCAGGCGATCACTGCCTCGACGACGGCGCCGACCTCATGGGCCTGGCCGACGGCCCAGCGCAGTGCGTCGATCGAGGACGGCGATCCGTCCACTCCGGCCACGATCCTGCGCCGCGTCACGTCCTGCTCGGTCATGGTGTTCCTCTCTCTTCTCGCGGTTGTCCCCACTCTCCGCCGACCGGGGCCCGGCGGCGAAGGGCCGGAGGGGCACGTACGGGCGGGACCTTCAGCCCCGGGCGGCACCCGTGCTCCAGCGGTCAGACGGCGTGCAGGCCGTGTGCGGCGAAGACCGCGCGGGCCGCGGCCGTCTGGCCGGCGGTGGGTGACGGGGTGTCGGCGAGCGTGAAGTCGAGGCCGAGCGTGCGCCATTTCGCGGCGCCGAGCTTGTGGAAGGGCAGCACGTCGACGCGGGTGACGTTGCCGAGCGAGGCGGTGAACTCCGCGACGCCGTCGATGTTCGCGGGCAGGTCGGTCAGCCCGGGGACGAGGACGAAACGTACCCACACCTCCGTGCCGAGGCCGGCCAGGCGCCGGGCGAAGTCCAGCGTGGGGGCGAGGTCCCGGCCGGTGAGGTGCCGGTAGAGCGCGCGGTCCCAGGACTTGATGTCGAGCAGGACGAGGTCGGTGTCGGCGAGCAGCGCGTCGGTGGCGCGGGCGCCCAGGAAGCCGGAGGTGTCGAGGGCCGTGTGCAGGCCGAGTTCGTGCTTGAGCCGGTGGAGCAGTTCGCCGGTGAAGAGCGGCTGGAGCAGCGGTTCTCCGCCGCTGACGGTCGCACCGCCGCCGGCGGCACGGATGAACTCGGTGTACTTGGCGGCTTCCCCGACGATCTCGTCGGCCGAGGTGCGGCGGCCGTCGCGCATGTACCGGGTGTCGGGGTTGTGGCAGTACAGGCAGCGCAGCGGGCAGCCGGCGAGGAAGGCGACGAAGCGGGTGCCGGGGCCGTCCACGCCGGTCGACAGGTCCCAGGAGTGCAGCATGCCGGTCACCGCGCGCCGGGTGGCGGCGCCGGCGGGGGTCGCGGCGGGTACGGCGGGCTCGGTCATTCCGGTTCTCCTCGCTCGGGGGCGCGGTGCCGGCTCCCGAGGTCGGGGGCGACCGGCACCGCGTCGGGGCGGACGCTGCTACAGCGCCTCGTGGAAGGTGCGGTTGACGACGTCGAGCTGCTGCTCGCGGGTGAGCCGGACGAAGTTCACCGCGTAGCCGCTGACGCGGATGGTCAGCTGGGGGTACTTCTCCGGGTGCTCCATCGCATCCAGCAGGGTGTACCGGTCGAGGACGTTGACGTTCATGTGGAAGCCGTGGCAGGCGACGTAGCCGTCCAGCACGCCCACCAGGTTGGCGATCCGCTCCTCGTCGGTGCGGCCGAGCGCGGCCGGCGTGACGGTGTTGGTGAGCGAGATGCCGTCCTCGGCCCGGTCGTAGGGAAGTTTGGCGACCGACAGGGCGGCGGCGACGTACCCGTGGTGGTCTCGGCCGTTCATCGGGTTGGCCCCCGGGGAGAACGGCAGGCCCGCACGGCGGCCGTCCGGGGTGTTGCCCGTCTTCTTGCCGTAGACGACGTTGGAGGTGATGGTCAGGACGGACTGGGTGTGCTCGGCGCCCCGGTAGGCCGGGTGCTTGCGCACCTTGCGCATGAACTCCTCGACCAGCCGGACGGCGATGGCGTCCGCCCGGTCGTCGTTGTTGCCGTACGCCGGGTACTCGCCCTCCACGAGGTAGTCCACCACCAGTCCGGTGTCGTCCCGCACGGGCCTCACCGCGGCGTGGCGGATGGCGGACAGTGAGTCGGCCGCCACGGCGAGGCCGGCGATGCCGCAGGCCAGGGTGCGCCGGACGTCCCGGTCGTGCAGGGCCATCTCGATCCGCTCGTAGGCGTACTTGTCGTGCATGTAGTGGATGACGTTCAGCGCGTGCACGTAGGTGGCGGCCAGCCAGTCCATCTGCAGGTCGAGCCTGGCCAGCACGTCGTCGTAGTCGAGGAGGTCGCCGGTGACGGGGCCGGTCCGCGGGCCGACCTGGGCGCCGGTCAGCTCGTCGCGGCCGCCGTTGATCGCGTACAGCAGGGTCTTGGCCAGGTTGACCCGTGCGCCGAAGAACTGCATCTGCTTGCCGACCGGCATGGCGGACACGCAGCAGGCGATCGCGGTGTCGTCGCCGAAGCGCGGGCGCATCAGCTCGTCCGACTCGTACTGGATGCTGGAGGTGTCGATCGACACCTTGGCGCAGAACTCCTTGAACGCCTGCGGCAGTCGGGGCGACCAGAACACGGTCAGGTTCGGCTCCGGGGCGGGCCCGAGGTTGTAGAGGGTCTGCAGGTAGCGGAAGGACGTGCGGGTGACCAGGGGGCGGCCGTCCTCGGCGATGCCGCCGATCGACTCGGTGACCCAGGTCGGGTCTCCGGAGAACAGCTCGTCGTACTCGGGGGTGCGCAGGAACCGCACGATGCGCAGTTTGATGACGAAGTCGTCGACCAGCTCCTGGGCTTGTTCCTCGGTCAGCAGGCCGGCGGCGAGGTCGCGCTGGAGGTAGACGTCCAGGAAGGTGGAGGTGCGTCCGAGCGACATCGCGGCGCCGTTCTGCTCCTTGACGGCCGCCAGGTAGGCGAAGTACAGCCACTGGACCGCCTCGCGGGCGGTGGTGGCCGGCCCGGAGACGTCGTGGCCGTAGCCCGCCGCCATCCGCTTCAGCTCGCCCAGGGCCCGGATCTGCTCGGCGAGTTCCTCGCGCTCCCGGATGACCTCCTCCAGCCCGGCCGGATCGCGGGGCGGGGTGTCGAGCTGCGCCTTCTCGGCCCGCTTGGCCCCGATCAGCCGGTCCACGCCGTAGAGTGCGACCCGCCGGTAGTCGCCGATGATCCGCCCCCGCCCGTACGCGTCGGGCAGACCGGTGATGATGCCGGCCTTCCGGGCGGCGAGGATCTCCGGCGTGTAGGCGTCGAAGACGCCGTCGTTGTGGGTCTTGCGGTACTCGGTGAAGACCTTCTCCAGCTCCGGCGGTACCGGGTAGCCGTAGGTCCGCAGGGCGCCGGCCACCATCCGCCAGCCGCCGTTCGGCATGATCGCGCGCTTCAGCGGGGCGTCGGTCTGCAGGCCGACGATCAGCTCCCTCTCGCGGTCTATGTAGCCCGGCGCGTGGGCGGTGATGCCGGCGGGGACGCCGTACGCGACGTCGAGGACACCCTTGGCGCGCTCCTCGGGCAGGAGGTCGGTGATCTGCCTCCAGACCGCCAGGGTCCGCTCCGTCGGGCCGGCCAGGAAGGCGGCGTCACCGTCGTACGGGGTGTAGTTCTGCCGGATGAAGTCGCGCACGTCGATCGCGTCGCGCCACAGCCCGCCCCGGAAGCCGTCCCAGGCTCCGCGGGTGGCCGTCTCCGTCTGCCGGACACTCATGTTCGCTGCTCCTGTCGTGGTTTCTCGGCACCGCGGTGCGCCCGCCCCGGATCCGTGCGGCTCCGGGGCCGGTCCGCCGGTCTTCAGTCGCGGACGCCGTAGTAGGCCTGGCGCATCAGCTGCTGCATGTCGGCGAGCATCGGCATGCGCGGGTTGGCCGGGGCGCACTGGTCCTCGTAGGCGTTCATCGCCTGCTGCGGCAGGGCCTCCAGGAAGGCCGCCTCGTCGACTCCGGCCTCCTTGAAGGAGCGCGGGATGCCCACCCGGTCGCGCAGGTCCTCGACCGCGGCGGCGAGGGACTCGACGCCCTGCTCCGGGGTGTCGGCGGGCAGGCCGAGCATCCGCGCGATCGCCCGGTAGCGCTCGGGGGCGATGTAGCTGCGGTACTTCGGCCAGCTGGTGACCTTGGACGGGGCCGAGCCGTTGTAGCGGATGGCGTGCGGCAGCAGGAGCGCGTTGGTGCGTCCGTGGGCGATGTGGAAGGTGGCGCCGAGGGTGTGCGCCATGGCGTGCACGACCCCGAGGAAGGCGGAGCCAAACGCCATGCCGGCGATGGTGCCGGCGTTGTGCATCTTCTCCCGCGCCACCGGGTCGTCGGGCCCGTCGAGGACGGCTCGCTCCAGGTGGTCGAAGATCAGCCGGATGCCCTGGAGGGCCAGGCCGTCGGTGAAGTCGTTGGCGTAGACCGAGACGTAGGTCTCGATGCAGTGGGTCAGGGCGTCGAAGCCCGAGTCGGCGGTGACGTCCTTCGGCAGGCGGGTGGTCAGCGCCGGATCGACGATGGCCACGCTCGGGGTGAGCGCGTAGTCCGCGAGCGGGTACTTCTGGCCGGTGGCGGTGTCGGTGATCACCGCGAACGGGGTGACCTCGGACCCGGTGCCGGAGGTGGTGGGGATGCACACCAGTTTGGCCTTCTCCCCCAGGTCGGGGAAGGTGAAGGCGCGCTTGCGGATGTCGAAGAACTTCTCCTTCAGGTCCGCGAACTCCACCTCCGGGTGCTCGTACATCAGCCACATCACCTTGGCCGCATCCATCGGCGAGCCGCCGCCGAGCGCCACGATGGTGTCCGGCCGGAACCCGCGCATCAGCTCGGCGCCCTTCCGGACGGTGTCGATGCTGGGGTTCGGTTCGACGAAGTCGGCCACCCGCACCTCGACCGGCTCGCGGCGGCGGTCGAGGATGCCCCTGATCCGCTCCAGGTGGCCGACCTCGACCATCGTCCGGTCCGTGACGATCACGATCCGGTGTGCATCGGGCATGCTCGCCAGGTACTTGACGGAGTTGCGCTCGAAGTAGATCTTCGGCGGGACCTTGAACCACTGCATGTTCGTGTTGCGCCGCCCGATCCGCTTGATGTTGACGAGGTTCAGCGCCGAGACGTTCCCGGACACCGAGTTGTGCCCGTAGCTGCCGCAGCCGAGGGTCAGCGAGGGCAGGAAGGCGTTGTAGACGTCGCCGATCCCGCCCTGGGAGCTCGGTGCGTTCCAGATGATCCGGCACGCCTTGACCGCGTGCCCGAACTCCTCGACGAACGCCGCATCCTCGGTGTGCACCGCCGCCGAGTGCCCGAGACCGTTGAACTCCACCATGGCAGCGGCGAGTTCGACACCGCGCTGGCGCGACTCGGCGGTCAGCACGGCGAGCACCGGGCACAGCTTCTCCCGGGTCAGCGGTTCCGACGGCCCGACCCGCTCGGCGTCCACCAGGATCACCGAGGTGTCGGCGGGCACCGAGAAGCCGGCCGCCTCGGCGATCTGCGCGGCCGACCGCCCCACCACGTCGGCGTTCAGCCGGTCCCCGGCACAGGAGTCGCCGTCACCGGCGCCGAACAGGTGGCGCTCCAGCAGCGCCTTCTCCTCCGTGCTCGCGTGATGTGCCTTCAGCGTGCGGAACTCGGCCAGCGCGGCCTCGCGGATCTCCGCGTCCAGCACGACCGCCTGCTCGGAGGCGCAGATCATGCCGTTGTCGAAGGTCTTCGACAGCACGATGTCGTTCACGGCGCGCTTCAGGTCGGCGCTCTTCTCCACGTACGCGGGGACGTTGCCCGCGCCGACGCCCAGGGCCGGCTTGCCGCAGCTGTACGCGGCCCGCACCATCGCGTTGCCGCCCGTCGCCAGGACGGTGGCCACGTCCGGGTGGTTCATCAGGGCGTGGGTGGCCGCCATCGACGGCTCCTCGATCCACTGGATGCAGTGCTCCGGCGCCCCGGCCGCCACCGCCGCGTCCCGCACGGTCCGGGCGGCCTCGGCGGAGCAGCGCTGCGCCGAGGGGTGGAAGGCGAAGACGATCGGGTTGCGGGTCTTCAGCGCCAGCAGGCACTTGAAGATCGTGGTCGAGGTGGGGTTGGTCACCGGGGTGACGCCCGCGACGACCCCGACCGGTTCGGCGATCTCCACGATCCCGTCGATCTCGTCCCGGCGCACCACCCCCACCGTCTTCGTCCCGGCCATCACATGGGTGACGTTCTCGCAGGCGAAGACGTTCTTCACCGCCTTGTCCTCGAAGATCCCGCGCCCGGTCTCCTCGACCGCCGCCACCGCGAGGCCGGTGTGGCGGGCCAGTGCCGCCAGGGACGCCTTCTTGACGATGTGGTCGATCTGCTCCTGGGTGAAGTCGGCGTACTCCCGAAGGGCCGTCAGGGCGTCGGAGACGAGCGCGGCAACGGCCGCCGGGGCGTCGCCCGGCGCGGGCTGCTGCTCGGGGTGCGGGCGGCGGGACATGGCAGGACCAGCCTTTCGGATCGGGGTCGTCGAGGTGCGAGGCGCTGTCGGTGGTCGCCCGCGCCTCCGGCTCCAGACTGCCGCCCGGGCACCTGGCCCAGGGGCGGCCGATGGGGGTACACCGGGGGGCCGAAGGTCCCGCCCTCGTCCGGCCCGGGCGGACGCGGCCGTGGCCCGGACCGCTGGGCGGTCCGGGCCACGGGAGGCGGTCTGCGGACGGACTCACCCGTGCGGCACGACGGCGACCGGGCCGTGCGCGTGGTGCAGGACGGTGTGCGCGGTGGCGCCGAGCCGCGGCGCCGCGGGGAGCAGCCGCGGCGTCCGGCGGCCGAGCACCACCAGGGCGGCCGAGCGCGACGCCTCCACCAGGGCGCGCCCGGCCGGCCACCCGGTGACCTCGGCCTCGGCCTCGACCTCGGGGTACTTCTCCCGCCAGCGCGCGAGCGCGTCCTGCAGCCGCACCAGCTCGAACTCGGCCACCGCCACCCTGATCTGCGGCTGCGCCAGCGGGGCGTCCGTCACATAGGGCCCGGCGGGCAGGGTCAGGCTCTCCATCGCCCGCAGACCGGCACCGCGCTCGGCCGCCTGCGCGAAGGCGAAGGCCAGCACCTCGTCGCAGGGTCGTCCGCCCTCCACCCCGACCACCACGTCGCCGCTCGCACGGCCGCCGTCCGCGCCCGCCCGGACCAGGACCACCGGGCAGCCGGCGTGCGCCGCCGCCTGCAGCGCCACCGATCCGACGAGCAGCCCCGCGAAACCGCCGAGACCGCGCGAGCCCAGCACCAGCAGCCCCTCCCGCTCCCCGGCGGCGACGAGCGCGTGGGCCGGGCTCCCGGGCACGTGCTCGCACGAGACCTCCAGATCGGGCATCACGTCCACCAGCCGGTCACGAAGCGCGCGGACCACGTCCGGCAGCGACTCGGCCGGGTTCCCGGGCTGCTCCGACAGCGGGGCCTCCGGTCCACCGGCGTGGACCATCCGCAGTGCCCGGCCGCCGCGGTGGGCCTGCTGCGCCGCCCACTCGGCCGCCGCTGTGCTCTCCGCGGAACCGTCGACCCCCACCACCACGGACTGAGTCATGATCACAACCTCCTTCGCTCGGCGTCGCGCGGCATCGGTGCGCGCGACCTCGTGTCTGCAGGACAGGTTCTCGGCGGGCGCCCGCCCGCCACAGGGGCCGGGAAGCCCCGGACCGGGCCCGAAGGTCCCGGGTCCGGGGGCGTGTTCACGCCCCCGGCACGACCGCCACCGGGCAGGCCGCGTGGTGCAGGACGGCATGGACCACCGGACCGAGCAGGGCGGCCGGGCCCGCCGGCCGGCGCCCCACCACCAGCAATCGGGCCTTGGCCGACGCCTCCACCAGCACCCGGCCCGGTCCGCCGCTCTCGGCGTCCGCGACGACCTCGACCTCGGGACGGGCCGCCTTCCAGGGCTCCAGCGCGCCGGCCAGCAGCGCGGCCTCACCGCCGAGGTCCGCCCGCGGCACGGAGCCGGCGTGAACGGCCCGCAGCGGCAGGCCGTAGCGGTGTGCGGCGGCGAAGGCGAAGTCGAGGGCCGCCTCGGCGGGGCGGCGGGCGTCCACGCCCACCACCACCAGGTCGCGCGGGTGCGGGCCCGGCGGTTCCACCGGGAGCACCACCGTCGGGCAGCCCGTCCGGGCGGCGAGGAGCAGGGCGGTCGAGCCGACGCGCAGCTCCGGGAAGCCGTCGCTGCCGCGGGCTCCGAGCACCAGCAGGTCGGCGTCCTCTCCCGCGGCGAGCAGCGCCGCGCCGGCGGCGTCGTGGGCCTCCTCGGTGCGCATCCGCAGGTCCGGATGGCGCATCGCCAGGACGTGCTCCACCTCGTGGAGCAGGTCGCCTCCCGGCCGGCCGCCGGCGGCCCGGGCGGGAAGCAGGTGGGGCATCAGCGGCAGGGCGTGCAGGACGCGCAGGGGGCGGTCGCGCAGCAGCGCCTCACGGGCGGCCCAGTCGGCGGCCGCCAGGCTCGATTCCGAACCGTCGATGCCGACGGTGACGGGCAGGTCCATGGTGTTCGTCTCCTCACGGTAGCCGCCCTCGATGTCGGGTCAGCCGCTCCAGCTCCAGTCGGCGACCTCCGGCAGGTCGGTGCCCTGCTCGCGGATCCAGGCGTGGTGGCGGGTGCGCCGGTCGGCCATCTCCTGCCGCACGGCGGCGGCCCGGACGGCGAGACCGGGGACGCGGTCGACGACGTCCATGACCAGCCGGTAGCGGTCGAGGTCGTTGCGGACGACCATGTCGAACGGAGTGGTGGTGGTACCGGACTCCTTGTAGCCGCGCACGTGCAGCCGGGGGTGGACGGCCCGGCGGTAGGCGAGCCGGTGGATCAGCCACGGGTAGCCGTGGTAGGCGAAGACCACCGGCCGGTCGCGGGTGAACAGGGCGTCGAACTCGGCGTCCGGCATGCCGTGCGGGTGCTCCTCGGCGGGCATCAGCCGGGCCAGGTCGAGCACGTTCACCACCCGCACGGCCAGGTCGGGCAGGTGGCGCCGCAGCAGGTCGGCCGCGGCCAGGACTTCCTGGGTGGGGACGTCGCCGGCACAGGCGAGCACGACGTCGGGTTCGCGGCTGCCGTCCTCGGTGCCCGCCCACTCCCAGATGCCGGCGCCGCGGGCGCAGTGGGTGCGGGCCTCGTCCAGCGTGAGCCAGTCGAAGCAGGGCTGCTTGCCGGCGACGACGACGTTGACGTGGTCGCGGCTGCGCAGGACGTGGTCGGCGGTGGCGAGCAGGGTGTTGGCGTCCGGCGGGAAGTACACCCGGACGGCCTCCGGGCTCTTGTTGAGCACGTGGTCGACGAAGCCCGGGTCCTGGTGCGAGAACCCGTTGTGGTCCTGGCGCCAGACGTGCGAGGTGAGCAGGTAGTTGAGCGAGGCGATCGGCGCGCGCCAGGGCAGTTCCCGGGTGGTGCGGAGCCATTTGATGTGCTGGTTGACCATCGAGTCGACGATGTGGACGAACGCCTCGTAGCAGGAGAACAGGCCGTGGCGGCCGGTGAGCAGGTAGCCCTCCAGCCAGCCCTGGCAGGTGTGTTCGGAGAGGATCTCCATCACACGGCCGTCGCGCGCGAGGTGCTCGTCGACGGGCCGGGTATCGGCCTGCCAGGCCTTGCCGGTGACGCTGTAGACGTCCTCGAGCCGGTTGGAGGCGGTCTCGTCGGGGCCGACCAGGCGGAAGTCGCGGCGCTCGGCGGTCGCCGCCATCACGTCGGCCAGCAGGCCGCCCAGGACCCGGGTCGGTTCGTGCCGGGTGGTGCCGGGCTTGTCCACGGCCACCGCGTGGCGCTCCAGCTCCGGCAGCGGGAGGTCACGCAGCAACAGGCCGCCGTTGGCGTGCGGGTTGGCCCCGAGCCGGCGCGTGCCGGCGGGTATGCACGCCAGCACGTCGGCGGTGGGCCTGCCGTGCTCGTCGAAGAGCTCCTGCGGACGGTAGGAGCGCAGCCAGGCCTCCAGTTGGGCGAGGTGCTGCGGGTTGTCGCGGACCTGGTCGAGCGGCACCTGGTGGGCGCGCCAGGTGCCCTCCACCGGAAGGCCGTCGACCTCCGCGGGACCGGTCCAGCCCTTGGGGGTGCGCAGCACGATCACCGGCCAGTGCGGGCGGCGTTCGGAGCCGTTGGTGCGGGCCTCGTACTGGATCGAGGCGATCCGGTCGAGGGCGGTGTCCATGGCTTCGGCCATGGCCCGGTGGACGGCTGCCGGGTCGGCGCCGGTGACGTACAGCGGGAGGTGTCCGTAGCCGCGCAGCAGGGCGTCGAGTTCGCCCTCGGGCAGCCGGGACAGCACCGTCGGGTTGGCGATCTTGTAGCCGTTCAGGTGCAGGATCGGCAGCACCGCGCCGTCGTGCACCGGGTCGAGGAACTTGTTGCCGTGCCAGGACGCGGCCAGCGGGCCGGTCTCGGCCTCGCCGTCGCCGACCACGCAGGCGACCAGCAGTCCGGGGTTGTCCAGGGCGGCGCCGTAGGCGTGCGAGAGCGCGTAGCCCAGTTCGCCGCCCTCGTGAATGGAGCCGGGCGTCTCGGGGGCGACGTGGCTCGGCACTCCCCCGGGGAAGGAGAACTGACGGAACAGCCGGGCCATCCCCGCCTCGTCCCGGCTCACGTCCGGGTAGGTCTCCGAGTAGCTGCCCTCCAGCCACGAGTTCGCCAGCACGGCAGGGCCGCCGTGCCCGGGCCCCCAGACGCAGATCGCGTCGAGGTCGCGGTTCCTGACGACCCGGTTGAGGTGGGTGTGCACCAGGTTCAGTCCCGGCGAGGTGCCCCAGTGGCCGAGCAGCCGCGGCTTGATGTGCTCGGGGATCAGCGGCTCGCGCAGCAGCGGATTGGCCATCAGGTAGATCTGGCCCACTGCCAGGTAGTTGGCGGCCCGCCAATGGGAGTCGAGAGACCGCAGCTCCTGCTCGGACAACGGACCGGGCACCGGGTTCGGGGTAGCGGGCATGTCGGCGGTCTCCTCCGCATCGGTCCGGCCGGTCCGTCGGAGCGACGGGCCGGGCCCCATCGTCACCCGCTGCGATCGTCCGAGCACAGGGCCGATCGGGCCACGGAACCGGGCCCCGGCCAGGACCTGCGGCCCCGGGGAGAGGGACTGCAGGGCCCTGCACGGCGCGATCCGGGTCCCGGAGGCTTGACGGCGCCTGCCGGCCGGTGCAGGCGGACGCGACGAGGACTGGGACAGGGCATGATCGACAGCGGGCGCACCACGAAGGCGTATCTGGTCGGCGGCGGGATCGCCGCACTGGCAGCCGCGGCCTTCCTGATCCGGGACGGCGACGTCCCCGGCGAGAACATCCGCATCCTGGAGCAACTGCCGCTCGCGGGCGGCTCGCTCGACGGGCTGGGCACACCGGAGGGGGTCTACGTGACCCGTGGCGGGCGCATGCTGGAGGACGAGGCGTACACCTGCCTGTGGAACCTGCTGGAGTCGATCCCCACCCTGGACGACGAGGCCGTCTCCGTCCGCCAGGAGATCACCGACTTCAACCGGGCGTGGCCGACCGACGCCAGGGCCCGGCTGATCGACCGCGACCACCGGATCGTCGACGCGTCGCGGCTCGGTCTCGACGCCCGTGACCGACTGGAGCTGACCCGGCTGCTGGTCACACCCGAGTCGGTGATCGGCGCCCGCCGGATCGACGAGTTCTTCTCCGGGCACTTCTTCGCCACCAACTTCTGGGCGATGTGGCGCACCACCTTCGCCTTCCAGAACTGGCACAGCGCGATCGAGCTCAGGCGCTACTTCCTGCGTTTCCTCCAGGAGTTCCCGCGCATCCACACGCTCGCGGGCGTCCGCCGCACCCGGCTCAACCAGTACGACTCCATCGTCCGGCCGCTCACCAGGTGGCTGCTGGAGCGCGGCGTGCGGATCGAGCACGGTGTCACCGTCACCGACGTCGACTTCACCGAGCAGAACGGAATCCGCCGCGCCAGGCGCCTCCACCTGCGGCGCGAGAGCGGGCCGGAGACCGTCGAACTCGCTGATCTGGACCTGGCGTTCATCACGCTCGGTTCGATGACCGCCGATACCGCCCACGGTGGCGACGACACCGTGCCCGAGCTCGTCCGCGACAAGCGTGACGGCAGCTGGACACTGTGGGAGACCCTCTCCCGCAAGGCGCCGGACTTCGGCCGGCCGGCGGTCTTCAACGGCAGTGTCGCCGAGGCCGCCTGGGAGTCGTTCACGCTCACCATGCGAAGCC
Organism: Kitasatospora sp. NPDC085879; assembly: GCF_040686255.1. NCBI lineage: Bacteria > Bacillati > Actinomycetota > Actinomycetes > Kitasatosporales > Streptomycetaceae > Kitasatospora > Kitasatospora sp. NPDC085879. Next base: position 300,287 of record NZ_JBFBJZ010000002.1, on the reverse strand, counting down.
CCGCCCTGCTCAAGCGGATCGAGGCGTTCAGCGGCAACGCCCCGGGCACCGGTGCGCTGATGACCTTCAAGGACTCGCCCTGGCTGATGTCGGTCGTCGTGCCCCGCCCGCCGCACTTCGACGGGCAGCCCGAGGACGTGTTCACGCTGTGGGGGTACGGCCTGTTCATGGACACTCCCGGTGAGTACACCGGCAAGGCCATGGCCGAGTGCACCGGGCAGGAGGTCCTCACCGAACTCCTCGGGCAGCTCGGCTTCGAGGACATCGCCGAGGAGGTCCGCGCCACCACGACCGTCATCACCGTGATGATGCCCTACATCACCAGCCAGTTCGCCCGCCGGTCGGTGCACGACCGACCCCGGGTGATCCCGCACGGCGCACGGAACTTCGCCTTCCTCGGCCAGTACGTCGAGATCCCGGAGGACGTCGTCTTCACCGTCGAGTACTCGGTGCGCGGCGCCATGCACGCCGTCCATCAGCTGCTCGGCCTCGACCTGCCGGTCCCGCCGGTCCACCACGCCCTGGCCGACCCGGCCACCGTCCTGTCCGCACTGCGGACCGCCCTCGGCTGAGGGCCGTTCCCGCGGCCGCGGGAACGGCCGGCCGGCTGCGCCACCGGACGGGAACACGCAGGAACCGGGGACGGCCCCCACGCCGTCCCCGGTTCCGCGTTCCGTTCCCGGCCGGCCCCCACAGCCGCCGGGCAGGACCCGCGCCTACTACAGCGCGGGAGTGATCAGGCCGTAGTGGCCGTCGTAGCGGTGGTACAGCACGTTGCCGCGACCGGTCGCGGCGTCGGTGAAGAACACGAACGGCAGGCCGCCGAGATCGAGGCGTCCGACCGCCTCGTCGACGGTGAGTTCCGGCGCGCCGAGCGCGCTTGCCGGCAGGCCCGGGACCTGCTCGGCCCGGGGATCGGCCGTGGCCAGCCGGTACCCGCCGGCGGCGTCCCGGTGGACCACGCTCTCGCCGCCCGCCGTGTCCGTGAACAGGTGGAAGTCGTGGTCCATCGCCTCCAGTTCGAGCACCGCCTCCCAGGCGGTCCGCCGCGCCGGGCTGTAGGACCTGTGCCGCACGATGCGGCGGTCCTCGGGGCTCCGGGTGTGCCGCTGCGGACGGTGCCCGTGCCCGGCACCGTCGCCTCCGGCGTCCGGGGCCGTCCCGTGGTGGCGGTGGTGGTCGCGGTGGTGGCGGACGCGGGCGATCCGGGCGTTCAGCCGGTCCTGGAGGCGGTCGATCGCCTCCTGCATGGTGGCCGCTGCGACATGGGCCCGGACCGGCCGGCCGTTGAGGTCGACCACGGCCTGGGCGGTGGAGGGCTCGGCCACCGCGTGGTTGGACTCCTGGGTGAGCTTCACCCGGGCGGCGAGGACCGGTTCGTCGAGCCGCTCCAGCACGGCGATCATCTTCGTACGGGCGTAGTCGGGTGCGGCCAGGGTGACGGCGCCGCGGGTCTCCACCACGACGGCGGTGGCGCTCAGGGTCTGCGGACGGTTCATCGGAGTTCTTCTCCTGGTGGGTTCAGACTGCCGTGCGCGGTACTGCCGGGCCGAGGGCCGAAGGTCCCGCCGGCAGTGACGTCCGTCCCGAGTCACCCACCGGCGACGGCGCGCGGACGGAGGTGCCCGTGGTGCCGAGGAGTGCGCCGAGGGCGTCGTCCAGCGGGCCGATGACGGCGAGGCGGCCGGTCCGTTCGGCGAAGGCGGCGACGGCCTCGGTCTTGGGCCGCATCGACCCCTCGGGCAGGTCGAGTTCGCGCAGTTCGCCGGGGGTGGCCGTGATGAGCGGGCCGGGGTGGGCGGCGCCGAAGCGGGTGAACACATGGGTGACGTCGGTGAGGATCAGCAGGGCGTCGGCGTCGAGCCGTTCGGCGAGCAGGGCGGCGGTGAGGTCCTTGTCGACCACGGCCTCGACGCCGCGCACCCGTCCGGTGTCCGGATCGCGCGTGATCGGCACACCGCCGCCGCCGGCGGCAACGACGACGATTCCGGCGGCCAACAGGGCCCGGATCGCGGGCAGTTCGGTGATCGCCTCGGGCCGGGGCGAGGGAACGGTGCGGCGCAGCCGGGCACCGTCCCGGGCGGTGGTCCAGCCGCGTTCGATCTCCATCAGCCTGGCCTGGCGGTCGGTCAGTTGGCCGCCGATGAACTTGCTCGGCCGGCGGAGTGCCGGGTCATGCGGATCGACCTCGGTGTGGGTGACCAGTGCGGTCACGGTCCGCCCGGGCAGGCGGGCCGTCAGCTCGCGGACGAGCAGGGTACCGATCATGCCCTGGGTCTCGGCGCCGACGACGTCCAGCGGGTAGGGCGCGGTCAGTGCCGGGTCGGCCTCACTCTCCGCCGTGAGCAGGCCGACCTGCGGCCCGTTGCCGTGGGTGATCACCACCTCGTGTCCGGCGAGGACGAGTTCGGCCAGCGACCGGGCGGCCTCGCGGACGTGGTGCTGCTGGACGGCGGCGTCGGGGTGTTCTCCGCGCCGGAGCAGGGCGTTTCCGCCGAGGGCTGCGACGATGCGCACGGTCAGTCCTTCCCGAGGGTGGCGACGAGGACGGCCTTGATGGTGTGCATCCGGTTCTCGGCCTGCTCGAAGACCAGGGACGCGGGCGACTCGAACACCTCGTCGGTGACTTCGAGGGCGTTCAGGCCGTGCTGCTCGGCGAGTTCGGCGCCGAGGTCGGTGCGGCGGTCGTGCAGGGCGGGCAGGCAGTGCAGGAACGCGGTGTCCGGGTTGCCGGTCGCGGCCATGGTCGCGACGTTGACCTGGTACGGCAGCAGCAGGTCGATCCGCTCCTTCCACCGGTCGTGGTCCTCGCCCATCGAGACCCAGACGTCGGTGTACAGGTAGTCCGCGCCGCGCACGGCCTCGTCGACCTCGTCGGTGAGGGTGAACCGGGCGCCGCTGTCCCGGCCGCGCAGCAGGCACTCCTGCACCAGGGACGGGTCCGGCCACAGCTCGCGCGGCGCGGCGACGCGCACGTCCATCCCGAGCAGACTGCCCATCGCCATCAGCGAGTTGGCGGTGTTGTTGCGGGCGTCGCCCAGGTAGCAGAAGGAGATCTGCGCCGGCGGCCGGCCGCTGTGCTCGCGCATGGTGAAGACGTCGCACAGGCTCTGGGTGGGGTGGCACTCGTCCGTGAGGCCGTTGTACACGGGGACGCCGGCGTGCGCGGCGAGTCCGGTGAGGGTGGCCTGGGCGTAGCCGCGGTACTCGATGCCGTCGTACATCCGGCCGAGCACGCGGGCGGTGTCGGCGACGGACTCCTTGTGGCCGATGTGGGAACTGTCCGGGCCGAGGTAGGTGGTGGTGGCGCCCTGGTCGGCCGCGGCGACCTCGAAGGCGCAGCGGGTACGGGTGGAGTTCTTCTCGAAGATCAGGGCTAGACGGCGGCCGGCCAGCCGCGGGACCTCGGTGCCGGCCCGCCTGGCGGCCTTCAGCTCGGCGGCGAGGTCGAGCAGGTGGTGGATCTCGGCGGCGGTGTGGTCGAACTCGCTCAGGTAGTGGCGGCCGTGCAGGTTGACGGTCATGGCGGATTCCTCCTCCGTGGTGGTCAGTCGACGGGATCGCGCTGGATCGGGCAGCTCATGCAGCGCGGTCCGCCGCGGCCGCGGCCGAGCTCGGAGCCGGCGACGGTGACGATCTCGATGCCCTGCTTGCGCAGGTGGGTGTTGGTGGTGGTGTTGCGCTCGTAGCCGACGACCACGCCGGGTTCGAGGGCGAGGAAGTTGCTGCCGTCGTCCCACTGTTCGCGCTCGGCGGCCCGTACGTCCTGCTCGGCGGAGAGGAGGCGGACCTTGTCCACACCGAGGGACTCCGCGAGGGAGGCCGCCAGATCCGGGTCGGGGGCGACGTCGAACCCGCTCGGCCGCTCGGGGTCCGGGGTGAGGGTCCAGGAGCGCAGCCGGTGCGCCAGGCCGGGGTGGACGGCGAAGGTGTCCCGGTCGATCATCGTCAGAACGGTGTCGAGGTGCATGAACGCCCGGCTCTCCGGCAGCCGCACGGCGATCAGCCGGTGCGCTGCGCCGAACAGGAAGAGGTTCTGGGCCAGTTGCTCGACGGCCTGGGCGGTGGTGCGCTCACCCATGCCGACCATGACCACACCGGGGGCGATGACGTGGACGTCGCCGCCCTCCAGGCTGAGCCCGGGGCGGGCCGCGGTACCGTCCAGCAGCGGCGGGGCGGTCTCGGCGAACAGCGGATGGAAGCGGTAGATCGCGGCCGTGTGCAGGCTCTCCCGTCGGCGGGCGGGCCTGGCCATCGGGTTGATGCTGTAGCGGGACCCGATCCAGCAGGAGTTGTCGCGCGGGAAGAGGTGGTTGGGCAGCGGCGGGAGGGCGAAGTCCTGCTCGCCCAGCGTGTTCCACAGCAGGCTGTGGGGCTTGCGGATCGGCAGGTCGTCCTTGAGGACGCCGCCGATCAGGTACTCGGCGAGCGCCGCACCGTCGAGCTGCTCGCACAGCTCCCGCACCGGTTCCACCAGGGCCGGGCCGACGGCGGCCGGAGTGACGACCTGGCCGAGCAGCCAGGCGCGGGCCGGCGCCAGGTCGAGGGTCTCGGCGAGCAGGTCGGCGTAGTGGTGGACGCGCACGCCGTGGTCCCGCAGCACCTGGGCGAAGGCGTCGTGCTCCTCACGGGCCCGCTTGGCCCACAGGATGTCGTCGAAGAGCAGGTCCTCGACGTTGCGCGGGGTGAGTCGGGAGAGTTCCAGACCTGGGCGGTGCAGGATCACCTGGCGCAGCCGGCCGGCTTCCGAGTCGACACGGAGAGTGGACATGTCGGTGTGCTCCTTGGTCTCAGTGCTGGTGGCGCGGCATCAGCGCGCGACGGAGGATGGTCGGCAGGCCGACCGGGCCTGCGCTGCGGGCCGCCGCGGGCAGCGGCGCGTCGGGCCCGGCCTGCCCGGCCCCGGTGGGCGGGGTTCCGGCGAGGGCGCCCGTTCCGGCTGCGCGGGCGATCGGGCGCTTCAGCCAGATGTAGACGGGGATGCCGAGCAGGATGGTGAACAGGCCGTAGTAGACGGTCTGGTAGCCGCTGCCCTGGATCGACCAGTAGGAGAACGCCAGGGCGGCGACGGTGACGGTGGCGTCCCGGACGAGGCGGCGCCGGTCGAGCTCCTCGCGTCCGTGCTGCACCAGCCAGAGCAGCTGGGCGGCGGTCGCGACCAGGTACGGCACGGCTGCGGTGAGCACGCTCAGCAGCACGATCCCGGTGAAGACCTGGGTGAAGCGGGTGTAACTGACCACGGTGAGCACCGAGGCGAGGACGGTCGCCGAGACGATGCCGAAGGCCGGCACGCCTGCGCGCCCGCGGACCTTGGTGAAGGCGGACGGGAAGAGCCCGTCCCGGGCGGCGGCCATCGGCATCTCGGCGCAGATCAGCGTCCACCCGTTGAGCGCGCCGATGCCGGAGACGATCGCGGCCGCCGCGACCAGGTCACCGGCCCAGTGGCCGCCCGCGACGATGTTCACCGCGTCCGTGAACGGCGCCGTGGAGGAGCCGAGCCGGGCGTGCGGCACGGTGCCGAAGACGGCCAGAGTGCCCAGCAGGTAGATCGCGGCGCACGCCAGCGTGCCGTACACCGTGGCGCGCGGAACGTTGCGCTGGGGATCACGGACCCGTCCGGCAGCCACGGAGGCGGTTTCCAGACCGATGTAGCTGAACAGTGCGATCGCCCCCGCCGCCGACACCGCCCCGAGCGCCGACGTCCCGCTCGCGTTGAAGGCGCCGAAGTTCCCGGACTTCACGAACAGCAGCCCGACCGTGCCCATGAAGGCCAGCGGAACGAACTTCAGCACCGTGGTGGCGACCTGGAACGCACCGACGGCCCGGACGCCGGTCAGGTTGACGACGGCCGGCACCCACAGGCCCGCCAGGGCGATCGCGATCGAACCCCCGGTGTGGTGTCCCTTGTTGACGAACACCTCGACGTAGCCGACCCAGGCCACCGCGATGGCCGCATTGCCCGCCCAGGCGGTGATCCAGTACGACCACGCGGTGAGGAACCCGGCGAACTCCCCGAACGCCTGCCTGGCGTAGACGTACGGTCCGCCGCTTCCCGGCACCCGCTCCGACAGCCGGCCGAAGGTCACCGCCAGTGCCAGTGCGCCGATCGTCACCAGGCCGAACGCCACCAGGGCGATCGGCCCGTACGGGGCGAGCGCGGACGGCAGCGCGAACACGCCGGTGCCGATGACGCTGCCGACCACCAGGGCGGTGGCGGCCGGCAGGCCGAAGCCGCCGGCCGTGCCGGACGGACCGTCATCCGTCGTTGTCTGCCGGGTCTCTCTGCGGCCGTGTGCGGACATCACGCGCTCCTTTGCGGTGTGCTCGGGGACAGCGGTGGGCACCGGTGTGCCCGTGACTCACGGTGAAGATCCTCGGAGAGCGGCCGGATGCCTTCCCAGGGACCGATGGTCCTGTCCTGCTCGGCCGGCAGTCCCGTCGCAGCGCCCCGATGGTCCCGGCCGGGCGGTCCGGCCGACGGACCGTCGCCGGCCCGGAGGTGCCGTCCGCACGGGGAACAGGGGCGGTCAGGGACCACCGGCCCTCCGGTGGGCCCGGTCGGTCCCTGTCGGTGCCCGGCGGTCGCCGACAGAGTTCTCGTGGCACGAGTCCCGCGGGAGTCCCGGCCCTGCACCACCCGACGGCCGGAGAGCGGCGGGTAGCGGGGTCCGCTCCCGATCGCGCATCCCGTCCGCGAAGGAGTTCACGATGGCCCGCACACGCCGCACCCGCGTCACCCGCCCATGGCAGCGCCACCTGCGCCGAGCCCTCGGCGCCGAGCACAACGCGCTGGCCCGGGCTGCGGATCGTTCCCGCAGCCGCTCGCTCGTCCTCGCCGTGCTCGCAATCGTCCTGGCGGCGCTGCTCGGCGCTGCGGCCGCCCTGGCCGACCTCGGCTCGGCCGAGCGGCGAGCCGCCGCGGCGGCACCCCACCTGCACCGCGTCGAGGCCGTCCTGCTCACACCGCCCCTGGACGCGGGCGGCACGGCCGACACCGTGGCCGGCCGCTACCGGGCCACCGCAGCCTGGACATATCCCTCCGGGCAGCACAACACCGGCACGGTCCAGCTGAGCCGGCCGGCTCCGACGGGTGCCACGACGGCCGTCTGGGTGGGCGACTCCGGGCAGCTCGCCCCCGCCCCGCCCAGCACCGCCGCCCTCGTCTCCGACGCGGTCTGCCGCGGCCTGTTCGTCTGCGGCTGCCTGATCGTCCTCACCGCCTGCATCCTGGCTCTCCGGCTGACCGGCCTGGACCGCCGGGCGGACGCCGCCTGGCAGCATGCCTGGGCCGAACTCGAACCCGTCTGGAGCGGACGATCAGCCCGAAAGCCCGGCAACGGCGATGTCCGCCGCGGCTGAACCGGGGCACCACCCGGGAGCGCCGCGGACCGGACCTTCCGGAGAGTGGAGCGCCGCAACCGCTCCTCGCCGAAACCGGCCTGTCGACACCTCGGCCGACCGGGTGACGACGGGAACTCGCGACCACCGGACGGTCGTCGCTGGGAGAATCGGGCCGCCCGGCCCTATTGTGCCTGTCGGAGTACACGGCAGACTGCTGACGGTTTTTGCCCCGCCTCCTGCACGGGGGCGGACGGAGAAGTACGGAGAAGCGATGGCGGACAGCGCAGTGGCCCGGGCGAGCGCCCCGATCAAGGTGTTCCTGCTCGACGACCACGAGGTCGTCCGGCGGGGCGTGCACGACCTGCTGGACGCGGAGCCGGATCTGACCGTGGTCGGCGAGGCTGCCACGGTCGAGCAGGCCCTGGCCCGCATCCCGGCGCTTCGCCCGGACGTGGCGATCCTGGACATGCGGCTGCCCGACGGCGACGGGGTGACCGTCTGCCGTGAGCTGCGCTCACGGATGCCCGAACTGGGCTGCCTGATCCTCACCTCCTTCGACGACGAGGACGCACTGCTCGACTCGATCATGGCCGGCGCCTCGGGGTACGTGCTCAAGCAGATCAGCGGCACCGACCTGGTCTCCGCCGTGCGCACGGTCGCCGCCGGGCAGTCGATGCTCGACCCGGGCGCCACCACCCGCCTGATGGCCCGTCTGCGCGGCGACACCGCCCCGCAGGTCTCCGGCCTCCCCCAACTCACCGACCGGGAGCAGGAGATCCTCGCGCTGATCGGCGAGGGCCTGACCAACCGCGAGATCGGCCAGCGGCTCTACCTGGCCGAGAAGACCGTCAAGAACCACATCTCCCGGCTGCTGGCCAAGCTCGGTGTCGAACGCCGCGTCCAGGCCGCCGTCATCGCCACCCAGGCGCTGGCCGCCCAGGACCGGACGCCTGGCCGGCTCCCCCGCTGAGGCCGCTCCCTGCGGGCCCGTCGGACCCGCCCGCAGGGTGCTCCCGTCCGCGTTCTCGGTTCTCGCCCGCTGATCCCGCCGCCCTCCGGAACGGCGCGGTCAGCCGCCCAGTGGAGCCGTCCACACCAGCCTGGCCCCGCCGTCCGGCGGGCTCGACAGCTCCAGCACTCCCCCGAGACTCTCCGCCCGCTCGGCCATGTTCCGCAGGCCGCTGCGCCGCCCCTGCTCGGGGATGCCGACACCGTCGTCCTGCACGGCGAGCTCCAGGTGCGTGCCGGTCGCCCGCAGCGAGACTTCCACGCGGCGGGCCCGGGCGTGCCGGGCCGCATTGCTCAGCGCCTCCGCCAGCACGGCCATCACATGGTCGGCGGCCTCCGCGGGGACGGCGGTGTCGAGCAGGCCCTCCATGCTCAGCCGGGGTGCGAAGCCCAGGGCGGACTGCGCCTCCTCGACGGCCCGGACCACCCGGGCGCGCAGACCGTTGCTGGCCGCGTCCTCCCTGACCCGCAGGCCGAAGATCGTCGACCGAATGATCTTGATGGTCTCGTCCAGGTCCCCGACCGCGCGCAGAACCCGGTCCGCAGCACCCGGGTGTTCGATGAAGCGGGCGGCGCTCTGCAGCGTCATCCCGGTGGCGAACAGCCGCTGGATCGCCAGGTCGTGCAGGTCGCGGGCGATCCGGTCGCGGTCCTCCAGCATCGCCAACTGCTCGGCGTCCCAGCGTCGTTCGGCCAGCTCCAGCGCCAGAGCCGCCTGGTCGGCGAAACCGAGCAGCGGGCCGATCTCCCGTTCGGTGAAGGGCGCTTCGCCGGACCGGCGGGCCAGCAGCAGGACACCCTCGATCTGGCGGCCGGCCCGACCCAGCGGCACTGCCACTGCGGGCCCCAGACCGGCGAAGCGCTGTGGCCCGGCGGACAGCAGCGGATCGCCGGCCAGGTCGACCGTGGTCACCGGTTCCGCCTTCGCCACGGCCTCTCCCGACAGCGTTCCGCTCGCCGGAACCACCAGGCCCCGACGGTCCGCCGGGTCTCCGCCGAGTGCGAGCTCGACCCGCAGCGAGCCGGTTTCGGACACCGGCGCCGACATGTCCGCCAGCTCCGCTCCGGTGATCTCCCGGGCCCGCTGCGCGATCAGCTCGACCACCTCGGAGCGGGAGCTGCCGGAGAGCAGCGTCCGGGTGATCTCCGCATTCGCGCTCAGCCAGCGCTGCTGACGCTGCGCCTCCTCGTAGAGCCGGGCGTTGTCGATCGCCACACCGGCGGCGACCGCGAGAGTCGAGATCACCGATTCGTCGTCGGCGTCGAACTCCTCCCCGCCGCGCTTGTCCGTGAGGTAGAGGTTGCCGAAGACCTCCTCGCGCACCCGCACCGGGACGCCGAGGAAGGTCCGCATCACCGGGTGGTGCGCCGGGCAGCCGAACGAGGCCAGGTGTTCCGACAGCTCACCCAGCCGCAACGCCTCCGGCCGGCGGATCAGCTCCCCGAGCAGCCCCTTGCCGGTCGGGAACGGGCCGATCCGCGCGATCTCCTCGTCCGAGAGACCCACCGTCAGGAACTGGGACAGGCTCTCGCCGTCCGGGCCGATCACCCCGAGTGCCGCGTACCGGGCGTCCACCAGCACCGCCGCGGCCTCCACGATCCGCCGCAGGACCTGCGTCAGCTCCAGCTCCCGGCCGACCGACAGCACCGCCTCCAGCAGACTGTGCACCCGGTCACGGGTTCCGCGGGCCGCGTCGATCCGGGCCTGCAGCTCCTCCAGCAGCTCGTCCAGCCGCAGCTGCGGAATACGGGACCGCACCTCGCCCCCACCCACACGAGCCTCCCGAGCCCCTCGTTGCCGACCGGTCGATTCTGTCAGACGACCGCCGGTCCGTGGCCATGGCCGACCGATGCCCGCCGGAGCACACGCCGGCGGTCGGTACCCGGGCCGGTTCGGCGCCGTGGGCGCCGGTGCTTCCACCCCGACGGCGGGCAGGTACCCCGGGCGAACGCACCCGGGTCGACGGCCGCCCGTGCCTGCGTCAGCGCCGGGCGGTCCGGTCCAGCCGGGTCGCGGCGAAGGTGACGATCCCTCCCGCGGTCCCGCTCATGGCCGTGACCGCACCGTGCGCACGCCAGGCCTGGAGGACGTCGAGCTTCTGCTGCGGATCGGTGCGTGCGAAGACCGAACCCGGGTGAGGTCGCCCACCGTCCCGGCGGCGAGTTCGCGGCCGGTGACCACGACCGCGGGGTCCGTCGTGCCGGGTTCCAGCAGGCCGACCCGGCCGGCGACGGCACGGGCGGTGGCCGGATGGTCGCCTGTGACCAGCACCGGCACGATCCGGGCACGCCGGCAGGCCTCGACGGCACGGCTCACTGCCGCACCGGTTCGGGTGGAACGGCGGCTACCTGGGAGGGACGGCGACAGCTCCGGCGTCCGTGGTCCCCTCCCATGCTCGGCCGGGTGTGTCCGCATGCGGCAGGGCCTCCCGGCCCCGGCGCCGAGGCCGGCCGTCCCTCGGACCCGGAGTGCACCCGTCCGGGCGTACCGGGCGGTGTCGGGGGCGCGGCTGCTGTCATCGGCAACCGTTCTGTGCGAGAGATGGGCTCGACGGCCAGCGAGGAGGTGCGCGGCATGACGACAGGCGGCGGCACCCCGGACGTGTCGGCCGAGAGCTGGGTGATCGGCACCGACGGCTTGGCGGCCCTGGTGGACGTCCTGCTGACCCGTGGCTTCACCGTCGTGGGCCCGACCGTGCGCGACGGGGCGATCGTCCTGGACGAGCTGGTCTCCGCAGGGCAACTCCCCTACGGCTGGGGCGTCGAACTGGAAGCCGGGTCGTACCGGCTGCGCGAGCGGGCCGACCGCGCCGCCTTCGCCAACGCGGCGGGGCCGCAGTCGTGGAAGTCCTACCTGCACCCGGCGCGGGTCCGCCAGTGGCGGGCCGACCGGGCGACGGGCAGGCCGACGTTCGAAACGGACGAACCCGCACCGCACCGCTTCGCCTTCCTCGGGGTGCGCCCGTGCGATCTGCGCGCCATCGCCGTCCAGGACCGGGTCATGGCCGGCGGCCGCCACCGCGATCCCGTGTACGAAGGGCGGCGGACGGGAGCGTTCCTGATCGCGGTCGAGTGCACCGAGCCCGGCGGGACCTGCTTCTGCGTGTCGATGGGCACCGGCCCGGCCGCCGGCCCCGGCCACGACCTGGTGCTGACCGAGGTCGCCGACGCAGGTGACCACCGGTTCTGGATCCGCAGCGGCAGCCCGGAGGGCGCGGAGATCCTCGCCGAACTGCCGCTGCGGCCCGCGGACCCGGGGACGGTCGACGCGGCACGGCAGGGCGTGTCGACCGCCGCCGACCGGATGGGCCGCAGCATGCCGGAGGTGGACCTGCACCGACTGATGGCCGGAACGCTGGACGCACCGCGCTGGAACGAGGTCGCCGAACGCTGCCTGACCTGCGGGAACTGCACCATGGTCTGCCCGACCTGCTTCTGCACCACCACCCAGGACGTCACCGACCTCACCGGCGACCACGCCGAACGGTGGCGGGTGTGGGACTCGTGCTTCGACCTCGACCACTCGTATCTGCACGGCGGACCGGTGCGCCCCTCCGCACCGAGCCGCTACCGCCAGTGGCTCACCCACAAGCTCGGCACCTGGTGGGACCAGTTCGGCTCCTCCGGCTGCGTGGGGTGCGGACGGTGCATCGTCTGGTGCCCGGTCGCGATCGACATCACCGAGGAGGCAGCGGCCCTGCACGACTGGGCCGGCCGGCAGGACGCGGACGACGGGGACGGACGGCCGTGACGGAACCCCGGCGACTGCTGGACGGCCTGCCGGACGCCCACCGGGAGCGCCTCCTCTCACTCGCCCACGACCGGGAATTCCCCGCGGACACCCGGCTGTTCGACGAGGGCGGGCCTGCCGACCGGTTCTGGCTGCTGCGCTCCGGCGAAGTCGCCCTCGACCTCTACGTGCCCGGGCGCCTTCCTCCGGTGGTCGAGACCGTGGGGCCCGGCCAGCTGCTCGGCTGGTCCTGGCTGTTCCCGCCGTACCGCTGGCACCTCGGCGCCCGGACCCTCGGACCGGTCACCGCCGCGGAGTTCCCCGCGGCCGAGGTGCGGGCCCTGTGCGATGCCGAGCCGGAGCTCGGCCACCGGCTGGTGCTGTGCTTCACCGCCGTCGTCGCGGAACGGCTCCAGGCCACCCGCCTACGGCTGGTGGACCTGTACGCCCCGGGCGGAGGCGGCCCCTCGTGAGCGCGGTGCCCGTGCCCTACCGGGTGGCCTCCGCCCGGCCGGAGACCGCCGACAGCGTCTCCCTCGGACTCGTCGCCGACGGCCCACCGCTGCCCGCGTTCTCCCCCGGGCAGTTCGCCATGGTGTACGCCTTCGGCGTCGGCGAGGTGCCGATCTCCGTCAGCGCGATCGACGACGGGGGCCTGACGTTCACCGTCCGCTCGGTCGGCGCCGTCTCGGGCGCCCTCTGCCGGCTCGGGCCCGGCGGCTTCGTGGGGCTCAGGGGCCCGTACGGCGCCGGGTGGAACCTCGACGGGACGCAGGGCGCCGATGTCCTGGTGGTGGCCGGCGGCATCGGGCTCGCACCGCTGCGCCCGGTCGTGCACCGCCTGCTGGGCACGGCCGGAAACCTCGCAGTCCTGGTGGGGACGCGCACCCCGGCCGACCTCCTGTACCCCGACGAGCTGGCCGTCTGGAGCGCTTCGGCCCGGGTGGAGGTGACGGTGGACCGGCCCGACGAGGCCTGGCCGGGCAGTGTGGGCGTGGTGACCTCCCTCCTGGACCGCGTACGACCTGGGCCCCGGACCGCGGCGGCCCTGGTGTGCGGTCCCGAGGTGATGATGCGCCGTACCGCGGATGCGCTGCTGGCCCGAGGCGTACCGGCAGAGCGCATCCAGCTCTCGCTGGAGCGCAACATGCGCTGCGGGACGGGGCACTGCGGTCACTGCCAGCTCGGTCCGCTGCTGCTGTGCCGCGACGGCCCGGTGGTCGACTGCACGGTCTCGCGGCAGCTGCTTTCGGTGAGGGAGTTGTAGACATGGACGGTGCCGGCCCGCCGACCCTGGCGGTGTGGAAGTTCGCCTCCTGCGACGGCTGCCAGCTGACCCTCCTCGACTGCGAGGACGAGCTGCTGGCACTGGCCGACCGGGTGCGGATCTCCCACTTCCTGGAGATGAGCAGCGCCGAGGGGACCGGCTCCCGGGGCCCGGCGGGCCTGGAGGGCGCCGGGCCGTACGACCTGTCGCTGGTCGAGGGCTCGGTCACCACCGCCGAGGACACCCGGCGGATCCGGCACATCCGCGGCATCTCGCGCCGCCTCGTCACGATCGGCGCGTGCGCGACTGCCGGAGGCGTCCAGGCGCTGCGCAACTTCGCGGACGTCGCCGAGTTCCGTGCCGCCGTCTACGCCCGCCCGGAGTTCATCGCCACGCTGGACACCTCGACGCCGATCTCGGCCCACGTGCCGGTCGACTTCGAGCTGCGCGGCTGCCCGATCGACCGGCACCAACTGCTCGAAGTGATCACCGCCTTCCTGGCCGGCCGCGCCCCCGGGATTCCGTCGCACAGCGTCTGCTTCGAGTGCAAGATCCGGGGCACCACGTGCGTGACCGTCGCCCACGGCACCCCGTGCCTGGGTCCTGTGACCCACGCCGGCTGCGGCGCGCTCTGTCCCGCCCACCGACGCGGATGCTACGGCTGCTTCGGACCGGTGGCCGACCCCAACCTGGAGTCGATGGTGCGTCAGCTGGCCCGGGACGGCATGTCCGCGCGGGACGTCGTCCGGATCTTCCGCACCTTCAACGCCGCGGCGCCCGAGTACGGGCCGGTGCCGGACGTCGCCGCCCGCCTGGCACCTGACGAGCCCCGATGAACGGGCCGGCGTCGCGCACCCTGCATCTGGGCGCCCTGGCCCGGGTGGAGGGCGAGGCAGCCGTCAGGTTGCGCCTGCAGGACGGCCGGGTCACCGCCGCCGAACTGCGGATCTACGAGCCGCCGCGGTTCTTCGAGGCTTTCCTGGTCGGCCGCGGGCACTCCGAACCGCCCGACCTCACGGCCCGGATCTGCGGAATCTGTCCGGTCGCCTATCAGATGACGGCCTGCCAGGCGATCGAGGCGGCCTGCGGGGTGGCCGTCGACGGACCGATCGCACAGTTGCGCCGACTGCTCTACTACGGCGAGTGGATCGAGAGCCAGTCCCTGCACATCCACCTGCTGCACGCCCCCGACTTCCTCGGCTGCGCCGACGCCGTCGAACTCGCCCGCGGAAACCGCCGAGCCGTCGAACGGGGGCTGCGGATCAAACAGGCGGGCAACGCGGTGATGGAACTGCTCGGTGGACGCCCGATCCACCCCGTCAACGTGAGGATCGGCGGCTTCTACCGGACCGTGTCGCGGGATGAACTAGCCCCGCTCGCCGACCGCCTGCGCCGCGCCCGGGACGACGCCTTGGAGACGGTGTCGTGGGTCGCCGGCTTCGACTTCCCCGAGGCGTCCTTCGACGGCGAGTTCCTGGCCCTGCACGACCCCGGACGGTACGCCGTCGACTCCGGGGCACCCGCCGTTCTTCCCGCGCCCGGCGGCGAGCACCGGGTACGGGGCTTTCCAGTGGACGAGTTCGAGCAGCACGTGGTCGAGAAGCAGGTGCCGTACTCCACCGCCCTCCAGTCGAGACTGGACGGAGGCCGCCACCTCACCGGCTCGCTCGCCCGCTACGCGCTCAACGGCCGCTGGCTGCACCCGACCGCCGCCGAGGCGGCCCGGGCGGCCGGCCTCGGCGACCCCTCCGCGGGAGACGTCTGCCGCAACCCGTACCGCAGTATCCTCGTCCGGGCCGTCGAAGTCGTGCACGCCCTGGAGGAGGCGCTGCACATCATCGAGGGCTACCGGCCGCCGCCCCGGCCGCACGTCGACGTACCGGCGCGGGAGTCCGCCGGCTGCGCGGCGACCGAGGCGCCCCGCGGTCTGCTGTACCACCGGTACGCCCTCGGCCCGGACGGCACGGTCACGCACGCCCGGATCGTGCCGCCGACCTCACAGAACCAGGCGGCCATCGAGGAGGACCTGCGCC
The DNA here is from genome assembly GCF_040686255.1 of Kitasatospora sp. NPDC085879. Taxonomy (NCBI): domain Bacteria; kingdom Bacillati; phylum Actinomycetota; class Actinomycetes; order Kitasatosporales; family Streptomycetaceae; genus Kitasatospora; species Kitasatospora sp. NPDC085879. Next base: position 284,908 of record NZ_JBFBJZ010000002.1, on the reverse strand, counting down.
GGCAGGTGCAGGCCCGGCTGGCCCGATCGCCCACGGCGGTCGGGGACGAGGAGCTGGCCGCGCTGTGCGAACGAGCCGTCCGCAACCACGATCCGTGCATCTCCTGCTCGGCCCACTTCCTCGACCTCGCGGTGGAGCGGGAATGACCGGCCGGGTCGTGGTGATCGGCGTCGGCAACCCCTTCCGCCGTGACGACGGCGCCGGGCCGGCCGTGATCGAGTCGCTGAGGAGCCGAGGCGAGCCGTCCGCGGAACTCGCCGTGAGCGACGGCGACCCGGGCCGGCTCCTGGAGCTCTGGCGCCCGGCCGACAGCGTGATCGTCGCCGAGTCGCTGCGCTCCCCCGCCGGTCGTCCCGGCCGTCTGCACACGCTCCGCGCCGACCGGGCCGCCCGCCTGGCCGCCGAAAGTGCCAGCACCCACGGGCTCGGCCTTGCGGAGGCCCTCGCCCTCGCCGCGGCCCTCGGACGGCTGCCGCACGCCGTCGTCGTCCATGCGGTCGAAGGAGCGGACTTCAGCGTCGGTGTCGGCCTTAGCCCCGCGGTCCGGGCGGCGCTCCCGGCCCTCGTCCACCTGGTGGCCGACTCCGTGCGGGCGGCACACCGGTAGCCCCCGGCCGTGGTGGAGCACCCTGACAATCGTCGTGCCCGGCACCAAGGGCACACGTCTCCCCCGACCCCGTGGAACGGCCGCCGACCCGCAGTCGTGTGTGGCTCACGGGTCGGGTCACCGTCCCGGTGACGGCGGCCCCGGCTCGCCGACCGGGTCGGTGGCGCCCTGGTCGAGGCGGAAGGGCGGATAGGTGTCGGTCATCAGGGCTGCGTACGCGACGACTCGGAAGACCCAGCGGTTCAGTCCGACGATCAGGTCGAAGATGCCCGCCGGATAGCGGGCGGTGAAGGCCAGCGACACACCGGCGAACAGGGCGAGCAGGCCGATCAGACCGCCACCGCCCCTGTCTCCGACGCCGCCGAGGAAGAAGCCGAGGACGGCGTACTGCGGGAGCGCCAGCAGCCACCACTTCACCAGGACCAGCCCCCGGGACAGCCGTTCCGGGCGGGCGACGGCAAGCGTGGCGGGGTAGTCGGGCTCCTCCGCGAGGCTGAACGGCGGATAGCGGTCTGTGCCGAGGCCTCCGTAGGAGTAGTACGAGACCCGCCACGTCCAACGCAGCACCCCGAGGTTGAAGTCGAAGATCCACCGCGGATAGGCGCCCGTGAACAGGATCGCGAAGAACACGACCACCGTCAGCAGGGCGAAGGCTGCCCAGAGGAAGCACAGGACGATCCAGTGGGGTATCGCCAGAAGCCACTTGACCAGCCAGAGCCAGCGCGAGACCGGTAGGTCCAATCTGGCTTCGAGCCGTACGGGAACCGTCTGAACGCCGGTCACGGCGATCACCTCCTGGCCGGTTGACGCGATGCCGGGAAGACCGGCACGGCGGGGACTCGGCCGGACTCCGACACACTCTGGACAGCCCCATGGTCCAACGGCCGCGACGGTCGGCGGCAGGGCCACCCGGCCCCGACCCGAGGGACGTCCGCGGCGTTCGCCCCGCAGGGGCCTTCGGCGCCGACATCCTCGGGCGGGCCGGTGCCGTTCGGACCGGCCCCGGGGGCCGGAGGACCCACGCCACCGCCGCCGTTTCCGGCAAGGCTTGAAGAGACTGAAGAGGAAGCTCTCCAGGGAGGTGGGCTCGGTGATGTACTGGAACGACGCCGGCTGGGCCTGGATGATGTTCATGCCGCTGTTCTGGATCGCCCTGATCGGTGCGGTCGTCTGGGCCACCATCCGGCTCACCCGCCGCCCGTCCGAGCGGCCAGGCGACGGCACTCGGCCGAACGAGACGCCGCGCGACATCCTCGACCGCCGCTACGCCTCCGGCGAGATCGACACCGAGGCCTACACCGAGGCCCGCGCGCACCTCGCCGACCGGTCACCGGGGCCATGAAGACCGGCCGGCTCGGCGGGCGGTGGCTGCCCCTCGTGGTGCTCGTCGCCGCCCTGGCCGCAGTCGTCGCATCCCTCGTGTGGGTCGCCGGCGGCACCGGCGGCTCCCCCTGGCGGTCCGGCCCCGGCCCGATGACGGGCGCCGTCCCGGCCGGCGCACCGGTGCGCTCGTTCGCGGACGCCGACCGGGCCGTCGAACGCTTCGCCGCCCCGCGGAACCTGCACGTGGGCGAGGTCATGCAGTTCAGCAACGGCTACTACGCCGAACTCCTCGACCCGGCCGGCCGGCGCGCCACCGAGGTGCTCGTCGACCCCGGCAACGGCACCGTCCGGGTCGAGTTCGGTCCGGCCATGATGTGGAACACGGTCTACGGCATGATGCCTGCCCCGGCCCGCGTCACCACGGTCGGCCCGGAACGGGCCGTCGGCATCGCCGACGGGTGGCTGGCCCGGCACCGCGCGGGCGAGCACGCCGGCGAAGCGGACGACTTCCCCGGTTACTACACGCTGCACACCCTCGACGGCACCGGCCGGATCACCGGCATGCTCTCCGTCAACGCCGCCACCGGCCAGGTCTGGTACCACACCTGGCACGGCACCTTCCTCCGCATGCAGGAGCACCCCGGGCACGGCTGACGCGACCGCCCGCCCGCCCGCCCGCCACGGCCCCGCTGCCCGGCGCGGTGTGACAGACACGCCCAGCGGCGCGAAGATCGCTGCCTCTCGCGCGCGCCGGCGCCTTGCTCCGGTGGGCGCCCGGCCGGGCCCGCAGTCAGGTCTCCTCCGGGTCGGCGACGGTCGCCCCCGGTTCAGGCGTGGCGGACGACGACGACCGGGCAGCGGGCGTGGTGGACGCAGTGCTGGCTCACCGATCCGAGCAGGGCCTCGGCGAATCCGCCGTAGCCCCGGTTCCCGACGACCAGCAGGGAGGCTCCGTCGGCGGCCCGGAGCAGTGCGGCGGCCGGGTGGTCCTGGACGACGTGCTGCTCGATCTCCACTCCGGGGGACTCGCCGGTGGCGGCGGCGACGGCCTCGGCGAGGCCCGCGCGGGCGTTGCCCTCGAAGTCGAAGCCCTGTACGACGGGTGCGGGCCAGCCGTAGCCGACGGGGTACTGCCAGGCGATCACCGTATCGAGTACGGCGCCTGTCAGCTCCGCCTGGCGGGCCGCCCAGCGCAGGGCCGCGACCGATGCGGGCGAGCCGTCCACTCCCACCACGATCCGGGGAGCACCGCCGTCCGCTGCCGTCATCACGCCTCCAAGCCGCCGTAACCCCCGTGGCCACCATCCGCGACACCGGCACCGTCGGCCACTCGAACGCTTCGGTAGCGGCCCGCCCGGGGCGGCGAGGGCTGCGGCGTCACTCGGAGCCGGGCGGCGATCGGGGCGGTGTCGTCGGTGGCACCGCCGACCGGGAGGAGCTCCGGCAGCGGAGCATCGGCGAGGTCGTCGGGGGCGTCCCGACGGTGCCGAGGGAGTCGGCAGGACGGCCCGTGGCGGACCGGTCTGATGCACCCGGCCCACCCGATCGGGACCGCTCGGCCCTGCCGACGGCGGTACCACTGCCCTACGGTGCCCCTGAGGGCACGTAACGGCTCGGGTTGGAGGAGCAATGACCGGCTCTCGGCAGTCCCGCCCGATCGTCGTCGGCGTGGACCACAGGGACAGCGCACAGCCGGCCCTGGTCTGGGCGGCCGACGAAGCCGCGCGTCGTGGAGTGCAGCTGCGACTGGTGCACTCGACGCCGCCGAACCACCACAGGTCGCACCGCGCCGTGGGCCCGGGGCGACGGAAGGCCGGGCGCCGGGTTCTCGAGGAGGCCGCCGCCTCCGCCTCCGGTGGACACCCCGACATCGACCTCGCCACCGTCCTTGCCGAGGGCCCTCCTGCCGAGGTGCTGTGCCATGAGTCGCACGACGCGTGCCTGGTCGTCCTCGGTTCGCGGCGGCTGAACCGTCTGGAGGAGTTCCTCAGCACGAACTCGGTGGCCGTCCCGGTCAGTGCCCAGGCGGCCTGCCCGGTGGTCGTGGTGCTGGGACCGGGGAACAGTACCGCGCAGCCGCCGTACCTCGTCGCCGGTGTCGACGGCAGCCCCGCCTCCGTTGCCGCCTTGGAGCACGCCTTCACCGCCGCCGCAGCCCGCGGCGCGGACCTGCGCGCGCTCTGGGTCTGGCAGCCGTCCCTGCTGGAGTCCACGGACGAAGTCGTCGTGCTCCAGAAATGCCGCCGCCTGCTCCACGATGCGGTGGCCGAGCAGGCGGAGACCTTCCCGGACACCACCGTGACCCGGCAGGTCGTGCGCGGCCATCCGGTGGAGGAACTGGCCGAGGCCTCCGAGGACGCACTGGCGCTCGTCGTCGGACGGCGCGGCCGGGGCGGGTTCACCGGGATGCGGCTGGGCTCCGTCCCCCACGGCCTGCTGCACCGCGCCCACTGCCCGGTCATCACCGTGCCCGCATCCGACACCGGCTGAGAGCCGTCACGGCCGGATGCTGCGGCGTACTGCTCTCCGTCAGCCCCATTCAACGGTCAGCCGGCCGCCGTCCTCGTTCACGGCGGTGCCCAGTTCGGCGCACGCGGCGCTGAAACGGTCCCGGATCCACTTCCGGTCGACACCCCGTGCGAGCCGGGTGTGGCAGTAGTCCAGGAACAGCGGCACACCCTGTAGCCGAACCGGTGCGAGGCCGGCCGGGCCGGGGCCTTCCAGGGTCACCAGGAACAGCAGTCCGAGATCGTTGCGGAACTGCGGATCGGCGGCGTAGTCGTCGACGAAATCGCCCATGTCGTAGATGACGCGGTCGGCCACGCCGTGGAAGACGTGCGCGGAATGCCCGGCGATCAGGGTCGCGCCGGCGGCCGAGAGCCGCGATGCCGCCGACTGCACGTGCCGCGGCGGCCGGGTCGTCATGTTGGGACCCCAGTGCGGTGTGACCAGTACGACGTCGGCCTGGGCGGCGGCACGGGCCACGGTGTCCTCCAGCCAGCCGGGTACGCCCGCCCTGAGGTCCGCCCATGCCACGCCGGGACGCCGGTCGGAGGCCGAGAAGCCCGCCGGATGGTCCGTCACCCCGACCACGGCCACGCGCGTGCCAGCCGCCTCCAGCACGGCGAACTCACGGGCCGCCGCCGCGTCCGCCCCCGCGCCGACCGCGCAGACTCCGGCCCCGGCGAGCAGGGCGCGCGTGTCGGCAAGCGCCTCCGCGCCGAAGTCCAGCGCGTGGTTGTTGGCGAGTGTCACACAGTCGACGCCGAGCCCGGCAAGGACCCCGGCAGCCGCAGGTGGAGCACGGAAGAAGTACCGCTTGTACGGGTCGGACCAGCGGTCGCCCCGGTCGGAGATGCAGCACTCCAGGTTCAGGACGACGAGGTCGGCCTCCGCCAACGCCTCGCGCACACCGGTGGAGAACAGCGCCGCCGGCCTGGCGGAACGCTTCAGCATCGCGGCGACGCCCCGCCCCAGCATCGTGTCGCCCGCCAGCGCGATCGTGAGCGTCATCGTTCGACCACCCCGTCTCTGCTGCGGGCACACCGTGCGCGGGGAGTCTCGTCGGGGCGACGCCTCGTCGACCGTCCGGCCGATCCGGCCGAACTCCGTCACCCGCCCCGCAGGTCGGTTGCCACGCTACGCGCGCTGCGGCCGCGTGCCAGGGCCGATCGGCCCCATCGGACCGGCTCGTGCGGCCCCGGACGCGGCGTGCCGTCCCGACCGAACCCCCTGCCGAACCCGCGGCTCAACCCTCGTGGTCTCCGCCGCTCGGCCGCCCCGACTGCCCCGGTGGCCTGCGAGCCGGGCATTCCGCGCAGGACCCGGGTCGGCGGCACGGCGCGATCGCGATCGCCGGAATGTGCTCGGGGCTCGTGGGCCGCAGGTGGTCCGTCAGGCGCCGTCCGGCCGTTCGGCCCCGGCGCACCGGCCCCGGAGAGCGTCGACCCGGGTGCGGAAGGTGCGCCAGCGGCGTTCGTTGTCGTGCACGAGGCCGGCCGACTCGCTCAGCAGGTCCGCGGCACGGGAGATCAGCTCGGCGGCCGAGCAGAGCCGCTGCGGGCCCGCCGGGCCCTCGGCGAGGGCCGCTCTGAGCGCGGCCGGATCGAGGTCGACCCGGCCGAGGACGTCGACGGCCCGGTGCAGCAGCAGACCGGCCAGATCGGCGAGGTGTGCCGCCTGCCAGTCGTTGAGGATGATGCGGTGCCGTTCGCCGAGCAGATCCGCGAAGTCGGCGAAGCCGAGCAGTGCCCGCGCGCTCTCCCATGACGCCTGCATCGCAGCGGCGAGCCAGGTGGCGCCCGACCGGAGATCGTCCGCGGTCCGCGCGAGATCCCGCTTGAGGTGGGCCAGTTCGACGGGCTCGCCCTCGCCCTCCATGAACAGGACGCCGCGCAACTGGACGCCTGCCGGTGCGGTGAGGTCGTCGGCGCCCTCGAACGGATTGAGCGGTGTCGGCGGCGACGGGGGCTGCGCCGTGGACCAGCGGTCGGCCAGGGCGAGGAGCGTTCGCGCGTCGCGCTGGAGCAGAACGGCCTGTTCGCGGGGCGCCGAGGCGTAGAACTCCTCGTGCTCACGGTGGAACCGCGCCAGGTTCGCCATCGCGTCGAGCATCGCCTCCGGAGGAGCGTCCGAACCGGATCCGGGAGTCTCGCCCATGCCTCCATCGTCACGCGCCGGAATCCGTCCGGCCTCCCGGGCCCGGGCGGCGCGGCACTACGGGTCCGGCGTGCGGCACCACTGCTCCGGCCGGGTCAGACCGGCAGGCCGACCACGACGGCGAGCACGCCGAGTGCTCCGGCGCAGAGCAGGGCCCCGACGGCACCGCGCTTCGCGGCGAGCAGCCAGGCGGCGGCAGCGGCGAGGATCGCGTACTGCCAGGCGTGCTGGAGCGCCAGTGCCAGGGGTACGGCCGAGCCCGCGATGGCTCCGATCACCGCCGGGCCTGCGCCGGTGAAGAATCCCTGGACACGGATGTCGGCCCGGAGTGAGTCGAAGCGCGGTCCGCCGAGGATCACGAACAGGAAGGAGGGGGCGAACGCGACGGCTGCGGCGAGCAGGCCGCCGGGAACGCCCGCCGCGGCATAGCCGACGACGGCGACGGTCTGGACGACGGGGCCCGGCGTGATCTGGCCGAGGGCGACGGCGTTGAGGAACTCGCCGCCGGTCATCCAGTGGTAGTGGTCGACGGCGTCCGCCTGCATGAGCGGAATGATGACGAACCCGCCGCCGTAGGAGAGGGCACCGACCTTCAACGCGACCCAGGCCACCGCGAGGAGACCGCCGGCCATCGGGGTCGCCGTGGCGAGCGGCAGCGGCCATGCCGTTGCACCGACCCGGGTCGGCCCGGCGGCGGATCGGGTGCGGACGGCGCTTTCGATCAGACCGGCGGCGATGAGCACCAGGACCAGCCAGGGCCCGGCCAGTGCCGCTGCCGCGCCGCCGGCGAGGGCGTAGCCGAGCCAGCGGGCCCGGGCCGGGCGCGCGGAACCCGCCCGTTGCCGGCTCGCGGGGAGCAGTGCGTGCGCTGCCTGCACGGCAACCGCCGCCACCGCCGATCCCGCCCCCGCGGCGGCGCCGCGCACCCACAGCGGCGGGCTGCCCGCGAGAAACACGGCGGCCAGAGCCAGGATCAGGACCAGACCGGGGACGATGAAACAGAGACCGCCGACCAGGGCACCCGGAACACCCCGCAGCCGCCAGGCGGTGAAGATCGCCAACTGGGTGGAGGCCGGGCCCGGCAGCAGGTTGGTGGCCGCGATGCCGTCCTCGAACTCGCCGGCCCGGATCCACCTGCGCTCCTCCACACACAGGCGGCGCAGCAGGGTGATGTGCGTGGGCGGGCCGCCGAATCCGATGCAGCCGATACGTCCCCACTCCCGTGCGATCGTGCCGAGCCCGACCCGCGCCGGCTCCGGTCCTTCAGCCGTGCCCTCGCCCATCCTGCCCCTCTTCCGTCCCGCCGTCCGTGCCCGGACCGCGGTGAGGGTACCGGACGGGGGTGAACGGGGGTCGAGCCGTTCGGGCCCGGCACGCTCACGTACCGCCCGGTCCACCCTCCGGTTGGCAGCCGGTCGCTGTGTGCCCTTCCGTCTCCCTGATAAGGGTCGAACGGCCCCAGCGGCCGGCCGTGTCGGCGTTTCACCCTGATGGCAGGGGTACGGCGCGGCGGCCCGCCGAGGACGGGACGTGTCCTCCCGGGAGTGTCGGAGGAGGCCGAGACGATGAGTGAGCCGACGGCGCGGGCACCGGTGCACGTCAGGACGTGGACGGTCAGGCTCGACGTGTTCCAGACCGGCGACACGACCTCGGTGCACGGCGTCCTGGACACCGGTGAGAACGTCCTGGAGAGCCGAAGCCACGCCCGCCGCAACCCGCGGGACGCGGCCGTACCGGAGATCGGCGACGAGTACGCAGCCGGGCGGGCCCTGGTCGACCTCGGGCATCAGCTCCTGCGCGCCGGTATGCACGACGCGGCTGCCAGCACGGCGCCCGAGAACGGCTGAACGCCGTGTGCGGCGCGGGCACCGCGGCGGGAGGAGAGATCATGACCAGCCATCGGACGGGAGAGGCGATCGTCGTCGGGTGGACGGCTCCGAGCAGTCGCGGCGGGCCCTGCGCTGGGCGGTTCGCCAGGCCGAGGCCACCGGCGCCACGGTACGGGCGGTCATCGCCTGGGAGCCGCCCTTCTCCGGATGGGGTGCGGACATCCCGGCCGACGAGGAGAGAGCGGTCGGCGACATCGCGGAGAAGGTCCTGGCGGAGAGCGTCGAGAAGGCCGTCGGCCCCGGGTCTCCGGTCGAGATTCGCACCGTTGCGGCCGAGGGCACCGCAGCGCAGGTGCTGCTCACTGCGGCCGGCTCCGAGGACGTGGTCCTCCTGGTGGTGGGGAGCCGCGGTATCGGCGGATTCGCCGGCGCGCTGCTCGGTTCCGTGGGTCAGCACTGCGCCCAGCACGCTCCCTGCCCGGTCGTCATCGTTCGCGGCGGCCGGATTCCCTGGACATAGCGGCGAGGAGAAGGGACGAACCATGTCCGAACAGCGATCCCGCGCAGGATCGACCGAGTGGCCGTCGGAGCGACGGGGTGACATGGCGCGGCGTGTGTCGCTGCGCAGGGAACGACTCGGACTCAGCCGACAGGAGGTTGCGGACCGGGCGGGGATGGCGGTGGAGTACCTGGAGTACCTGGAGTCGTCCGCCGGGATGCCGGACGCGGCGGCCCTCGCCCGACTGGCCGGTGCGCTCGACACGTCCGTCCAGGAGCTGCTCGGCGTGGGCCTGGAGGCGCCGCCGGGACGTGCGGCCGCCGCGGCCGATCCCGTCATGGAGGAGCTGTCGGCGCCGGTGTGCTGGTCGAAGCTGGCACCGGGAGGGATCGGCAGGGTGGTGCTGTCCACGCGTGAGGGTCCGGTCGCGCTGCCGGTCAACTTCCGGGTTCTGGACGGGACGGTGGTCTACCGCACCGCAGAGGGGAGCACCGCGTGTGCCGACCGCGGTGCCCTCGTCGCCTTCGAGGTCGACCACATCGACGAGGCCGTGCGGTCGGGCTGGAGCGTGCTGGTGAGGGGTACCGCCGCACGGCTGGACGAGCCCGAGGCCGTCGAGCACCTGAAGCACCGCGGCAACCCGGATCCGTGGGCCGGCGACGGGCGTGATGTGTGGATCCGGATCCGTCCGGCCTCGGTCACGGGCCGGGTCATCCGCACCGGGATCGACCCGGGGCGCTGACCCCTGAGCGGTGCCGGCGACCATGAGCCTGCGGCCCCGTACTCGGCGATCGGTGCTCAGCGATCGGTGCTCAGCGGTCGGCCCGGTAGGCGTGCGGGTGTTCGAGCCCGACGTCGGTGTCGTCCTCGGCCCAGTCGAGTGTCTGATGGACCGCCACGACTCCGTCGACTGCTCGGCACAGCTGCTCGGCGATCGGGATCAGGCTGCGGCGGGGCAGGCGGCCGGCGACGGTGACGACGCCTTCTGCTCTGGGTACGGTCGGCGCCGTGGTGCTGTTCTCGTTCATGTCCTTCGACCGTTCAAGTCCGGAAGGAGCGCCGTCGGGGCACGGTGCCCGCCGCAGCCGAGCGGACTCCGCCACGCCCGGGCACTCCCCCGGACGTCCGGGTACCGCCACACGCACCGTGCTTCTCCCTCCACGGTCACCCCGTCGAGCACGGGTTCCACAGGCGTCCGGCCAGGCCCGGGCCGGCGTCCTCGGCTCTGTCTCCTGTCGAGGTGGTCACAGCTGGTGCCTGCCTGCACGGACGCGCACGGGCGTCCTGACCGGGCAGATCCATCAGGCCGGAACGCCTGCGGCCTCACACCCGAGAACACCCCCGCGAACCCGGACGGCGATGGCCGCATCGACGGCGTGGACGGCCGGTGCAACCGGGGCGAACCGGCACCCGCGGGCGGACCGAGGCGCCGGCCGGCCGGCCAGAGATGTTTCCCGACAGGTCGGCGCGCCTGGTGGAAGTGGAACCGAGGCCTGTGGCAGATGGTGAGCGGCAGCACCTACCGCCCGAGGAGTCTCGATGCAACCACCCGTTCCCGATGACCGGCCCCGGCCCCGGCCGTGGCAGGTGCTGCTGTGGATGCTCCTTCCGGTGGCTGTCACGCTCGGCCTCTACTGGTACGGCCGCACCCACACGCCGGACTACACCAGCCACCTCTTCGGCCAGCAGGGCGATGACGCCAACCAGCTGAAAGCCCAACTGGGCAGCGCGCTGTTCGGCCTGGCGCTGGTCCAGCTGCTCCTCGCGCTGTGGATGTACGGACGGCTGCCCGGCGCGCCTCGCCCGGCACCCAGGCCCGTCCCGACCATCCACCGGCTGGTCGGACTGAGCGCCTTCCTCCTCTCGCTGCCGATCGCCCAGCACTGCCTGGTCACCTACGGCGTGCAGCTGAGCGACCCCCGGGTGGCACTGCATTCGATCACCGGATGCGTGCTGTACGGCGCGTTCGTGGCCAAGGTGATCGTGGTGCGACACCGTCGGCTGCCCGGCTGGATGCTGCCGCTCGCCGGTGGCGTGCTGGTCGGCGCGATCGGCCTGCTGTGGTACTCGGGCGCGCTCTGGCTGCTGAACGGATACCAGGCCCCCGGCCTGTGATCACTGGCGGACTCGTGCTCGATCCGGCCGTGCACGGGTGAACGTCGGCACCCTCCACCGCGTACTGAAGGGTGCACGGCTCGCCCGGCCGCCACACCGGGGCCGGCGGCCCGCCGAAAGGAGAGACGAACATGCGACGTCTCATCTGGGTGGCCACGATGGTGCCCGCCCTCGCTCTGGGAGCAGCCGCGTGCGGCAGCGGCGGCTCGAAGTCCGCCCCGGCAGCGGTCACCACCTCCCCGCCGGCCTACTCCGCCCCGGCTCCCGGATCCGAATCCCCCAGCCAGCCCGGCGCCACCGGCGCCGTCGTGGTGGTGCACGACTCGAGTCTCGGCAAGATCCTGACCGACAGCCAGGGGCGCACGCTGTACCTCTTCGAGAAGGACAGCCCGACGATGTCCGCCTGCGACGGTGCCTGCGCCGCCGCCTGGCCTCCGCTGACCACGACCGGCACCCCGCAGTCGGGCGCCGGGGTCAACGCCGCCGACCTCGGCACCATCGCCCGGGCCGACCACAGCACCGAGGTCACCTACCACGGCCACCCGCTCTACTACTACGCCGGCGACCACAATCCCGGCGACACGAACGGCGAGGGCTCCCATGCCTTCGGCGCCGGCTGGTACGTCCTCAACCCCAGCGGCAACAAGATCGACAACGACTGAGCGCCCGGGCGCGCAGCGAGTTTGATCAATGTGCGGTATCCGCCCGCGTGGCTGGGCCGGATCCGGTGGATGGTCCTGCGCGACGCGAGTGCACCTGGCGCGACAGGCCCCTCGGGGACCACCGTCCCGGCCGGGCGCCGCCCGCCCGGTCAGCGCAGCGCGTCCCCTCGGCTGCCGGCCGCGAACCGCAGGGTGACCAACTCGAACGGCCGCAGCCGCAGTGCTGTCGTCCCCTCCCCCGTCGGGCGTTCCCGGAGGTCGCAGCGGTCCACCCGGGCCTACGCGAAGCCCGGTGCGACGCGGACGCGGGCCCGGCCGCCGCCGGCACCTACCTGGACGTCCCCGATGTCCCAGCCCCCGCGCCCACCCGGGCAGAGGGTCGAACCGGTTGAACACCGCCGGCTACCCGCAGATCTGCCTGACCGCCCTGGTCCTGCGGATCATCAGGAAGTCGGCGGCGTCGATCACCGTCGGGGTTCCTGCTCAGCTCTCGGCGAAGACGGTGTCCTCGGGCTGCGCGGTCATCCGAACGGCCGTGTCGTTGATGATCTGGACCAGGGGCGCGAGGCTCAGCTGCTTCGTCCTCGTCGACAGGACCTCAACGTGGTCCTCCTTGCCCGCCAGGTAGGCGGGGAAGCAGGTCAGGGACTGCTCGACCAGGTTGAAGTGGTCGACCAGCCGCCGGAACAGCTTCGGGAGGATGACCACCTCGGTGAGAGAGGGCATCCCGGTGATCGGTGCTCCGCCCGGGATCGTGGTGGCGTCGAGCGGCCACAGCCCCAGGCCGGCCTCTCGCGCCTGGCGGGTGACGGCGGCCAGCTCCTCCCGGAGGTTGCGGAACAGCTTGTCGTAGAAGCCGGGGTAGACCAGGCCGGTCTTGAGCAGGTGGTGGTTGACGGTGGTCTGCAGCAGCGGGACGTCCACCTGCATCTCGGTGCCGTCTGCGCCGGGAGGAACGCCCGTGCCGAGCAGGGCGACGCAGCGCTTGAACGGGTCCCCGCCCTGGGTGAGGACCCACGCGGGCGTCTGTGGCGGGTTGGCGGAGACGACCTTCTGTCCGCTGCGCTGGACGTCGCTGAACCCGAGGAAGGTCAGGAGTTCCTGCGCGGCCCTGTCGCCGAACTCGGCAGGCTGGCGGATCCTCGGCCCGGTCCGGTCGTAGTGGGTCTCCAGGGAGTCGATGCCTTCGAGCCTGAGCCTGGCGGTGCCGTTCTTGACCTCGACCGGGGCGTCCTTGAGCTTGTCGAAGGCCAGGGGGTTGGTGGGGACGAAGTGGATGGTGTCGCCGTCCGGCTCGGTACCGATGATCCGGCACTCGCCGAGGACAAGCAGCATGGACATGGCAGCCCCTTGAGTGGGAGGGCGGGCGCCACATGCCTGCTCTGTCGGCGTCCGCCGGTTCGCGCGGTGGAATTCACCATGAGTGTTCACTTCGTCACGGGGTGGCGAAGGCGTCGCCACTGTACGTTCGTATCCGACCGGCTTCAACGATCGCCGCGCCGCCGCGGCTGCCCATCTGTGCGCGGTCGGCCAGGAGCAGCCCGGTCGAGAAGTGACAGAGGATCAACTGGCCGGGGGCGGACGGAGTGCAGGCACCCGTGGCGGCAGCGTTGGCGGCAGGCACGAGGTCGACGAGGTGGCGGCGGTCGGCCGCAGCCGGTCTCGAACGAGCCCGGCCGCCGCCCCTCTCCCCTGGGCTTCGGCCCGGGTTCATCCTGGCTGGTCAGAACGGCGGCGGCGCCGCGGCCCGGTCAGCCCAGCTCGCCCCCGCCCCCGCTGCCGTCGGCCGCGAACCGCAGGGTGACCAACTCGAACGGCCGCAGCCGCAGTTCTGTCGCACCCTCCCCCGTCGGGCGTTCCAGGAGGTCGCAGCGGTCCACCCGGGCATACGCGAAGCCCGGTGCGACGCGGACGCGGGCCCGGCCGCCGCCGGACTCGTACAGCCGGACGACGACGTCGCCGCTGCGGTCGTCGGCGAGCTTCACGGCACTGACGACCACGGCGTCGTTGTCGAGCGTGACCAGCGGGGCGACCTCCGCGGACCCGGGAACCCGCCGTTCCGGCAGGTTGATCCGGTAGCCCTCGCGGACCGCTTCGCCCACACCCGCACCCGGGACGAGCGCGTGCCGGAAGCGGTGCAGCCCCTGGTCGGTGTGCGGGTCGGGGAAGCGCGGGGCTCGCAGCAGGGAGACCCGGACGGTGGTCGTGGTGCCGCCGTCCTCCGGGCGTACCGTGCGGGTCACGTCGTGGCCGTAGGTGGACGCGGTGACCAGGGCCACGCCCCAGCCGGGCTCCTCCAGGTGGACGAAGCGGTGGTTGCAGGCCTCGAACTTGGCCGCCTCCCAGCTGGTGTTGGTGTGGCTCGGCCGGTACAGGTGGCCGAACTGGGTCTCGGCGGCGTACCGGTCGGTGCGCACGTCGAGCGGGAAGGCGGTCTTGAGGAACTTCTCGGTCTCGTGCCAGTCGATCTCGGTGTCGAGGTCGAGCCGCCCGGACCCGGCGGTGAGGGTGACGGTCTGGACGGCCCGGGAGGACCCGAAGGTGCGGGTCGCCCGGACGGCGACGGCGTCGGGCCCGGAGGCGGTGACCTCCACCGAGTCCACGGCGGTCAGGTCGGTGACGGTGTTGCGGTAGAAGGAGTCGACGTCCCAGGCGTCCCACATGGTGGGGAAGTCCGGGTGGATCTGCAGCAGGTTGGCGGCCGCACCGGGAGCGAGGGCCTCCCGGCCGGAGACGAGGTCCAGCACCGACACCACCAGCCCGCGTGCGTCGACGGCGACCCGCAGCAGTCCGTTGTCCAGCAGGTACCCGCCCTCCGGCCGGGCGACGACCGTACAACCGCCGGCGGTAGGGGCTTCGGCCCGGGCGCCGCCGGCCGGTACTCCCCCGCGATCGTGCGGGGCGGCGTTGAAGACGACGGTGCCGTCCCCCTCGCCGGCCAGCGCCCGCTGCGCGCGGTCGATGATCGCGGCCAGTTCCTCCGCCACCGCGGCGTACGTCCCCTCGGCCTCCCGGTGCACCCAGGCGATCGAGGAGCCCGGCAGGATGTCGTGGAACTGGTGGAGCAGCACGGTCTTCCAGATCCGGTCCAGTTCCGCGTACGGATACGGGAGCCGGGCCCGTACCGCCGCCGTGGCGGACCACAGTTCGGCCTCGCGCAGCAGGTTCTCGCTCGCCCGGTTGCCCTGTTTGGTCCTGGCCTGGCTGGTGAGGGTGGCCCGGTGCAGTTCGAGGTACAGCTCGCCGGTCCACACGGGCGGGTCGGGGTACTCGCTCTCGGCCTTCGTGAAGAACTCGGCGGGCCGCTCCCACCGCACCCGGGCCGACCCCTCCAGGTCGCGCAGGCGTGCCGCCTTGGCGACCATCTCCCGGGTGGTTCCGCCGCCGCCGTCGCCCCAGCCGGTCGGGGCGATCGAGTGCCGGGCGCGGCCCTTCTCCTTGAAGTTCCGGGCGGCGTGGGCGATCTCCTTGCCCTGCATGGAGCAGTTGTAGGTGTCGACGGGCGGGAAGTGGGTGAAGATCCGGGTGCCGTCGATGCCCTCCCAGAGGAAGGTGTGGTGCGGGAAGGTGTTGACCCGGCTCCACGAGATCTTCTGGGTCAGCAGCCACTTGGACCCGGCCGCCTTGATGATCTGCGGCAGCCCGCCGGCGAAGCCGAAGGTGTCGGGCAGCCAGGCCTCCTCGTTCTCGACGCCGAACTCCTCCAGGAAGAACCGCTTCCCGTGGACGAACTGACGGGCCATCGCCTCCGATCCGGGCATGTTGGTGTCGGACTCCACCCACATCCCGCCGGCCGGGACGAACCGCCCCTCCGCGACCGCCTTCTTGACCCGGGCGTAGACCTCGGGCCGGTGCTCCTTGATCCAGGCGTACTGCTGGGCCTGGGACATGGTGTAGACGAAGTCGGGTTCGTCCTCGAGCAGCGCGGTCATGTTGGCGGTGGTCCGGGCGACCTTGCGGACGGTCTCGCGCAGCGGCCACAGCCAGGCGGAGTCGATGTGGGCGTGGCCGACGGCGCTGATCAGGTGCGCGGACGGCTCGGCGGGCGAGGCGAGCACCGCCGCCAGCTCGCGCCGGGCGGCGGCCGCGGTGCCGTTGACGTCCTGCAGGTCGATCGCGTCGAGCGCCCGTTCGACGGCGCGCAGGATCTCCCAGCGGCGGGCGCCCTCCACCGGGAGTTCGGCCATCAGTTCGCCGAGCACCTCCAGGTCGACGACCAGCTGCCACACCGTCTCGTCGAAGACCGCGAGGTCGGTGCGCTCCAGCCGGTACTGCGGCCGGTCCCCGGCGGTCTCCTTGTCGCCCAGCTCTGTGGGCAGGAAGGGGTGGTAGTCGAGGATCACGGGATTGGAGGCGGCCTCGACGTGCAGCAGCACCTCCTCCCCGCCCGCGGCGGGCGCGGCGATCCGCACCCACTGGTTGCGCGGGTTGAGGCCCTTCACCGGGGTGCCGTCGGGCCGGTAGACCAGGCCCTCGCACTGGAAGCCCGGCATGTTGGCGTCGAACCCGAGGTCGATCAGCGCCTCGACGGTCCGGCCCGCCCAGGCGTCGGGGACGGTGCCGGAGACGGTCAGCCAGCTGGTCCCCCAGGGCGCGCCCCACTGCGCGCCGGCCGCGATCGGAGTGCGCGGCGCGGCCAGGCCCTCCGCGACGGGGACCGGCTCGTCGGGGGCCGTCCAGATCGACACCTCCAGCGGGACCGACTCGGGGTACACGGCGGGCCGGATGCGCTCCTCCAGGACGCGCTTGAGCCGGGACTCGACGAGGCTGCGGTCATCGTGCATGCGGGCTGCTCCCAGAGGTGGCGGACGGTCAGCGGAGCTGGTCGATCGTGACGAGTTCGGTGATACCCCGGGCGGACAGGTGGTCCACGTCCGCGGCGCGCCCGGCGAGGACCGCGGCCGGCCGGGCGCCGGTGGCGGCCAGCCGCATGAACGCCTCGAAGTACGCCCCGCCGGGCGCGCACACCGAGCGTTCGGGGGCAGCGTCCGGCAGGTCGAGGACGAGTCCGGTGGTCCGCACCGGCGGCGGGGTCCACTCGGCGCGGACCTCCGCGGCCAGCGCGGCGATCGCCGCGCCCGCCGGTTTGGCCTCCCGGGCATTGGTCAGCAGGCCGAGGCCGTACTCGAGTTCGGGGAAGTCCGCGAGGGCGCGGTCGACGTCGTGCGAGCACCACCAGGTGATGCCCCACAGGTCCGGACAGTCCAGGGCGTTGGCGACGGTGGTCCGGGCGAACGCCGCGGCCCGCCCGGCCGGGATGTGCGGGGCGGGCGCGCCGACCTCCTGGAGCCAGACCGGGCGGTGCGGGTCGTCGGCCCAGGCCTTGGACAGTTCGATCAGGTAGGCGGCGTGCTGCCCGGTGGCGGCGGACTCGGGGCCGTGGCGCTGGGCGGTGCCGTTGAAGACCCAGGAGTGCACGGCGGTGGCCGCGCCGATCCGGGCGGCGTGCGCGGGGGTGAACGGGTGGCCGTCCTGGTACCAGGCGGCGTCGTACGCGGCGTGCAGGTGGAGGCGGCCGGGCGCGCCCTCCTCGCAGGCGGCGAGCATCCGGTGCAGCCAGGCCTCGGCCCGGGCCGGGGTGATCCGGTCGGGGTCGGGGTGCGGGTGGCCGGAGAACTGGTCGATCTCGTTGCCGACGGTCATGCCGATGAAGTTGGGCCGGTCGGCGAGGGCGGCGGCGAGCGTGCGCAGGTAGGCGCGCTGGCCGTCGATCACCTCGGGGTCGGTGAAGAGGTTGCGGCGGTGCCAGGTGGTGGTCCAGGCGGGCAGGAAGTCGAAGCTGGAGAGGTGGCCCTGGAGGCCGTCGACGGCCACGTCCAGGCCGCGTTCGGCGGCGGCGTCGGCGACGTCGAGCAGCTGCTCGACGGCCCGGGGGCGGATCAGTGTGCGGTTGGGCTGGAAGAGCGGCCACAGCGGGAAGACCCGGAGGTGGTCCAGGCCGAGTGCGGCGATCGAGTCCAGGTCGGCGCGCACCTCGTCCGGGTCGAAGTCCAGCCAGTGGTGGAACCAGCCCCGGCTGGGCGTGTAGTTGACGCCGAAGCGCGGGGGCCGGGCGGTGTCGGTCATACGGCGGCGGGTTCCTTCGTGAGTCGCGGTCATCCCTTGACGGCCCCTTCCTCGACGCCCCGGAAGAAGAACCGCTGCAGCGAGGCGAAGACCACGACGACCGGCAGGAAGGCGATCATGGTTCCGGCGGCGATCAGCCGGGGGTTGGCGCTGAAGGTGCCGTTCAGGTACTGGAGGCCGACGGTGAGCGTGTACTTGCCCGGGTCGTTGAGGACGATCAGCGGCCACAGGAAGTCGTCCCAGGCGCCGATGAAGGTGAAGATGACGACCACGCTGAGCATGCCGCGCACGTTCGGCAGGCCGACGTGGACCAGCCGCTGCCAGACGTTGGCGCCGTCGACCAGGGCGGCGGCGTCCAGGTCGGGCGGGACGGCCTGGAAGGCGGTGCGCATCAGCAGCACGTTCAGCATCGCGATCGCGCCGGGCAGGGCGACCCCGGCCAGCGTGTCGGTCAGGCCGAGGCTTCGCACCGTGACGTACTGGGAGACGATGGTGACCTCGCCCGGCAGGACCAGCGTGGCCAGGAACAGGCCGAGGACCAGGCGGGAGCCGCGGAAGCGCAGCCGGGCCAGCGCGAAGCCCGCCAGGGTCGCGCCGGCCGTGTTGCCGATCACCGCGATCGCCGCCACCACCAGGGAGTTGGCGGCGTACGTCCAGACCGGGACGGTGTCGGCGACCTTCGCGTAGTTGGCGAGGGTCGGCTCGTGCGGCAGGAAGCCGGGGGTGCGGGACCAGATGTCCTCGCCGGGCCCCTTGAGCGAGGTGGAGAGCTGCCACAGGAACGGGCCGACGGTGAGCAGCAGGACCAGGGCCAGCAGCAGGTAGCGGACGGCCTTCCCGGCCGGTGACGGGGTGTTGAATCCTCGGGCCATCGGTCAGGCCGCCTTCCTGCCGAGCCGTGCGAGCAGCAGCATCGGTCCGACGGTGATCGCGAACAGCAGCAGGCTGAGTGCCGAGGCGTACCCGATGTGCCCGGTGAAGCCGCGGCTGTACAGCTGGATGAGCATCACCACCGACATGTCGCGTCCGCCCGGGCCGCCGGTGCCGTGGGAGAGCACGTACAGCTCGGAGAAGACCCGCAGGGCGGAGACCGAGATGAGCACGGAGACCAGCAGCATGGTGGGGCGCACCCCGGGGAGGGTGACGTGCCACAAGCGCCGGGCGGCCGACGCTCCGTCGACGGCGGCGGCCTCGTGGAGCTCGCGGCCGACGTTCCCGAGCGCCGACAGGTAGATCACCATGTAGTAGCCGAGTCCCTTCCACACCGTCAGGCCGATCGCGCTGAACAGCAGCAGCCAGCGGTCGGTGAGGAAGGAGACCGGCCGGTCGGCCAGGCCGAGTTGGCCGAGCAGGCCGTTGAGCAGGCCGCGGTCGTCCAGCACCCACCCCCAGATCAGGGCCACCACCACGGCGGACGCGATGACCGGGGTGTAGAAGGCGGTACGGAAGAAGGTGATGCCGGGGAGCTTCCGCTCCACCAGCAGGGCGAGCAGCAGCGGCAGCAGGGTGAGCAGCGGGAGGCAGATCAGCAGGTAGACGATGCTGTTGACCAGCGCGTCCGCCAACTGGTCGTCCTCCAGGGCGCGTTGGTAGTTGGCGAGGCCGGTGAAGCGGCCGCCGCCGAGCGGGCGGGCGTTGGTGAAGGAGAGGATCACCGTGTTGACGGCCGGCCACAGGTTGAAGACGGCGAGCCAGAGCACGGCCGGGCCGGCCAGCAGCCAGGGGGTGAACCAGCGCCGGTGGGTCATCGGGTGCCTTCCTCGGAGGTGGCGGGCGGGACCGGGCGGTCTCCTGCGGGCGGCGGCCGGGTGGGGCGGTCGCCGCCCGCGGGGCGCGGTCAGCCGCCGAGCAGCTTGTTGCAGCGGCTGACGGCGGTGTCCAGGGCCTGCTTGGAGCCCGTCTCGCCGCTGATCGCGAGGGCGATCTGCTGGTTGACGACCGTGCTCATCGCGTCGTTGACCTGGACGGGCTGGAGCATCCGGGCCTTTCCCAGCGAGGTGAAGGCGATCACCTTGGCGTCGGAGGCGTTGCTGCCGTCGCTCCTGCTGAAGAACGGGTCGCCGGCCGAGGCCTTGGTGGAGGGGAAGATGCTGGTGAGGTGGGCGAACGCGGCCTGGTTCCGGGCGTTGGTCACCCAGCGGGCGAGCGCTACGGCGGCTGCCCGGTTCTTGCTGCTGCGCGCGACGGACAGGCCCTGCACGTACAGCGGCGGGGTGCCGATCGCCGCGGACGGGACGACCTTGGGCGCGAGGGTGGGGTTGTCGGTGGCGAGGCCGGTGATGTAGTTGCCGCCGCCGGTCGTCCAGGCGACGGTGCCGGCGTTGAAGAGTTTGGCGTTTCCGGCGTACGTCTCGGTGAGCACGTCCTTCGGCAGCAGGCCGTCCTTGTACGCGTCGCGGTACTTGTCGAGCAGGGCGGCGGCCTCGGGGGTGTTGAAGGTGAAGCTCCTGCCGTCGTCGGCCATGATCTTCACGCCGGCGTCGGCGAGGTCGCCGAGGCCGGGCTTGCGGCTCATCAGGTAGGTCGAGCCGCCGGACTTCTCCTTGACGGTCCTGGCCTGGGCGATCAGCTCGTCCAGGGAGGCCGGGGGCTTCTTCGCGTCCAGCCCGTACCTGGCGAGCAGTTCGGAGTTCCAGTAGTTGACGTCGGTGTTGAGGTACCAGGGGTAGCCGTAGGCGCCGTCCCGGCCGGCGAAGCGGTACGCGTCGATGCCGCCCTTGACGTAGTCGTCGGCCAGGTGCGGGTCGGCCGCGGCGACGTCGAGCAGCATGCCCTGCGCGGCGAGCGGCAGCGCGAAGTCGGGCGGGAGGTTGACCACGTCCGGCAGGGTGCCGCCAGAGGCCTCGCTGAGCACCTTGTCCGAGTAGCCGTCGCCGGGCTGGTCGAGCCACTCCACCTGGACGCCGGGGTGCTGCTGCCGGAAGGCGTCCAGGACGCCCTGCATGTAGTCGGTGAACTTCGGTTTGAGGGCCCAGGTCTGGATCGAGACCTTGCCCTTGACCTCGGCGCCGGCGGTCACGGCCGGACCGTCCGAGCCGGTGTCCGGGTCGCTCAGGCCGCAGCCCGCCAGTGTGGTGGCCGCGATGGCGGCAAGTGCCAGCCGTGCCCAGTGGCTTCCTAACATGTGGCGTCTCCCGATTCGTCGAGCAGACTTACTAAAGCCCTTTAGCGCTTCGGCAGCATCTCCCTGGTTACACTCGGCGTCAAGGGATCGCGCACCCGAAATCTCCGAGGAGGGCCCCGCCCGATGCCCAGACCGACGATCGCCGACATCGCCCGCGAGGCCGGGGTCTCCAGTGGCGCGGTGTCGTTCGCGCTGAACGGCCGGCCGGGGGTGAGCGAGGCGACCAGGAGCCGGATCCTGCAGGTCGCCGAGCGCATGAACTGGCGGCCGCACAGCGCGGCCCGCGCCCTGGGCGGGGCCCGGGCACGGGCGGTCGGGCTGGTGCTGGCCCGCCCGGCGCGCACCATCGGACTGGAACCCTTCTTCGGACAGCTGCTGTCCGGCCTGCAGGCCGGGCTGTCCGGCGACGGCACCGCCCTTCAGCTGCTGGTCGTCGAGGACACCGCGGCCGAGATCGAGGTGTACCGGCGCTGGGCGTCCGAGCACCGCGTGGACGGCTTCGTCGTGGTCGACCTGCAGGTCCACGACCCGCGTGTGCCGGTGCTGGAGGAGCTGGCGGTGCCCGCGCTGGTGATCGGCGGGCCCGGCCGGCACGGCTCGCTGCCCAGCGTCTGGGCCGACGACCGGGAGGCGATGGTGTCGATCGTCGACTACCTGGCCGCGCTCGGGCACCGCCGGATCGCCCACCTGGCCGGGCTGCCCGCCTTCCAGCACACCCGGCGCCGGATCCGGGCGGTGCGCGACTGCGCACGGCGGCTCGGGCTCACCGAGGCGGTGTCGCTGCCGACCGACTTCTCGGACGCCGAGGGCGCCGCCGCCACCCGGGCGCTGCTGGCCCGCCGTCAGCGGCCGACCGCGATCATCTACGACAGCGACGTGATGGCCGTGGCCGGGCTCGGTGTGGCCGCCGAGATGGGCGTCTCCGTCCCCGGCGACCTGTCGGTCGTCTCCTTCGACGACTCGGCACTGGCGCGGATCGTCCACCCGTCGCTGACGGCGCTCTCCCGCGACACCTTCGCGCTCGGCGAGCAGGTCGCCCGGGAGCTCCTGGCCGTGATCGCCGATCCGTCCGCCGCCCGCGACGTGCAGAACCCGACGCCCCGGCTGACCGTCCGCGAGTCCACGGCCCGCCCGGCCTCTTGACAGCAGGAACTAAAGCTCTTTAGCCTGCGGGACGCTCGCCGCTTCACGTCATCCGCACCACCACTGCACCAGCACCCATCCCCCGCTGGACCGGAGTCCCGGATGAAACGACGCCTCGCCCTGCTGCTGAGCACCACCCTCGCCGCCTTATCGGCCGTCCTCCTCGCCCCCGCCCCGCAGGCCGCGGCCGGCACCGGCGGAAGCCAGCCGTACGCCTCCTACTGGTACCCGAACACGATCCTCGACTGGGATCCGGCAACCGACCCCGACGCCCGGTTCAACCGCGCCACCGTCCCGCTCCAGCCCCGCGTGTCGGACCCGGCGCTCAAGGCCAACGCCAACGCCCGCCCCGGTGAGGGCAAGGTGGTCTCGCTCGTGTCGTTCGGGCCGACGTCCAACAACCCCTCGCAGGGCTCCACCGACCCGAACTACTACGCCTTCGGCCACTGGCAGTACGTCGACACGCTGGTGTTCTGGGGCGGCTCGGCCGGCGAGGGCCTGATCCTCGCCCCCAACCCGACCGTGATCGACGCCGCCCACCGCAACGGCGTGAAGGTGTACGGAACGGTCTTCTTCCCGCCCACCGCGTACGGCGGCAAGCTCCAGTGGGTGCGCGACTTCGCCCAGAAGTCCGGCAGCCGCTACCCGGTCGCCGACAAACTCGTGCAGGCCGCCCAGTACTACGGATTCGACGGCTGGTTCGTCAACCAGGAGACGGACGGCGGCGATTCGGCGCTCGCCACCGCGCTGCGCGACGAGATGCGCTACGCCCGCTCGCTCGGACCGGTCGGGTTCATGTGGTACGACGCGATGACCGAGTCCGGCTCGGTGAGCTGGCAGAACGCCCTCACCTCCGCCAACGACGCGTTCCTCCAGGAGTCCGGGCAGAAGACCTCCGACTCGGCCTTCCTCAACTTCGGCTGGTCCGCCTCCGGCCTCGACTCCTCCCGGACACTGGCCCGCTCGCTCGGCCGCAGCGAGTACGAGCTCTACTCCGGCATCGACACCGAGGCCAACGGCTACAACTCCTCGGTGAACTGGAACGCGCTCTTCCCCGCGAACCGGCCGCACACCACCTCGCTCGGCCTCTACCGCCCGGAGTGGACCCACACCTCGGCCACCGGCCGCGCCGACTCCTACGCCCGCGAGGCACGCTACTGGGACGGCGCCAACGGCGACCCGTCGAACACCGCGACCTCCTCGTCCTGGAAGGGCCTCGCGACCTACGTCCCGGAGTCCTCGCCGATCACCGCCAAACCGTTCGTCACCTCCTTCGACGCCGGGCAGGGCGACTTCTGGAACTCCGGCGGCGTGCGGGTCTCCTCCGCCGGCTGGAACAACCTCTCCGTCCAGGACGTCCCACCGACCTACCGCTGGCTGGTCTCCTCCACCGGCACCAGGATCACCCCGTCGATCGACTTCACCGACGCCTACGAGGGCGGCTCCGCGCTGCGCCTCACCGGCACCCTCGACTCCGACAACACGGTACGGCTCTACCAGACCCGGCTGCCGGTGGCCGCGGACACCCGCCTCGACGTCGTCCTGAGGACCCCCGCCGCCGGGGCCACCCACCTCCGGGCGGCCGTCGCCTTCACGGACTCGCCGACCGTCTTCACCACCCTCGACCTGGGCTCCACCACCACGGCAGGCTGGGAGCGCCGGACGCTCGACCTGTCGCCGTTCGCCGGCCGCACCATCGCCCAGCTGGGTCTGCAGACCACCGGAACCACGCCCTCCCTCGACGTCAAGGTCGGCCAACTCGCCGTCCGTGACGGCGCCGTGGACACCGCCTCCGCCCCGACCGGACCGACCGTCCTCGGCTCCACCGACGTCAGCCCCACCCGCCGGTCGCTGCGGCTCGCCTGGGCCCCCTCCGCCACCGGCTCGGTCCACCACTACGAGGTGTACCGGCGCAACCCGGACGGCAGCCGCACCTTCCTCGGCGCGACGCCGAACAGCGCCTGGTTCGTCCCGCAGCTCGACCGGGTCGGCACCGAGACCTCGACCGTGCTGGACGTCGAGGCGGTCTCCACCGAGTACGGCCGCTCCGCCGCCGCGAGCACCACCGTCACCTGGTCCGCCGCGACCGGCAGCAACCTGGCGCTGAACCGCCCGGCCACCGCGTCCGGCCAGTGCAACGCCGGCGAGACGGCGGCGAAGGCCGTCAACGGCTCGGTGTCCGGCGGCAACAGCGACAAGTGGTGCACGCTGACCGGCAGCAAGTGGCTGGAGGTGGACCTCGGCTCGGCCCGCGGCCTGACCGGCTTCGTGGTCAAGCACGCCCAGGCGGGCGGTGAGAGCCCTTCGTGGAACACCCGCGACTTCACCGTCCAGGTCCGGGGCGCCACCAGCGACCCGTGGACCACCGCCGTCACCGTCACCGGCAACACCGCCGCAACGACCACCCACCCGGTCTCCCTCACCGCCCGCTACGTCCGGCTGGTGATCACCGACCCGACCCAGACCAGCGATCCGGCCGCCCGCATCTACGAGTTCGAGGCCTGGGGCACCTAGGCCCCACCACCGCACCTCTCCGCCCACTGCGGGCGGGCCGCGTCGCCGTGGCGTACGACGCGGCCCGCCCGCTCGGGCAGAGGCCCTCTCTTTCGGATCTTGCCGGGCGCGCGACGCCGGGCATCCTCCCCCAGCGCTGATCCGACAGGATCCGAAAGAGAGGCCCTAACCTCGTACCAGGGCCAGCCCCGAGGAAGGACACCCCGTGTCGGTCGTCCGCATCACCAAGGTCACCTCCACCGATCTGTTCACGGGCACCGAGGCCGCGCCGCGCCAGATACTGCGGCTGACGGTGGACGGCCCGCCGTCCCGCATCGTCGTGACCGGCCCGGGCGTCCGCGGCGTCGCGACCGGCGCGGGCACCGTCGAGGTCCCGCTGGAGGTCGACGCCCCGGTGCCCGGCGAGCGCCGCCCGGTCAGAGTGACCGCCGGCGACGCCGAGGCCCCCGGCGAGCTGGAGGTCGCCGAGCCCGGCTGGACGATGTTCATGGTCTCCCACTTCCACTACGACCCGGTCTGGTGGAACACCCAGGCCGCCTACACCTCCCCCTGGGAACTGCTGTCCGGCGACGCCACGACCCGCCCGCTGTGGGAGCGCAACGGCTTCGCCCTGGTCGACGCACACCTGGAACTGGCGCAGCGCGACCCGGTGTACAAGTTCGTCCTCGCCGAAGTCGACTACCTCAAGCCGTACTTCGACCAGCACCCCGAGCGCCGGGCGCAGCTGCGGGAGCTGCTGGCGAGCGGGCAGGTGGAGCTGGTCGGCGGCACCTACAACGAACCGAACACCAACCTGACCGGTGCCGAGACCACGATCCGCAACCTGCTGTACGGCATCGGCTACCAGCGCGACATCCTCGGCGGGGATCCGCAGACCGCCTGGCAGCTGGACGTCTTCGGCCACGATCCCCAGTTCCCCGGCTACCTGGCCGCCGCCGGACTGACCGGCAGCGCCTGGGCGCGCGGCCCGTTCCACCAGTGGGGGCCGATCCAGAAGAACTTCCGCACGGCCAAGGACGACGCGACGGTCATGCAGTTCCCGAGCGAGTTCGAATGGATCTCGCCGTCCGGGCGCGGGGTGCTCACCCACTACATGCCGCACCACTACTCGGCGGGCTGGTGGATGGACTCCTCCCCCGACCTGGCCGCCGCCGAGCAGGCCGTGTACGAGCTGTACCGCGGGCTCAAGCCGGTCGGCGCGACGCGGAACCTGCTGCTGCCGGTCGGCACCGACTACACCCCGCCGAACAAGTGGGTCACCGAGATCCACCGCTCGTGGGCCGCGAAGTACCTGTGGCCACGGTTCGTCTGCGGCACCCCGCGGGACTTCCTGACCGCCGTCCGGGCCGAACTCACCGCCGCCGGACGGCATCCGAGCCCGCAGACCCGGGACATGAACCCCGTGTACACCGGCAAGGACGTCTCCTACATCGACACCAAGCAGGCCCAGCGGGCGGCCGAGACGGCGGCGCTGGACGCGGAGCGGTTCGCCACCCTGGCAGCCGTCCAGGGCCTCGGCCGCTACCCGGAGGCGGCACTCGACAAGGTGTGGCGCCACCTCGCCTACGGCGCGCACCACGACGCGATCACCGGATCCGAGTCCGACCAGGTCTACCTGGACCTGCTGGGCGGCTGGCGCGAGGCCCACGACCTGGCCGCCGCCGTCCGCGACGCCTCGCTCGATGCGCTGACCGGCCGGATCGGCACCGGCGACGACCACGCGGTGGTCGTCGCCAACTCCCTGTCCTTCCAACGCTCCGGCATGGTGTCGCTCCGGCTGCCGGACGGCCTCGACGACACGCGGGTACTCGACCAGGACGGCCGACCGGTGCCGTGCGCGGTCGACCGGGGCACGCTGCACTTTCGCGCCGACGCGGTACCGGCACTCGGCTGGCGCACCTACACGCTGGCGGACGGCCCGGCCGACGCCCTGTGGCAGGCCGCGGACGGTCTCAGCGCCGCCAACGCCCGCTACCGGGTCACCGCGGACCCGGCGCGCGGCGGCGCGCTCAGCTCCGTCCACGACCTGCTGCACGGACGGGAACTCCTGCGCGAGGACCAGGTCGGCAACGAGGTGCGGGTGTACGAGGAGTACCCGCAGCACCCGGACTTCGGCGAGGGGCCGTGGCACCTGGTCCCGAAGGGCCCGGTCGTCGGTTCGTCCGCCGCGGACGCCACCGTGCGGCGCGAGACCGGCCCGCTGGGCGAACGGCTGGTGGTCACCGGCACCGTCGACGGCATCGCCTACCGACAGACGGTGACCCTCTGGGACGGCGTGGACCACGTCGACTGCCGGACCGTGCTGGCCGACTACGCCGGCGCCGACCGGCTGCTGCGATTGCGCTTCCCGGTCGACCTGCCGGGCGGCCTCCCGGTCAGCGAGGTGGCAGGAGCAGTGGTCGGGCGCGGCTTCGCCCTGCCGGACGTGGACGCCGCCGAGGCACCCTGGACGCTCGACAACCCGGCCAACACGTGGTTCGGCCTGGGATCGACCGCCCGCGTCTCGCTCACCGACCCGAACGGCGACCCGCTCGGCGACCGGGCGCTCGGCGTGGCCGAGGTGATCGTTCCCACCGTCGACGATGCCCACAGCGCAAGGGAGTTGGTGGTCGCCCTGGCCCGCGTCGGGGTGACCGCGACCACCACCAGCGCCGACCGGGCCCGGTACGGCTGGCTCGACGTCGACTCCAACCTGCCCGACGTCCGGATCGTCCTCGGCGGCCCCGACGCCAATCCGGCCGCAGCGGCGCTGCTGGAACGGGCCGGCGCCACGCACGCGGCGGCCCTCGCCGAGCACGGCGCGGTCTGGGTGCCCGCCGACAAGCCACTGCACGAGGTCTGGCAGCCCAACGCCGACCTCCGCGACCTGTGGGCCCTGCCCGCGCTGGTCACCACCGACCCGGCCGCACTCGCCGCCGACCTCGCCGACGCCGTGATCCGCGCCGTCTGCCCCGGTCGGCTCCCCGACGGCGAACGGCTCGCCGACCGCACCGTGGCCCTGCTCACCCGCGGACTGCCCGGATTCGCCGTCGACCCGTCCGGCGCCCTCCACCTGTCGCTGATGCGCTCCTGCACCGGCTGGCCCTCCGGCGTCTGGATCGACCCGCCGAAGCGCACACTGCCCGACGGCGCGTCCTTCCAACTCCAGCACTGGACCCACGAGTTCGGGTACGCCCTGACCGGCGGCGACGGCGACTGGCGGGCACAGCACCTGCCCGCACAGGGCCAGGAGTTCAACCACCCGCTGCACGCCCGGCTGCTCCCGCCCGGCCGGGCCGGCGGGCTGCCCCGGGCCTGCTCCTGGCTGCGGGTCGAACCGGAACGGGAGGTGCTGCTGTCCGCCCTCAAGCCGACCGGCAACCCGATCGCGCACGGTTCCGCGGCGGCCGTCTCCCCCGGGTCGTCGGTCACCCTGCGGCTGATCGAGTCCACCGGCCTCGGGCGGACGGCCCGGCTGGACGGCTCGCTCCGGCTCTCCACGCCGTACGCCTCCGACCTGCTGGAGCAACCGGGCGGGCCACCGGCCGACCTGGTGCTGGCCGGCGCGGAGGTGCTCACGGTGACGGCGGTGCCCGAGGCCACCGGCTCCCCCGGACCGGCGACCGCCGTGCTCGGGCCGGCCGGGGAGGCCGCGCAGCCCGTCCACGCCCGGTACTGGCTGCACAACCGGGGCCCCGCGCCGATGGGGTACCTGCCGGTGTCGGTCGGCCTCTCCCCCGGCCTCGTCCGCACGGCCGGCGGTCCCGTCGAGCTGTCCGCCGTCCTCGCCTCGCACCTGGTGGACGCCGAGGTGGAGGGCACCGCCGAGGTCCTCGCCCCCGACGGCTGGCGCGTCTCCGTCCGCCGCCGCCCCTACCGGCTAGTCCCCTCCGGCCATGTGCGCTTCCCGCTCACGCTCGACCCGCCGGCCGGCACCGAGCCCGGCCTGTACTTCGTCGCCGTCCGCACCGAGTACGGCGGCCAGCTCGTCGAGGACGTCGCCACCGTCGCCGTCGGCGACCTGCCCGCACTGCTGCCCGCCGGCAGCGGGACTCCCGAGGACTGGACGGCCGCCCAGGGCACCCGGGCCGCCGACGGACGCGACACCGGCCTGTCCGTCTCCGTCACCACCCCCTCGGTCCGGCTGTCGCCGGGCCGGCGCAGCACGCTCGGCGTCGTCCTCGACAACCGCACGCGCGGCGAGATCCGCGGCGAGATCCAGGTGGTCGCCCCCTACGGCTGCTGGGACGCACTCCCCGACCCCGTCCGCGGCTTCACCCTGCCGCCCGGCGCCCGACACACCGTCACCCTCGACATCACCGTCCCGGCCGACGCCGAGCCCGGCGCGTACTGGGCGCTCGCGAAGGTGATG
The DNA here is from genome assembly GCF_040686255.1 of Kitasatospora sp. NPDC085879. Lineage (NCBI taxonomy): Bacteria > Bacillati > Actinomycetota > Actinomycetes > Kitasatosporales > Streptomycetaceae > Kitasatospora > Kitasatospora sp. NPDC085879. Next base: position 256,016 of record NZ_JBFBJZ010000002.1, on the reverse strand, counting down.
TGGTTCGGCCGCTGCCAGTACACCCCGACGGTGGAGCTGGTGATCGAGCCGTGACCGCCGGACCCGCCCTCCTCGGCCTGCTCGACGGCCGCCCCCTCCCCCGCACCGAGCTCGACCGCCGGCTGGCCGCCCTCCGCACCGGCCCGCGGTCCTCCGCACTGCCCGCCCCCGGCAGCCCGGAGGACCGCCAGCTCACCCGCTGGGTCGCCCAGGTCCTGCTCACCGAGGCGCTCTGCACCGCCGAGGCCCGCGTCCGCCGGCTCGACTGCGCCGCCGCTCCACCGGTCCGCCTCGACCAGCGGGCCGCCGTCGAGATGGGCTCGATCACCGCCGCGGCGTTCGAGGGCTGCGCCGCCGTCCGCGCGGTCTTCGCCGCCGTCACCGCCCACGTCACCGCACCACCGCTCGACCCCCACCGGCCCGCACCCGCCACCGTCTGGGAACTCGCCACCGCCGACGGCGACTTCGAGGCCGACCCGGAGACCCTCCCCGTCGCGCTCGCCGCCGCTCTGCGTGCCGCCCCGCCCGGCCGCCGGGTCACCGCCGCCGGCTGGACGGCGGCGCTCGTGTCGACCCGCACCCGTGCCGTCCCCGGCCCGGACGCAGCCCTCGACCTGCTCGGCCCGGCCCGCCGCCTCGCCTTCGTCCGCTGGCTCGACCACGCCCGCGCCCACCGCCTCACCCTCGTCCCCGGGCTCGAACACCCCGGCGACCCGTCGCAGCCCGACAACCACCACCGCCACTGACCCCACCGGGAGCCGAGTCCTGCCGGTCCGGGAGGGTGCAAACCACCGATTCCGGGCACACCGACTGCCCCGACCCGGCGAGACCGACCGTGATCACCATCGGCGACGGCTGCGACCAGCAGCTCCACGCCTGCCCGGCATCGCCGGAACACCCGCACACCGCACTGCTCCAGTAGCCGGTCGGGGTGCCGGCAAATCCGCACGCCGTTCACCCGATCGGCACAGGCGCGCAGCCGTGAACGGCCGGACCGGTACGTCCACAACCCGCTGCCCGCCCTGCGCGATCGAGCCGAAACTGATGTGCTGGGCGCGGGAATGCCTTCTGCGGGGGCTGCCCTCGCAGTACCTGGTCGTACCAGTGCTTGGGAGAGATCCGGATTGAGTACCTATCGAGTCGCACAAGTCCCGGCCGCCGGCGGGCGCTTCGAGATCGTCGAGCGTGACGTACCCCAGCCGGGCCCGGGCCACGTACGGGTGGTGGTGGAGGCGTGCGGGATCTGCCACAGCGACACCGCCTTCGTGGATGCCCTCCTGCCGGGCGTTCGGTTCCCGCTGGTGCCGGGCCACGAGATCGCGGGGCGCATCGAGGCCGTGGGCGAGAGCGTCCACGCCAGTTGGCGGGTGGGCGACCGGGTCGCGGTCGGCTGGTTCGGCGGCAGCTGCGGCCACTGCCGGCGCTGTCGACAGGGCGACTTCATCGTCTGCGAGAGCCTGAAGGTGCCCGGCTGGGCCTACGACGGGGGGTACGCCGACGCGGTGATCGCACCGGTGGACGCCCTGGCCCGGATTCCCGACGGGCTGTCGGCGGTCGAGGCGGCCCCGCTGGGCTGCGCGGGCGTCACGACGTTCAACGGACTGCGGCGCAGCTCCGCCAAGCCGGGCGATCTGGTCGCGGTGCTGGGCATCGGCGGTCTCGGCCACCTGGCGGTGCAGTACGCGGTCGCCATGGGCTTCGAGACCGTGGCCATCGCCCGCGGGGCCGCCAAGGCGGACTTCGCCAAGGAGCTCGGCGCGCACCACTACGTCGACAGCACGGCGGGCGCCGGCGTCGGGGAGGCACTGCAGTCGCTCGGCGGAGCACAGGTGGTCCTGGGAACGGCCGCGAATTCCGAGGCCATCACGGCGACCGTGGACGGTCTGGCCACCCGGGGCGAGCTCGTGGTGATCGGCGCGGACGCCGCACCGCTGGGCATCAGCCCGAACCAGCTGCTCATGAGCGGCAAGATCATCCGCGGCCACCCCTCGGGCACCGCGCAGGACGTGCAGGACACCATGGAGTTCAGCCTGCTCCACGGCATCCGCGCGATGGTCGAGACGGTACCGCTCGAAGGGATCACCGCGGCCTACGACCGGATGCTCGCCGGCGCCGCCCGCTTCCGGATGGTCGTCACCACCGGCTGACCGGCGCGCCCGCGTGCCACGGCCCCACCGGGTTCGCCCGCTGGGGCCGTGGCACGGGCGCGCCGGTCAGCCCTCCTCCGGACGGCTCGGCTCCTCCCAGCGGGTGTGGAAGACCCCGTCGCGGTCGACCCGCCGGTAGGTGTGCGCGCCGAAGAAGTCCCGCTGCCCCTGGATGAGGGCGGCCGGCAGCCGCTCCGCCCGCAGGCCGTCGTAGTACGCGAGCGCCGTCGCGAAGCCCGGTGCCGGCACGCCCAGCTGCGCCGCCGTCGAGACCACCCGCCGCCAGGCCGACTGCGCGGACCCGAGCGCCTCCCTGAAGTGGACGTCGGTCAGCAGGGTGGGCAGCGCCCGGTCCTCGTCGTACGCGGCCTTGATCCGGTTGAGGAACCGCGCCCTGATGATGCAACCGCCGCGCCAGATGGCGGCCATCGCGCCGGGGTCGATCTGCCAGGAGTACTCGGCGCTGCCCGCCTGGATCTGGTTGAAGCCCTGGGCGTACGCGACCATCTTGGAGGCGTACAGGGCCTGCTCGACGTCCTCGGCGAAGCGGTCGAAGGCAGCGCTGTCGAGCCAGGTCTCGGTCGGTCCCGGCAGACCGCGGCCCGCCTCGCGCAGGGGCACGCTGCCGGACAGCGAGCGGGCGAAGACTGCCTCCGCGATGCCGCCGACGGGGGCACCGAGCTCCAGCGCGGTCTGGACCGTCCAGCGTCCGGTGCCCTTCTGCTCGGCCCGGTCCAGCACGACGTCGACGAAGGGCCGCCCGGTCTCCGGGTCGGTGTGGGCGAGGATGTCCGCGGTGATCTCGATCAGGTAGGACTCCAGCCGCCCTCCGTTCCAGGTGCGGAACACCTCGGCGATCTGGGCCGGCTGCATGCCCGCCGCGTGGCGCAGCAGGTCGTACGCCTCGGCGATCAGCTGCATGTCCGCGTACTCGATGCCGTTGTGGACCATCTTGACGAAGTGGCCGGCACCGTCCGGTCCGACGTGCGTGCAGCAGGGCCTGCCGTCGACCTGGGCCGCGATGTCCTCCAGCAGCGGCCCCAGCAACCGGTACGCCTCCGCCGTGCCGCCCGGCATGATGCTGGGCCCCTCCAGCGCGCCCTGCTCACCGCCGGAGATGCCGCTGCCGACGAAGTGCAGCCCGCGCTCGCGAAGGGCGGACTCCCGACGTCGGGTGTCGAGGAAATGGGCGTTCCCGCCGTCCACCAGCACGTCGCCCTCGTCGAGCAGCGGGACGAGCTCGTCGATGACCGTGTCGGTCGGAGCACCCGCCTTGACCATGATGACGATCATGCGTGGGCGTTCGATCGCCGCGACGAAGGCCTCCGGCGACTCGGCCGGGACGAACTCGCCTTCGTGGCCGAACTCCTCCAGCAAGGCGTTGGTCCTGGCCTGCGTGCGGTTGTGCACGGCGACCCGGTAGCCGTGGCGGGCGAAGTTCCTGGCCAGGTTGCGGCCCATCACGGCCAGTCCGGTGACGCCGATCCGGGCCTTCGACTGCTCGGCCATGAGGCTCTCCTACTCGGCGGACAACGAGAGGACCTCGTCCTCGGGGACCTCCAGGTACGTCTCCCCCTCAACCTCGATCGCCGAGCCGGAGAACGTGGCGAAGACGATTCGGTCGCCGACCTTGACGTCCACCGGGTGCGGCTTGCCGCTCTCCAGGGGCCGGCCGGGTCCCACCGCCACCACCTCGCCCCTACGGGTGTCGGCGCCCGCGGCGGGTTCCCCGATCGGCCTGACGACCAGGCGATCGTGCTCCGGGTGGAAGTCGGGCATGGGGTGCTCCTCTGAACTGGGCGGTACGGGTGCAAGCAGGCGGACCGGCGGAACCGGGCGACGGAGGCGCGGACGAAGCGGTCCACATTCGATTCTGCCGGGGTTCCCGGATCCTGCACGGTATGACCACAGGCCTTCGGCCTCATGGAGTCGGGGCCACCCGGCTGCCCGACGCCTCGCCCGCCGAAGTGCGGCTCCGCAGGATCGCACGGTGGCGCGCCCGGGCCCGACGCTCCACCGCCCCCGGCCTCACCCGAACAGCGGAGCGACTCGGCACCGGGGGCTGCTGCTCGGCGGGGCTGGAGCCGGGTGCGCAGGAGGCAGAACTCGTTGCCTTCCGCGCCGGCCGGTACGCAGCACCGCTGCAACACCGGAACGGCCCGGAACGCGGCCCGGGCCGCAGCCGGGCTCTCCTCGGTCCGGTCTCCTCGGTCCGGTTCTCCTCGGTCCGGTCGGCGAGGAGGACATCGACGGCGGCGAGACACCGGCCAGGCCGACGGGAGGTGGCGGCCTCCCGTGGACTTCACATCAGTGCTGCTCCGCCATGCTGCGGGCCCGGCTACCGAGCACGGGGACGTAGCGCTCGGCGAAGTCCTGGAAGTCGGCGGCCGTGTTGTAAACGTGGGTCGAGGGGCGGAAGTAGCCGACGCCGTCGACGTTGGTGAACGCGGCCTCGACGCCCAGCTCGGCCGCGACCCGGTCGCGCAGGGCGTCGGCTTCGAGTCGGGTGCCCTCCAGGCCGTCGGGGAGCCGGACCGGTCGTAGGGCGTTCACCAGCATGCCGACATCGACGGCGGCGCTCTCACCGGTCAGCTTCGTGACGGCCTTGCTGACTGTTCGTCCCCCGTCGGCGACGAGGCGGCGGCCACGACGGCGCCGGTGGCCAGGTACCCCGATCCGGCCCGCAGCGTGAAGGCACTGGTGGTCGAGGCGGGCCGCGGTTCGGCCAAGCCGGTGTCCTGGCGCGAGGGTTCACGCCCGGGCAAGGGCCGTAGTGGATTGAAGCGCATGTACTCGCGGTTCGTCGCGCTACGGATCCGCCCCGCCGGACGCGAGATCCGCGACGCCACCGACGGCGTCGAGCTGCCCGAGGGCTGGCTGCTGGCCGAGTGGCCGGCCAGAGAACCCGAGCCGGTCCAGTTCTGGCTCTGCGACCTCCCGCCGACACCCCGCTGACCACCCTGGTCGGACTCGCCAAACTCCGCTGGCGCATCGAACACGACTACCGCGAGATGAAGCAGGCCCTCGGACTTGCCCACTTCGAGGGCCGCACCTACACCGGCTGGCACCACCACGTCACCCTCGTCGCCCTCGCCCACGCCTACTGCACCCTGCGGAGGAGGCTGACCCGGGCCCCAAAGGAACGGCAGCGGCCTGAGCCTCCACCAGGTCGTCCGCGAGCTGCAGTCACTCCTCGCCACCCGGGCCGGCGCATGCCCCACCTGCCACTGCGACATACCCACACCCCCTATGGACCTGACCAAGCCCTACTAGGGTGGCCCAATGGCAGACGTCCCAGTGGCAGCAACGGCCTCAGTCGAGGCGCTGAACGCCGTGGTGGAGCTCGCCTGCGCACCACCCACGAGCAAGTCCCGCGCGAAGCAACTCCGGTGGGTGGCCGGTGAACTCCGCACCGCCCTGGAACGCGGCGAGATCCCGTCGGCGGCTGCCGAATCACTCGCCGAGATCCTTGCACCGGACACCCTCGCCGCCTATCTCGGGGCGGCGGAAATGGGCCTGCTCCGGCGCAAGCCGGCCGCCCGGCCGGACCAGCCGTCGCCCGCGTCCATGAGGGTGCGGGAGGACTGCCTGCAGATCCTCGGCGCCCGGGCGGGCATCGCCGTCGTGCTCCCGGACCGCGACCTGCGGGTCGTGCTCCGGCCGGTCGTCGCCGCCCGCCCGCGCAGCATCCTCCTCGGCCACCTGGAGCGGGCGGTCCGGCCTGGCCGGTCCGAGGCCCGCAGCCGGATTCTCGCAATCATCGGCACGGTGCTGGACACCGGCTGCCGGGCCGGCGAACTCTGCCACCTGCGCGTGGGCGACGTCGACGCCGGCCGCGGCAGAATCCGCGTCACCCGGCTGCCCCAGCACCGGAACCTGCACGCCGAACCGGTCACCGAGACCGTGGCGCTGTCGCCCCAGACACAGGCGGCGATGAGGCACTGGCTGACGGTGCGCAGCCGCCTGGTCGTGCGGGACGCCGCGAAGCCCGCCGGCCGGAAGAACGAGACCACCGACGCCCTGTGGGTGAGCGTCTCCCCCAGTGGCCGCAGCCGGCCCGGCCTGCCGCTGCACTTCCGGGGCCTCGCCCGCGCCTACGTCCGCGAGATCCAGGGCCTCAACCTCGACATGGCCGGCGAACCCGGCTGGGAACCGCTGCCGGAACGCATGGAGCAGCTCCGCCGCGCGATCGAACTCGAACCGACCGACCTCGTCGACGCAACCGTCCTCCGCCGCGCGCCGGCTCCTCGGATCGACGGTGATCCGTGACGTTCCGACCACAGGTCACATGTCGACTTAGTGATCGGCACCGTAAATCCTTCGGGGGCTGTTCACGCTGCCGGTGCGACAGAGGATTCCTCTCGGTGATCGGCGGTGTGCCGGTCGATCCTGGCCAGCAGATCGTCCAGGAGCGGTGCTGCCAGGGCTTGAGCGCGTCCTGGGCCAGCCGGCGACGCACGGTCGACGCCGACATGAACGGGGCGATGCCCGGCCGGGCGGCCTCGCGGCCGGTTCCGGGCACGACCAGCGTGAGAGCGGTACTTCACTCTGGGCAGGCAGCCGGCAGGCCGGCGCCTTGACCTCGGCGGCCTGCAGCGGTGTGAACGAGGCGGCACGGCCGCAGCGTTGACGGTCTTTGAGCCCGGGCAGGCGCCCGCCTGGGCGAACCGGCCGCGCCAGCGGCGCACGGTGTCCACATGCAGCCCCCTCCTCCCGGGCGATGCATGCGTTGGAGCGTCCACGCGCGGCGTGCAGCACCACCCGTGCACGCACCCGCAGCCGGTGCTCGGTCGTGTAGCCGTAGGCCGTCTTCTTCAACCGCACGCGCTCGGCGGCACTCGGGGCTGTCGGACAGGGGGTGCGGACGGGCATGGCGGGCGAACCGATCGGCCGAAGTGGATCACTGGTACCCCGCAGCGCCCGTCACCGCCCCGGCCCCCGCAATGACCGGTGCAAGAGGCCACTTGGACAGGGAAAACGCAACTTCGACATGGCCCGCAGAGGCAGCTACCTTCACCTTGTCTTCGGCGATCGCCCACGGTTGCACAGGAGTTCCTTCAGGCTGAGCCACCCGCGACGGGATGAGTCGGTCACGCCCCACGAATCCGCGCCCCCATGCGTAAGCCACCGAACCGGGTCCACACCAGACACCCCCAACCAGGGAGAGACACATGCCCCATCTCGCGCTGTACACATTCGGCGTCCTGAAGTCACCTCTCGCCGATCCAACACCTCTCACGAACGAGTTCTACGACAGCGGCGCGGCCGTCTACCGGAAGATCAGCCAGCACCCCGGGTACCTCGCTCGTGCTGAAGCGGCAGACGGCGACCGGGGCACACTCTTCGAGGCCGACTGGGGTGCATGGGGAGAGTTCGCCGTACCGACCTGGTACGGCAAGGGCCGTACGGTGGAAACCACCGCCCTGGCCGCGACCCTCTCACTCTGGACCGACCTGCCCTCCGCCTTCGACGCCATCTACACCGGTCTGCACCGTGAGGCGCTGAACAGGCGTTACGACTGGTTCGAGAGGACAGCACACCCGAGCTACGTGTTCTGGTGGGTCTCCGACGGCGTGATACCCACCTGGCAGGACGGGGTTTCCAGGCTGGAACACCTCCACGACCACGGCTCCGCGCCGCAAGCCTTCACCTTCCACCACTCGTTCGCCCCGGAGGGAACTCCGACCAGGGTCAAAGGCATCGGGCCCAAGAGCGACCAGGTTCGCTGACAAGGAGGCCTGAACGACTGGGTTTCGCTCACGCCATCCTGCCCACCAGCGGCTTCGCCGGCACCCCCGGAGGATTTACGGCGCCGACCACTTGGGTACGGCCAGCGGCCGATGCGTGTGCGGCGTGAGTGAGCCCTCCCGGCGCGTCGGACGTTCAGCGTGTCAGGTCTGCCAGCACGCGCCGGGCGACGGTGCGGACCTCCTCGTCCTCGCGGATGAGCTCGGTGTGGCTTCCGAGGCCCACGATGCGGCTGTCCCCCTCGGCGAGCTGCCGGACGCTCTCGATCTGGATCGGAGTGAAGGCGGCAGGGCCGAGGGCGGCGAGTGTGTCCAGCGCAGCCAGTACGGAGCGCTGGGACGCAACCGGCCCGGCGGCGGCGCGGACGCGGTCGACGAGGTCGGTGAGCGTGACGCCGGCGGGGCGGTCGCTGCCGGGATGTGCGGCCACCAGCGCCCGCGCGGCGGCCGCGGCGGTGTCCGGCCGGTCGAGCATCGGCAGCAGGTGCACGACGGCCGGCCGCGCGGCGGGGCCGAGGAGGGCGGCGACCCGGGCCGCGTGGTTCGCGACCCGGTGGAACCAGAAGCCGGGCGGCCAGGTCAGGCCCTCCAGCACCACGGGAAGGACGGCTTCCTGATCACCGGTCAGGTCCCAGACCGCGGCGGCAGCCGCCAGGCCCGCCTCGACCGCGTGGAGGTCGGCCCGGCTCTCCGCCGGTTCGGCGAGCAGTGCCAGGAGGTGGGGAAGCAGCGGACGGGCCTGCTCGCCGAGCGAGGCGGCGGCCCGGACGGCGTGGTCGCGCGATCCGGAGCGTTCGCCGAGCGCCAGGGCCAGGACGGTGAGCAGGGGCTCCATGTCGCCCGTCCGTGCGTGGAGCGCTGTCGCGGCCTCCTGGCGGTCCGGCAGGGAGCCGGTCACGGCACGCTCCCGCAGCGCGGCAGCCACACCGGGGTGGAGCCGCGCGTCGGCGACAACGGCGAGCGCCCGGGCGACGGGGGCGGGGCGATGCGGCAGCGCGTCCACCAACTCGGGAACCGCGTCCCGGGCGGCGGGCCCCCAACCCGCCAGCAGGCCGATGAGATGGACCGGCTCGTTGACGGCCGCGAGGCCACCTGCCGTCAACGACGGGCGCTCGCGCGGGGTCGAGGCGTCGGCAGTCCGGGCCGCCAGCCGGTCCCGGACGGCGAGCAGCAGCGCCGGAGTGCACGGAAGCGGCGCCGGGGGCTTCTGCACGGCGCGGCGGAAGGCGGCCTCCAGCGCGTACGGCCGGTCCGGCAGGTGCCGCGCGAGGAGATCCGCGGCCTCGGATGCGCCCAGCGTCACCAGGGCTGCCAGGGCCCGGTCGGCCGGCTCGTCGGTCCCCTCGGCGAGGCGGACGAGGGCCGGGACCGCCTGCGGGGCGGGCACGGCCCACTCGCTCACCGCGGCGCTGACGCCGCCGGCGGTGGCCGGGGCGTCGAGCAGCGGCAGCATCGCCGGCAGCAGCCGTGCCGGGGCGCTCCGAGAACGCAGCGCAAGCGACTGGGCGGCCCAGGTCGCCTCGCCGGCCGCCGCCCCGGGATCCGCGCCGGAGCGCAGCTCCCGCGCCGCGCGGTCCAGCGCCACGGCGACGAGATCGATCGCCGCGTCCACGTCGCCGCGCTCGTGCAGGGCGACGGTGAGGGCCTTCAGAGGCTCCCGCTCCCACCGGCTGCCTGCCAGGTGCGGCCGCAGCGGCAGCAGCGCCGCGAGCTCGGCGGCGGACTCCTCGTCCCACGGACAGCCCGCCGCCCCGCGCGCCAGCAGCGCGGCCACCCGCACCGCCGGGGGCTCCGCCGCTCGCAGCGCGGCCGCGCACAGCTCCTCCGCCGCGTCCCGGTCGACCAGGACGCACGCGGTCAGCACGTCCGCGCGCACCACCGGATCGGTCTCCGCCGCCCAGCGCCGCCGCAACGCCGCCCGGGCCTCCGGGCCCGCGTCCTGCCCGCAGTGGCCCACCGTCCAGGCCGCGTACTGCCGCACCTCGCGGGCGGCGTCCGCGAGCAGGGGCAGTACCAGCGGCAGCTGGGCGACGACCGCCGCGCGTGCCGCACCCGGCCGGGCCGGGCCGTGCTCGTCCGTGCTCTCGGCGACGGCTCCCAGCATGCCGAGCAGCTCCGCGCGGCGCAGTCCTGCCGCCGCGAGGCGGGCCAGGAATGGGACGGCCGCCACCGTGGCCTCGTAGACCGTGCCCTGGTGCACGAGGCCGCTCCACAGCTCGTACTCGGCCTCCGCGACGGCCTCCGGGTCGGCCGCGGTCAATGCGCGCAGCAGATCGGGGACATCACCTGCGGGGCCGTAGGCATGGTGCAGCTCCGACCAGGCGACCCGGTCGAGGTCCGCGAACACGGTGGCGAGATCCATGTGGCGGATGCTTCCACCCGGGTCCGACAGCACCGCGCTCGCATCTCGAAGCGGTGTCCCGCGGCCGATCGGCGTGGACATCGTGACGGCAGCGGTCCGGGATCCGGGCGCGGACCACGGTGGACGGTGCCTCACGGCCCGGACTGCGCGTCAGATCCTGACTGCTGCACCGGGCGGCCCGGTCACCCGGGTCCGGGCCGCCCGTGCGAGGATCGCAGGTAGGGGACCGCCGGGGTGAGGGGATGCGCCGTGTGCACCGTGTTCGTCAGCTTCGATCCAGGCTCGGCGGTGCCGGTCCTCGTTCTCGCCGCACGCGACGAGTACGCCGACCGGGCGTGGCTGCCGCCCGCCCGGCACTGGCCCGCCCGGCCGCGGCTGGTGGGCGGCCTCGATCTGGTGGCGGGCGGCACGTGGCTGGCCGTCGACCCGGGCGGCGCCGGCCGCACCCCCCGCCTGGCCTGCATCCTGAACGGGTTCGGGCTCCCGGCCGATCCGGCCGGGCGGCTCTCGCGCGGTGAGCTACCGCTGCTGGCCGCGGAGGGCGACGACCTCGCCGACCGCGACTGGGCGCGTTATGACCCGTTCCACCTGATCACCGCCGGGCCGGACGCGGTGTCGATGCTGGGGTGGAGCGGCACCGAGGTGACCCGCAGGTCGCTGGAGCCGGGCCTGCACGCCGTCATCAACGACGGGATGGAGGGCCTCGCCTCGCACCGCACGTCCTCGCGGCGCGCCTCGCGGATGATGGCCGCCCGGCTCGCGCACTTCCGGCCCCGCCTGGCCGAGGTCCGCCGACCGGAGCCGCCGACCGCGCCCGCCCCCGCCTCCTCCGACGGCGCCGACGCCCTGACCGCCGAGGTGTGGGGCGACTGGCCGGCGATCGCGGACGGTGACGGGCTGGACCGCACCCATCCGGCCGCCCTCGTCCAGCGCCGCGACTTCGGCGACGGACGGATCTGGGCGACCACCTCGCTCGCACTGGTCGGGCTGGGCCGCGACGGCGTCCGCTACGACTTCAACCCGGCACCGGGCAACGCCGCCTGGTACCCCGTCGACACCCGGCTGTCCCTCGGCTGAGCCGTGCCTCCCGGGGGGCCTCGACCCGCCGCTGTGCGCACCACGTTGACATGACGACGGGCCCGCGGGATGCCCGGCGGTGGTTGGAGACCGCCGGGCATCCTGCGCCGCCCCTGCGGGCGGGCACACAGCGGAGCGCGGCGGCCGCTGTTCCACGAGACGGCCGGGGCACTCCCCGAAGGCAGGAACTCTGCCAGGGATCAGCTCTCCGCGCAGCGCGCCACCCCGCAGGACTTCGGTAACGAATTGTTCAATTCCGGCATTCCGAACAGCGCGCCCATGCGAGCCGATGACGGCGGCTCAGGTCGCGGGCGGGGGTGTGCTCAGACGCTCCACCGGCCGGTCCAGGTCGAAGCGCGCCGCTTCGGCACCGCGGAAGGCGGGGCAGGCCGTCCGCCCGCCCCGATCCGTCTCGCCCTGTCCACGGCCTGTCCCCGATCCGTCCGCGATTCATCGAACAGCGGGATCTCCGTGCCGGGCGCGGCGTCCGCGAGGAAGGTGGAGGCGACGCCCTTGCCCTGCTGGCCGCGCGGGCTCTCGTACCGCAGCACGGAGACGGTGAGGCTGACCCGGCTGGGGGTGGCGAGCGGGCTGGAGGCGATGGAGTAGAGGCGCGGCTGAAGGCGCTTCAGCAGGTCGATCCAGTCCTGCGCGCTCTGCCGGACGGGGAACTCGGCGAGGACGTCGACCGCTTGCCGGCCCCAACTCCACCGGGCGAGGCCGTCCTTGTCGTCCGGGCGGAGCAGGTGCTTCGGCTCGCGGTCGCCGGTCTGTTCGACGGCGAGGCGGAGCAGCGCGGGGGTGATGCGGGTGATGTCGAGGTGGCGGGCGAGGGCGTCGGCGAACGTGGCGGTGCGGGTGCCGGTGAGGACGACTTCGGTGGCGGGGTCGAGTCCGGTGGCGGTGAGCCATTCGTAGACGAGCTCGGGGCAGTTGGCGGGTCGGACGCCTAGTGCGTCGCCGGGTTCGTAGCGGAGGTCGTCGCCGATGTCGAAGGTGAAGCGCCGTACCTCCTTGCCCGCGCCGGGATGGCTGAGGAGCCGGTTCTCGGTGAGGGCGACGCGGGGGTGTCGGTGCGCGGAGGGTCGAGGGCGTCGACGGTGTCGAGGGTGGTGAGGACGGCGCCGAGCCAGGGTTCGGCGGCCTCGCCGTCGGGTTCGCAGTCGGTGCGGGGGTAGAGCCGGGTGGCGCCGAGTTCGGCGAGGCGTTCGTCGAGTCGGCGGCCGTGTCCGCAGAAGTCGCCGTAGCTGGAGTCGCCGAAGGCGAGGACGGAGTAGCGGACGCCGTCGAGGCGCGGCGCGTCGGTCGCGCCGAGCGCCTGCCAGAAGTCTGCGCCGTTGTCGGGTGCGTCGCCGTCGCCGAAGGTGCTGCTGAACACCAGCAGGTCGGTGTCGCCGGTGAGCGCGCCGGGTGCCGTGTCCGCCATGGCGAGCAGTTCCGGTGCCCGTCCGGAGGCCGCGAGCCGGGCGGCCGCCGTCGCGGCGAACTCCTCCGCCGTGCCGGTCTGGGACGCCCAGAGCACCACCAGCCTGCGGGTCGGTGCGGCCGTGGCCACGCCGGTGGCCGCCGCGGGTGCGAGGGCCGGGGCGCCGGCGGCGGGGCGGGCACCGGCGATGGTGCGGGAGAACATGCCGGCGAGGACGCCGTCGATCCAGACCGCGGTCCTCGGGTCGACCGGGGCGGAGGGCGGCAGCACCGGCACGCCGCCGGGTGCCGGTGCCAGCGCGACGCCCGCGAGGTAGCCGGCCAGGTAGCGGCGTTCCGGCTCGCCGAGCGGCGGGGGCGCCAGGTCGGTGAGGCCGAACACGGCGGCGAGCGCGGCCAGTTGGCCGCCTTGAATCCCGGGCTGAGGTGCGGGTCCGACGAGCGGCACCGGCGCGGTCGGCGCGGCGGCAGTCACGACGTGGTCCTCACAGTCTGCTGGGCGGGCAGGACGGCACCGGGCACGGGCCGAATAGCCGAAGCCTAGGAAGGCCCTGTTGCCGCCGGGGCCCGGCCGGGGGTCCCGGGGGTTACACCGTCCGCACGTCCACGGATCGACCCTGTGAGGAGCGGCCGGGAGGACGGCCGGGAGGACGGCCGGGCCGCGCGCCGGACCGGTCCGCGGTCACTGCACGGCGGCGGCCCGCCGGTCGAGGACGGCCAGGGCGCGCCGCCCCCAGCGGATGTTCTCCTCCTCGAAGGCGAGGCCGCGCAGCAGGGTGAGGTAGGGGCCGACCCGGTCGGCGCCGGCGAGGAACTCGTCCTCGGTGCGGCCGTCGAGGAGCCTGGCCCGGAGCCGCTCCCAGCGGGCGATCTTCGCCTCCGCCCAGGCGATCCGCTCCGCGATCGCGGCCCGCACGGCCTCGGCGTCACCGGCGTCCACGGCCCGGACCTTGACCATCAACTCGTCGCGGATCGCCCCCGGGCGCGGCGGCTCGGCGGTGAAGGCGCGCAGCTGCCGGCGGCCCTCCTCAGTGAGCGAGTAGAGGCGTTTGTTGGGGCGGCGCTCCTGTTCGACGACGCGGGCCCGGACGAGCCCCTCGGCCGCCATGCGGTCGAGCTCGCGGTACAGCTGCTGCGGGGTGGCCATCCAGTAGTTCGCGACCGAGGCGTCGAACTCCTTGGCCAGGTCGTACCCGGACGCCTCGCCCTCCAGAAGTGCGGCCATCACCGCGTTGCGCAACGCCATTCGGACAGGGTATCCCCGCCGCCGTCCGCCTCGGCCGTCAGCGGCCGGCCACCCCTGGACAGCGGCCGGGGCAGCCGCCTAGTCTCCTCCACACCTATTCAAAAAGTTGAGTATCCACCCCCAGTTCATCCCCCAGTACCTGTCCCCACCGGAGGTGACCGGATGCACCCCTTCCGCCAGGCCGTGGAGCGGCGCGACGCGGCGGCGATCGAGGCCCTGCTCGCCGAGGACGTCGTGTTCACCAGCCCCGTCGCGTTCAAGCCCTACCCGGGCAAGGCGATCACCGCGGCGATCCTTCGCGCCGTGATGCAGGTCTTCGAGGACTTCCGGTACGTCCGGGAGTTCGCGAGCGAGGACGGCCGCGGGCACGCGCTCGCCTTCACCGCCACCGTCGACGGCCGGCGCGTGGACGGCTGCGACTTCCTGCACCTGAACGAGGACGGCCTGATCGACGACCTGACGGTGATGGTCCGGCCGCTGTCCGGCGCGAACGCGCTCGCCACGGCGATGGCTGCCAGGTTCGAGCAGATCAGCCGGGAGGCGCTGGAGGCCTCCGGCCGCTGACCGCCGCTCAGACGGGGTCCACGGCACGGCCGGTGCGGGCAGCCGCACCGGCCCACCGGGCCGGCAGGTCCGGCCGCACCTTCGGACGGGTCGTCAGTCGCCCGTCTTCTCGGTCACGCAGAGGATGTTCCCCTCACTGTCCTTGAACCAGGCGGCCCGCATCCCCGAGGCCTCCGCCACGCCGTCGACCGTCTTCAGGCCGGGCAGGTCGTAGTCCTCGAACGCGACGCCCCGGTCGCGCAGTTCCTTCATCTCGGCGTCCAGGCTGCCGACCTTCCAGCTGGCCAGCGTGTGTCCGGCCTGGCCGCCGTGCGGGGTCTCGTAGATGCCGAACCGGGTGCCGCCGCACTCGAAGGTGACGTCCTCGGGGCTCGTCTCGGAGATCGTCAGCCCCAGGGTGTCGCGGTAGAACGCCTTCGCCCGTTCCAGGTCGGCGGCCGGAATGATGGCAAACAGTGGTGCATCAGCAAGCATGTCCATCGCCTCCTCCCTCCAGGCTAGGCCCGCCCGGGTGACGGCGACACCGACGCCCGACGGGCCGGCCGGACGGAACCGACCGCGGGCCGTGTCCGAGAAGCCCGTCAGCGGGCCAGGCCGTGCAGGAGCAGCTCGGCGAGGTTGGCGTACGCGTCGGCGTCGGCCAGCCCGGTGGCGGCGGCGACCTGGCGCCGCTGGATGCGGACCATGACGGAGGTGATCACGTCCGCGGCGAAGACCACGTGCACCTCGCGGAAGGCGCCGTCGGCGACCCCCTCGTCGATGAGCTCCTGGACCCGGCTGGCGGCCGCACGGGTGTTGCGCTCGTACACCTCGGCGGCCGGCTCGAACGCCGCCACGTCGTCGAAGAACGCGGCCGACACCGGGGCGAGTTCGGCGGCCACCGCGCGGAGGTAGGCGGCGAGCCGCCTCGCCGGGTCGGTCTCGGCGGCGAGCGCCGCCTCCACCCGGACCGTCGCCCGGCGGAAGAAGTGCACCACGGCCGCCCGGACGAGCTGCTCCTTGCTGCCGGCCAGGCCGTACAGGGTGCGCTTGGAGCAGCGCAGCCGGGCGGCCAGGTCGTCCAGGGTCAGCTGGGCGAAGCCCTCCGCGATCAGGAGGGCCGTCAGCTCCTCGAAGAGCTCGGTGCGGCGGGCCGCGCCTCGCCCGGTGAGCCGTGGGCCGTCCGCGCGTGGGGTCTCGATCACCCGCCCAGTATTCCAGGGGTGATCGCCGGGCCCGCCGCCGCCGTCCACCCGCGCCGCCGTGCACCCGCGGTGTCCGCCCCCGGCGCGGGCCCCGGTTCCCCGGGGCGGGGCCTGGCGCGGGCACCTAGGCTCGAAGGGGTCGGGCCGCGGCGGGACGGGAGGTCGCGATGAGCGTCGAGCCGGGCAGGACGGACCGGGGCGGGTACGGCGAGACACTGTTCGAGCCGTGGCAGCCGGGCGAGGGCGAACGCATCGACCTCGGCTCGCTGGCGTACGACGACACCACCCGGCGGCGGCTGCTCGCCCTCGGGGTGGGGCCGGGCAGCCGCTGCCTGGACATCGGCGCGGGCACCGGAACGATCGCCCGCTGGCTGGCCGAGGAGGTCGGCGTCGACGAGGTGCTGGCGGTGGACCGGGACGTCCGCTTCCTCGAACCGCACGCCGGCGGGGCGCTGCGCACCCTCACCGCCGACATCACCGCGCCGGACTTCGACCCGGGCCGGTTCGACCTGGTACACGCCCGCTTCGTGCTGATGCACATCCCGGAGCACCGCCGGCTGGCGGCCAGGCTCTGCGAGTTCCTGCTGCCGGGCGGCCGGCTCGTCCTCGGCGACGCGGTGGACCTCACCTCGGCCTCGCCGCCCGACACCCCGTACCGGCTGGCGATGCGGGCGATGTGGCGGGCGCTGCGGGAGACCATCGGCACGGACGTCTCCTGGACGCCGCAGTACCCGCGGCTGCTGGAGGGGCTCGGGCTGACCGGGGTCGGCGCGGAGATCACCGTGCCGCCGCTGACCGCGGGCAGCCCGATCGCGGCGTTCTGGCTGGACACCTGGCGGCGCTCCCGCTCCGCGATGCTGGCCACCGGCCCGGTCACCCCCGACGGGCTCGCCGCCGCCGAACGGGCGCTGGCGGAGGGCACCGCCGCCGACCTCTCCCCCGGCCTGATCACCACCTGGGGCCGCCGCGGCTGACCACCGCGCGGACCGGCGACTCGGCCACTGTCGATCCCCGTGGGCCGCGCTCAGGCCGCTCCGTTCATCGACCGGCGCAGGACGCGGAACTGCGGGCCGTACATGCCGCTGCCGTCCGGCAGCGGGATCTCCATCAGGGCGACGGCCGGCTCCTCCAGGGCGCGCATCGAGCGGACCGCGCCGTCCAGGGCCCGCCGGTCGCCGATCGTCCAAGCGCCCTCCAGGGAGTGCAGGACCCGGCTGAACAGCAGGTCGGACTTGCCGAGCAGGGCCGCGGCCTCGGGAGGCGGGTCGGGCCAGCCGCCGGCCGGGACGACGCCCATCGGCCGGGCCTCGGGGAAGGGCACCGGGTCGCCGTCGTAGCCCCAGCGGTCGGCGGAGGACACCACCCGGCGCTCGTGGAAGATCTCCCCGAAGGCGTAGTAGTGGGCGGGTGCGCCGTGGCCGGCGGGCACGTCCGGGCTGGCCGAGGTGCCCTCGCCCTGCTCCTTGATCACCTCCAGTGCCTCGTCGACGTCGGCCGGGGTGGCCAGCGGGCGCAGCGTGTCGGGCCCGATCCGGACGGACAGCTGGCCGCGGGTGTCGAGGTGCGGGCGGACGTGCTGGAATGCGTCCTGCAGTGCGGTGTAGAACCCGCCGATGGTCGGGCCGGACGCCCGGGCGAGCGGCGACTCCGGGGCCTCGATCGACATCAGGACGTCGCGTACGTACGCCTTGGTGAGGCCGGAGAGGCAGACCGTCAGGTCGGGCCGGACGCCGCCGGGCAGCGGGCCCGGGTAGCCGAGGACGGAGTCGACGATCCGGGGCCGGCCGCCGACCGCGGTGAGCAGGTTGCAGGTCAGGCCCATGTGGAACATCTCGTCGCCGACGATCCCCTGGATCAGCCGGGCGGGTTCGCTCGTCCGGTCCTTGATCGACCACAAGGCGCACAGGTACGGCGGGATCGTCGCGAGTTCGACGGCGACGGCGATCTGCAGGGCGCGCCGGATCCAACGGATGTCGCGCCGATCGGCGGGGGTGGTCAGCAGGCGGGCCACCGCGTCGCCGTCGGCGGGGGCCGTCAGCAGGTCCGTCAGGTCGGCCGAGTCCGTCGGCACCGGCGCGGGGGGTGCGGCGGCCGCGTCGGGGGCGGTCAGCAGGACGGGCACGGCGGCCAGGCCGGCGGACTTGAGGAACCTCCGGCGTCCCAGGGCCGTCCCCGGCGGCCGGACCGTCCCATCCTCGGCTGCGTCGACCACGTGCGCTTCCCTCCCCGACTCGTCGCCCGGCGGCATCGTGCTGCAGTTGTGTGCTGCGGCTGCTGCTCCGCCGAACCGCCCGGGCCGTCGCCCTGCGGCCGCCCCGGGCACACCGGCCGAGACTGCCGACGCTACCCAGCGGGCCGGGAGCGGGCACGTGTCGCCACCGTTTCGGCGCGGGCCGTCACCCGGGGAGAGCACCGGTCCGGCCCGCGACGCGGGTGATCCGGGCCGCGTGCGCGGTCCGGGCGGTGCGGTCAGCCGGCCGACCAGGTGATCGCCGGCGGGCGGACCGCCGCGCACCGCGGGTTGCCCCTGCCGTCGGTGAGCCCCAGTCGGGCGACCAGCAGGCCGGAGTCCACGGCCGCCGCGGCGGTGTCCGGGTCGACGGCGTCCAGCATCAGCTTGGCGCGCCGGAACACGGCGAAGGCGCCGGCCGCGTCCACACTGCCCCAGGAGAGGTACACGAACCGGGCGTGCGGGCCGCCCTGGATGTGGGATCCGCGCAGGTCGATGCCCCGGGGTGTGCGGGTGGCGGTGCACTCCAGCGTCCAGGTCGCGGCTGGGGCGTCCCCGGGCTGCGGGTCGAGCAGCTCGTCCGGCCGCCCGCGGCGCTGCACCGCGACGTGGATGCCGGTCGCGCCGGGGAAGCCGGGGCCGGGGGCGCAGCTGCGGCCGGGCAGGTCGGTGGCGTCGATCCGGAGCTTCATTCCGCCATCATCGCGCGGTCGTCCCCCCGAGCGGGGCGCTCGACCTGCCGGCCGGCATGCGGACGGGCGGGCATGCGGACGGGCCGGCCGGGCGGGGTGCCCGGTCGGCCCGTGCCGTCGGTCGCGCGGTGGCGGGTCGGCGACCGGTGTCAGGCCGCCGGCGAGGGCTTGAGGACGACGAAGTCCGCGCCGTTGGGGTCCACGCAGACCGCGAGGCGGCCGACGCCGGGGGCGTCCTCGGGCTCCATCTGGAGGCTGCCGCCGTTGGCGGTGACCTTCGCGGCGGCGTCGTCGGCGTCCTCGACGGCGAACACCGGGTGCCAGTACGGCTTGCCGCCGGTGAGCACCAGGTGCTCCGGGGGCAGCTGCATCAGGCCGCCCTGCATCCGCTCCTGGGGGAGGCCGGCGGGGGTGATCAGCCAGTAGGTGCCCTCCATGCCGCCGGGCAGCGGCATGGCCCCGAACTGCCAGCCGAAGAGCTCGCCGTAGAACTCGCGGGCGGCGGACGCGTCGGTGGTGTACAGCTCGGTCCAGTTCAGGCTGACCGGGTCGTCGACCTGCTCCACGCCGGGATCGCCGATCGGCTGCCAGGCGGCGAACTGGCCGCCGAGCGGATCGGAGAACTGGGCCATCCGGCCCTCCTCGCCCGCGCCCATCGGGGGCACCCGGACGGTGCCGCCGAGCCGCTGCACGGCCTCGGCGGTGGCGTCGACGTCGGTGGTCTTGAAATAGAGCATCCAGGCGGAGCGGGCGCCCTCCTCGGTGAGGGGCCCGATACCGGCGACGGTCTTGCCGTTGTGGCGGAAGGCCCGGAAGTCGCCGGCCTCCTCGCCGAAGGACTTGGTCTCCCAGCCGAGAACGGCGCCGTAGAAGGCGGCGGTCGCGGCGACGTCGGGGGCGCCGAGGTCGAGCCAGCAGGGGGAACCGGGTACGAAGTCGGTAGTGATCACGTCTTCTCCCATCGAGAGTGCCACCGCGGCCCAGCCTTGCAGCGGCCGACGCCGCCCGCCCGTCGGCACACCGCCCGCCACTGCGTCCGAATGTCAGGAGGACACGGACCTGGCCGAGGGGGCCGGCGACGCGTCGGGCTGGGCGGGCGGCGGCGACACGGCCGGCTCCGTGGAGGTCAGCCGGCGCAGGCTCGCGCGCCGTTGCAGCATGCCGAGGCCGGTCGTCGCCCCGCCCAGGGCGATCCAGCCCAGCGGGCCGGCGGTCATCACCACCCCGGTGAGCAGCAGCGGCCCGACCGACTTCTGCACCGACTGGGCCATCCCGGCGACCCCCAGGTACGAGGCCCGGGCCCGTGGCGGCGCCAGGCTCACCGCCAACTCCCAGGAGCTGACCGAGCGCAGCAGCTCCGCCAGGGTGACCAGGACGGCGGCCGTCAGCAGCGCCACCGAGGCCGGCCAGGCGCCGCCGCCGGTCGCGGCCGCCAGCACCAGGCAGCAGGCGAGCAGCGTCAGCCCGTACCAGCGCAGGGCCTTGACCGCTCCGTGCGGGCCGTCGGCCCAGGCGGAGACCCTCAGTTGCAGCAGCACGACGAGGACGGTGTTGAGCACCAGAAACGCGGGGACGAGGGCGTGCGGCGCGGCAGTGTGGTGGACGAGCCACAGCGGCAGGCCCACGTTGAGCACCGAGTCGTCGAGGTTCAGCGGGATGTCCAGCAGGACGAACCGCAGGTAGCCGCGGTCCCGCCAGGGGCTGGGTGCGGCCGCCGTCGCGCCCGGGGTCTCCGCTCCCCCGCCTTCCGGATGCCGGGCGACCACCAGGCCGTGCCCGTCCGGCTCGCCCGTGCGCAGGACCAGTGCGGCGGCCAGGACGAAGGAGAGGGCGTTGGCCAGGATCAGTGCGCGGTAGGCGTTCGCGGTGCCCACCGCCAGCCCGAGGGCGGCGATGCCCGCGCCGAGTGCGTAGCCGGCGTTGGCCGTGCTGCGGAACAGTGCCTGATAGACGCCTCTGCGCTCGCCGGCGATCCGGGTGGCGAAGAGCATCTCCAGTGTCTTGGCCGCCCGCTCGCCCAGGCAGGTGAGGGCCACCACGACCAGCAGGACCGCGAAGTCGTGCACCACCAGCAGCAGGGCCATGGTGGCGAGCCGCAGCAGGTGGCAGGCGATCAGCAGCCCGCGGACCGGGAGCCGTTCGGCGGCCCGCCCGGCCAGCGGGGATCCGGCGATTCCGGCCACCGCGGCAACACCGAGGAGCAGGCCGACCTGTCGGGCGTCCAGGCCTCGGAGGAAGGTGAAGTACAGCACCGACGCCGCCGCCCATACGCCGGTGCCGGTGCGGTCGACGAACTGGGCGAGCAGCATCATCCGCCCGTCCCGACCGCCCGGCGGCCGCTGCAACTGCGCCACCAGCCCGTTCCCGCTCCGCCGCATGGCGAGCCTCCGTCCGCCCCTCCGTAAAAATCTCGACATCAAGATACTTCATGTCGAGATTCACCGGAACACCAGGGACGGACGAGGGCGTACGACTACCCGATTACCCCACGAACTCGGCCTGCGGGAAGCCGCTCGACGGGCCGTCCAGCAGGTGGGTGTCGCGGTGGCGCAACCCGAGGTCGAAGAAGGCATCGACGTAGGCGCGCTGGGCCGCGACCGAGTCGCCCGGGTCGATGGTGCCGACCTGGGTCTGCACGGCGGCGGCTGGCACCCGGCCTGCGGCCGCGATCTGCGGCAGCTGCACCTGCAGGTCGGTGTACGAGAGGTGGCCCGAGCCGGTCAGCCGGATGTTGTGGTGCGGGCCGCGGAGGTTGGCCCAGAACGGCTGCCAGAACGCGTCGTTGTGCGTCCACTCGCCGCTGTTCATCAGCAGGAACGGCCGGTCGAGTCCGTCCGCGACGACGCTGCCGACCGGTCCCTCCTCCCCGAAGTCCAGCCCACCGTCGAGGTCGACCGCGGCGTCCACCCGGGCGTCGTCGTGCATCACCTGGGCGGCGGTGGCGCCGCCGAGCGAGTGGCCGGCCATGCCGACGGCGGCGAGGTCGATCCGGCCGGCCAGCCCGGCGGGGAGGCGGCGGTGCTCGGCGTCCGGGTTGCCGCCGCGGTTCAACACCGCGAGGCGGTCCAGGACGAATCGGGTGTCGGCGACCCGGATGTCGACCAGCCGGCGCGGTGCGGCGCCCGCCGCGGCGGGGTCGGCCGTGGCCATCCGTCCACCGGGAAACTCCACCGCCAGTGACTCGTAGGTGTGGTCGATCGCCACCACCAGGTAGCCGCGGGCGGCCAACTCCTCGGCGAGGAAGGTGCCCTGGCCGCGCAGCCCGCCGGCGCCGGGCGAGTACAGCACGACGGGCAGGCAGTCCCGGCCAGCCGCAGCGGGTACGCCGGTGCGGGCGTGGGTGAGGGTGCCCGCCCAGTCGGCGGTGTCGGCGGGCAGCCCGAACTGCCGCTGCAGCGAGTCCGCGAAGGCGGCCGCGGTGCCGGCCGACAGCTGGGGCGCCCGTGCGCCCGCGCCGCCGAAACGGGCCGGGTACCAGAGCGTGACCATCAGCTCTCGGGAACGGCCGGGCTGCCAGGGGTCGGTGCGGTTCCGGTCCACCAGGTGCAGGTCGGTCGTGCCGACCGCGTACGGGCCGTGCGGCGCCGGGAGGGTCAGGTGCACGGGGGTGCTGGCGGGGGCCGGGTCCGCATGGGCCACCGGGGCGGCGGCGAACGGCCCTGCCAGCGCGAGCAGGACGGAGGCGGCGGCCGTGGTGGACCGCCGGATTCGGTTCGTCGTCATAGCTTCACCCTATGCGGCGGAGCCTACCAATGGGTATTGGTTTGATCGAACACGCGCTCCATCTAGATGGGCTGACGCTCTCTCAAATTCTGTCCCATCATGTTCGGCTCCGCGAAGGCCCCTTCCGCGCTGCCGGGCACGCCGGGGGAGGGAAGGGGCCGGCGGCTCAACGGGCGGCGCGGGGGCCGGCGCCCGTGCCCCCGTGGCCGTCTCAGGCGTCGGCGGCCAGTAGGGACGAGGTGACGATCCACCCCGATCACAAGGGCCGGACCGATGCCAAGGGAATTAGGATGACTCACGGCATGGCCTCGGATAAAAAACTCAAGGAAGCGCCTGACATCTCGCACTCCCGACCAGAAGCGCGCGCCGACCTGATAGTCAAGGCCCGTTCCGCCATGGGGCACATGGACGATCATAATTGGGGAAACGAGAGGAACCGGGCTGCGGAGATGCGGCAATTGATTCAACCACTGGAGCGAATGGATTGAGAACCGAGAAAATCATTGCAGATATTCTCGCCACGGACACCTTCTGAGGAATTTGCACCGGATCGTCCCCGCAGGAGCTCGATGCGGTTCTGGGGAAGGATTACCACGAAGAGGTGCACGGCAGGGGTCCTGTTCGCACGTTGCGGCGCGACTACGGGCTGGTAGAAGCCATCTTCGGCGATCCGGAGAACTGGAGTTGCAGAGCTCTCATCATAGAGGTGCATCGCCTCGCCGGAAATCCTGGCCTGAGTCTCCACCGAGCGGACCAGAACCCGCGCATCGAGAAATACGTCCGCTGGTCTAACGTCCTCCGGGAACTCGGCGGAAGAGGTCTCGCAGACCGCGTGGTCCTGGTGTCGAGGGACTCCACCTACGCGGAGTACGTCGTGGATGGCATGAATGCCGCAGCGCACGTGGTGGCGGACGAGTCATGGCAGAGAGACGAGGATTTCCCCGGATTCGGCGACTTGTGGAGCGTGTCGGTGGCGCCGAGGAAGAAGTCTCGCTGACCTCGGGGCACCGGTGCCCCGTTCAGTACGGAGCGCTGCAGCCTTCACCAAGAGAAGGAGAACCAGCAGGCAGCAGGACAGCCGCCCTGTGCCGGCGCGCCCGGTGAGCAGCATCGGCACCAGGACGATCAGGTTGGCGAAGCGATGGTGAGGACGGCCTGCTTCCGGTCCATGCCGAGCGCGACCAGACCGGAGGCCAGCGTCCACGATGGGATGGTTGGGCCATGCCGACCCACAGCGCACAAGAGGCGTGGATGGTCGGCTGGCTGCGGTTGCCGACGGTGCCCTACGCCCGGGCTCGGGCGCAGCTCCCGGACGTGCACATGCAGCCGACCGCCAGGAGGCGAAGGGCCTGGTGCAGGAGCTGTACCAGGTCGGCGTCCTCGTCGCGCAGCCAGTGGTCATCGGCGGCACCCAGGGCGGCACGGGCAAGGACCGGCGGGCGCCATGGCATCCACCGGTGCCGTAGCGCTCCGCCGCACGGTCGGCGATGACGGGCCGCCAGGCGGCGTAGCGCAGCGTGGAGAGCTCCTACCGTTCGGGGACGGCGAGGATGAGTGCCATGGGCGGCACCGGCCCAGAGCTGGTGGCCCCTGAGAAATAGGCGAGACCAGGCCTGTTGACGCGCCTGGTCCAACAATCGCGACTTCAGCTCTGTCGGACTCCTGTGCGATCGTGGACGCGCATGCAGTGACGGGGGAGGATCAGCATGGCGATCGAGTTGCCCGATGAGGTGGAGTCGTTCCTGGCGTTCATCGGGATCAGGTGGCCGTCGGTGAACGAGGACAAGGTCCGCGAGTTCGCCGATCACGTCCGGGAGTTCGCCGACAGGATAGACGAGGCGCATCGGGAGTCGACGGCGACGATCAAGGCGCTGGGTGAGGCGTACGAGGGTGCCTCCTACGAGGCATTGCTGACGAAGTGGGCGTCGCTGTCGGACTCCCACATGAACGAACTGGTGCAGGCCTGCCGGGTGGTGGCGACCGCGCTGGATGTCGCAGCGGATGTGATCGTGGCGATGAAGGTGGAGGCGATCGCCGAACTCGTGGTGCTGGCGGCCACGCTGATCGCCGAGCAGGCGGCTGCGGTGGCGACCCTGGGCGCGGCGGAGGCGGCTGCGGCGGCGACGGTGCTGGCCGGGCGCAAGCTGGTGCAGTTCCTGGAGCAGCAGCTTGAGGACTACATCATCGGCCAGGTGATCGAGGCCGCGATCGACCCGTTGGTGGGGGTCGTCGCGGGTGCGGTGTCGGGCCTGGTGTTCCAGACCGCCGAGTCGGCGCTCGGCGTCTCCGGCGGTGGTGGGGGCGGGGGCGGCACCGGATTCCGAATCAACCCGGACGCCCTGGAGGCCCACGCCCGCACCATGCACCAGCACGCCGAGACCGTTGCCGGGCACGCCCAGGCCTTCCAGTCCAAGCTCGCGGGGGTGAGCTTCGAATGAGCAACCGGATCGTCAAGGCACTCGAACACGGCGCGCAGAAGCTCGGCAAGACACTGGCCGACGACGCCGGCAAGGCCGTGCACAAGCTGTACAAGCAGGCCGGAGACAACCTGACCAAGGTCGCCAAGAACGTTCGCGACGTCGACGCCAAGCACGCCAAGGAACTGGAGAAGATCCTCCACGGTGGGGGCGGCAAGGGTCTGCCCCACCCGCGGTCCGGTGGCGGGGGCGGCCGCGGGGGCGGTTCGCATCCGCGGGGGCGGGGCCGGGACCAGGTGAAGAGCCCTCGCACCGAGGGCCGTCCGCAGGACACCCGGTGCGGCGGCGGTGAGCCCGTCGACATGGCCACAGGCCGGATGTACATCGACCAGGTCGACGCGTCGCTGCCCGGCTCCCTGCCTCTGGCGTTCACCCGCAGCTTCGACTCCGGTTACCTCGCCGGACGCTGGATGGGCCGCCGGTGGGTGTGCACCTTCGACGAGCGGCTGGAGATCGACGGCGAGGGCGTGGTCCACGTCCGCCCGGACCGGATCACCCAGGCCTACCCGCACCCCGAGCCTGGCGACCCGGTGTTCGCCTCGGCCGGCTCGCGCCACGAACTCGACCTCGACCCGGACACGGGCTTGTACACGGTCACCGACCCGGCCACCGGTCTGGTGAAGGAGTTCACCCCCGCCCCGGACGGCACCGAGGCCCACCTCACCACCGTCCGGGACCGGCACGGCCGCCACTACACCCTCCACTACGACCCGGACGGCGTCCCGCTCTCCATCAGCCACTCCGGCGGCTACAAGCTGCTGGTCACCGTCGACGCCGAGCGCATCACCGCCCTGCGGCTGGCGAATGCCGGCGAGGGTGGCGGTGACGCAATGCTGATGCGCTACGGCTACGCCGACGGCCACCTCACCAGCGTCTACAACTCCTCCGGCAAGCCGATGCGCTTCGCCAACGATGCCAGCGGCCGGATGCTCTCCTGGACCGACCGCAACAACTCCCAGTACGTCTACACCTACGACGCCCACGACCGGGTCGTCGACGAGGGCGGCACCGACGGCGCCCTGCGCTTCCACTTCACCTACGGCGCCCCGGACCCCGCCACCGGCCTGCGCACCCACACCGAGACCAACGCGCTCGGCCACACCACCAGCTACCTGGTCAACGAGCACGCCCAGATCACCGCGATCACTGACCCGCTCGGCCACACCACCCACTACGAACGCGACCCCTACGACCGGCTCCTCGCCGAGACCGACCCCCTCGGCCGCACCACCCGCTACGCGTACGACGGCGCCGGCGACCTCACCACCATCACCCGCCCCGACGGCGAACAAGCCACGGTCACCTACGCCGCGGGGCTGAGCCTGCCCGAGACCGTCGCCGAACCCGGCGGCGCCACCTGGCACCACACCTACGACCGATTCGGCCGGCTGACGACCTCCACCGATCCGACCGGTGCCATTACCCGTTACACCTACGACGAACTCGGCCATCTCGCTTCCGTCACCAATGCGCTCGGCAGCACGACCTCGGTCCGTTGCAGTCCGGCAGGCCTGCCGATGGAAGTCACCGATCCAGCAGCCGCCACGACGCGCTTTCAGCACGACGCCTTCGGGCACATGACGGCGGTCAGCGGACCAATGGGGGATGTAACCCGCCACACGTGGACAGCGGAGGGATACCCGCTGAGCCGTGTTGCCGCGGACGGCACCACGGAGTCGTGGGCATACGACGGCGAAGGAAACCTACTGACCCACACCGACCAGATCGGGCAGGTCAGTACGTTCGAGTACACGCATTTCGAGACCCCCGCTGCGGCGATTGGTCCTGACGGTGCCCGGTACGCCTACACCTATGACGCCAATATGCAACTGGTGTCGGCCATCAACCCTCTTGGTCAGCATTGGGAATACACCTACGATGCGGCTGGCAGGCTGGTCGAGGAGCGGGACTTCGATGGCCGGAGCGTCAGTTACCGACTGGACCCAGCCGGTCAGGTGATTGCTCGTGTCAACCCGCTCGGACAGGAGGTCCAATACACTTACGACCTGCTCGGGCGTGTTGCGGCCAAGAGCGTCGGAGGCGATGTTACTTCCTATGTCTACGACGATGCCGGATACCTGATCCGGGCCATCGGTCCGGACGCGGAGGTGGTCCGAACCGTTGATGCGCTGGGTAACCTGCTCACGGAGTCGGTCAATGGACGCACACTCGTTCAGGTTCGCGATCCGCTGGGACGGCGAGTCCAGCGCACCACACCTGGTGGGCACGTCAGTACCTGGACGTATGACGCCGCCGGTCGGCCGGCGGTCTTGGGTACCAGCGGCGGCGACCTCAGATTCACTTTCGACCTCCTTGGACGCGAGCAGCACCGTGCATATGGCGACCACCTGAGCCTGACTAGTTCGTGGGATGCCCGATTCCACCTGACCGGCCAGACCCTGAGTACGACGGGACCGGGCCGTTCCTCCCCTCTCCAAGACCGCAGGTACAGCTACCGTGCCGACGGTAATCTGATGGCCGTCGAAGACATTCTGTCGGGCCGGCGCACCTTCGATCTCGACATGGCTAACCGTGTCACCCGGGTCCAGGCAGAAGACTGGACCGAGACATACACATACGATGAGGCGGGCAACCTCACCACTGCTCAATGGCCGGCCACCAGTGCCACCGAGGCCGCGCTTGGGGTTCGGACCTACGGCGGCACTCAGCTCATCTCGGCCGGCCGCGTCCGCTATGAGTACGACGCGGCCGGCCGCATCACCCTTCGACAGAAGACCCGACTGTCCAGGAAGCCGGAAACCTGGCGGTATTCATGGGACATCGAAGGCCGAATCAGTGGCGTCATCACTCCTGACGGGACGGAATGGCGCTACCTATACGATCCGTTCGGCCGTCGAATAGCCAAGCAGCGGCTCGGAACTGACGGCGTCACAATCGAAGAGCAGACCGACTTCACCTGGGACGGCCCCGCCCTGGCTGAACAGGCGACACGTGCGCCGTACTTGCCCGGCCTGCACACGATCAGCTGGGATTACCACGAGCTGCATCCGATCACTCAAAGCGAGACGATCACCACCCCGGCCGGCGATGAGACGCAGGAACGAATCGACCGCAGATTTTTCGCCGTCGTCACCGATCTGGTCGGCTCTCCGGCCGAACTTGTCGACCTTGATACAGGTGACATCGCCTGGCATGCGACCACCACTGTCTGGGGCAATACCACGTGGTCCAGCGCCAGCAATGGTTACACGCCGCTACGATTCCCGGGGCAGTACTTCGACCCGGAATCTCGTCTGCACTACAATGTCAATCGCTACTATGATCCTGAAACTGCGCGGTATGCCAGCCCGGATCCCCTCGGTCTTGCGCCGGCCCCAAATCCGGTAGCCTACGTTCACAACCCGCACACGTGGTCCGATCCTTTGGGGTTGTCCCCGCATCAGCACGATGACCTTCTCAGGGAAGTCAAGATCGTGGCGGATAAAAATACAAAGGTCACTCCGTCGAAAATGCGGCCCGTGGCTTCGGAGGGGCTCAAGCTTCCCAATGGAACGATTTGGACGAGCCCTAGCATCAGAGGGGCTGCACCCGTCCTCCATCCTGACGTGCAAGCTCTTGTAGACGGCGTTCCGATGGACAAGCGCGGACGGGGCCACGGCATGTGCGGCCTTCCCGTGCTTCTGTCCCGAGCCCTGGACTCCAATATCGATCCGACGGGCTCTACGGCGGCCGCGATGATCATTCGCAGTACTACGGAGCACGAGAAGCACGGTCGGCCAATCGGTCCGTGTTCGAGCTGCAGGCCGTTGAGCGAGCATTATAAGCTGGACTTCATAACGGATGACGGGATTTGAACGTAAATGTCGAGATTCTCCGATGAGACCGAGCGCGAGCTTCTGGCTGCGGGCTGGCGACCCGGGCGGAAGGTCGATGTTCTGCCCTGGCGTCGCAGGCTCGAATCTTCCGGCTTCCACATGCATGCCGCAGCCGAGCTGTTTCTATCCGAGTTCGGCGGCCTCACGGTCGATGTCGATGGTCCGGGGATCTCGTGTGCGCGTGTTCCGTTCGAGTTGGATCCCTCTCTTGCGGACGGCGAGGACGACAGATTTTCAGAATGGGGGCAGGAGGTTGGCGAGGAAATATTCCCGATCGGCGAGATGGATGGAGGGAGATATTTTCTCGGAATTTCATCATCTTCGGAGATTTACATCGTCGCTGACTGGCTCGCGTCGCTCGGAGTAGGCGTCGAGGCTCTGGAGAGGCTGGTTCGGGGAATTGCAGCCGATACCGTCTGCCAGTAAGCGGACCGGCACAAGAGGCCTACCGACGGATGGCTCGTCGGACGGAGTAGATCCGGGATCCGACGGCGGTTCCGGTAGAACGGTTTCCAACACATCGACCATCTGATGGATGACGACGTTGCCACGATTCGCATGAGATCCATCGCGCGATCTGGTGCTGCCAGGTAGATCGTGTCGCTTCCGGCCACTGGATGATTGATTCCCAGGGATGGCTGCGCAGATGGCGCGAGGGTGTCCAACCTCGGTTTGTGACGACCGAGATGGACACCCTCGCGACCGCACTCTACGTGCGGACCGACGACGTGCTGAAGAGCGTGTAGAGGGCGAGGGAGGTGGCGAGGCCGACGGCCCAGCCGTAGTCGGCCAGCGGCTTGAGGAGAGGGATCAGGCCGTCGGCGGGGAAGGGGCCGCCGTAGGAGCCGCCGACGGCGAGCAGGCCGCCGACGAGCAGGGTGGTGACGGCGCGCCAGTTCCAGCCGCCGGTGTACCAGTAGGCGCCGTGCGGGCGGTACAGCTCAGCGAGGTGGAGCGAGGTGCGGCGGACGATCCAGTAGTCGGCGATGAGGATGCCTGCGACGGTGCCGAGCAGGCCGCCGACCACGCCGAGCCAGGTGAAGATGTAGATCTGCGGGTCGGAGATCAGCTTCCACGGGAAGATGACGATCCCGACCACGCCGGTGATCATCGCTCCGGTACGGAAGTTGACGAACCTCGGGGCGAGGTTGGCGAGGTCATAGGCGGGCGAGACCACGTTCGCGGCGATGTTCACCGACAGGGTGGCGATCAGGACGGTGAGCAGGGCGAACAGGATGCCCGCGGTGGAGTCCATCTTGGCGGCCAGCGCGATCGGGTCCCAGATCGGCTCGCCGTAGACGGCCTGGGAGCCGGAGGTGACCAGGACGGACAGCAGTGCGAAGAGCGTCATGGTGGTGGGCAGGCCGAGCGCCTGGCCGCGGATCTGGGCCTTCTGCGAGCCGCCGAAGCGGGTGAAGTCGGGGATGTTCAGCGAGAGCGTCGACCAGAAGCCGATCATGCCCATCAGGGCGGGGAAGAAGACCTTCCAGAAGTCGCCGTCCCAGCCGAGCTTGGACGGCTGGTCGAGCAGCGGTCCGAAGCCACCGGCCTTCACGCTGATCCAGATCAGCAGGGCGAGCGCGCCGACGATGACGAACGGCGCCGCCCAGTTCTCGAAGCGGCGCAGCGTCTCCATGCCGCGGGCGATGATCGCCATCTCGATCAGCCAGAAGATCAGGAACGAGAGCCACTGCGTCCAGGGGTAGCCGCCGACGTGCCCGGCGTCCTGCCAGCCGGAGCCGAGCAGTTTGCCGGCGAGCAGGAAGATGCCCTCGCCGCCGATCCAGGTCTGGATGCCGAACCAGGCGCAGGCCACCGCGGCCCGGACCATGGCCGGCAGGTTGGCGCCGCGCAGGCCGAACGAGGCGCGGGCGAACACCGGGAACGGGATGCCGTACTTGGTGCCGGCGTGGCCGGTGAGCAGCATCGGCACCAGGACGATCAGGTTGGCGAGCGCGATGGTGAGGACGGCCTGCTTCCAGTCCATGCCGAGCGCGACCAGGCCGGAGGCGAGGGTCCAGGACGGGATGTTGTGGGCCATGCCGACCCAGAGGGCGAGGAAGTTGTAGGTGGTCCAGCGGCGTCGGGCGACGGGGACGGGTCTCAGGTCGTCGTTGGCGAAGCGGGGGTCGGAGAGGTCGGCGTCGGGGGCGAGCTCGACGCGGCCGTCGGGCTGCACGGTCTGGGCTGTGGACACGGGCTACCACCTTGTGCGGGGGGACGGCCCGGCGGCCGCCGTGGGGGGCGGCCGCCGGGGACGGAAGGTGATGGTGCGTCTGGTGCCGGTGGGTCAGGTGGGTCAGGAGAGAGCAGGGATGACGCTCTTGCCGTAGGCGTCGATGGTGGGCTCGATGGCGTCGTGCATGGCGTACACGGCGAACTGGTCGACGCCCAGGGCGCGGAGCTGTCCGAGCTTGGCGAGCTGCCGTTCGGGGGTGCCGATCAGGCAGAACCGGTCGACGATCTCGTCGGGGACGAAGGCGGTGTCCGGGTTCCCGGCCCGGCCGTGGTGGCTGTAGTCGTAGCCGTGGCGGTCCTTGATGTAGGCGGTGAGCTCCTCCGGGACCATCGAGGAGTGCTCGCCGTAGCGGGAGACGAGGTCGGCGACGTGGTTGCCGACCATGCCGCCGAACCAGCGGCACTGCTCCCGGGCGTGCGCCAGCGCCTCGGGCGAGTCGTCGGCGGTGACGTAGGCGGGGGCGGCGACGCAGACGGTGACCTCGGACGGGTCGCGGCCCGCCTCGACGGCGGAGTCGCGGACGGCCTTGACCATCCACTCGGTGAGGTAGGGGTCGGCGAGCTGCAGGATGAAGCCGTCCGCGACCTGCCCGGTGAGGTGCAGCGCCTTGGGGCCGTAGGCGCCCATCCAGACCGGCAACCGGGCGCCCTCCTTGACCCAGGGAAGGTGGATCTCGGTGCCGTCGACCTCGACGGTGCGGCCCTCTGCGAGCCCGCGGATGGCGTGGATCGCCTCGCCGAGCATGCCGAGCCCGGCAGGGCGGCGGCCGGCGACCCGCTGCGCGGAGTCGCCGCGGCCGATGCCGCACACGGTGCGGTTGCCGTACATGTCGTTGAGGGTGGCGAAGAGCGAGGCGGTGACCTCCCAGGTGCGGGTGGCGGGGTTGGTCACCATCGGGCCGACGATCATGCGCTCGGTCTCGGCGAGGATACGGCTGTAGATGACGAAGGGCTCCTGCCAGAGCACGACGGAGTCGAACGTCCACCCGTGGGTGAAGCCGGCCGCCTCGGCGCGCTTCATCCGGTCGATGAGCAGTTGGGCGGGCGGGTCGGTCTGGAGGACGAGTCCGATGTCCACGGGGCTCCTAGCGGTCGAGGTACTGACAGGTGGCGCGCGGCTGGTAGCGGCCGTGGCCGGCGCGTCCGAGGTAGTTGTCGCCGTCGATCACGACGGTGCCGCGGGAGAGCACGGTGCGCACCTTGCCGGTGATCCGTTTGCCCTCGTACGCCGAGTAGTCGACGTTCATGTGGTGGGTCTCGGCGGAGATCGTCTGCACCGCGTTCGGGTCGTAGACCACGATGTCCGCATCGGCGCCGGGCGCGACCGTGCCCTTCTTCGGGTAGAGGCCGAACATCCGGGCGGGGGTGGCGCAGGCGATCTCGATCCAGCGGCGGCGGGTGATGTGCCCGTCGACAACGGCCTGGTGGAGCAGGTCCATCCGGTTCTCCACGCCGGGCAGGCCGTTGGGGATCTTGGAGAAGTCGCCGCGGCCGAGTTCCTTCTGGCCGACGAAGCAGAACGGGCAGTGGTCGGTGGAGACCACCTGGAGGTCGTTGGTCCGCAGGCCCTTCCAGAGCTCGGCCTGGTGCTCCCTGGGCCGCAGCGGGGTGGAGCAGACGTACTTGGCGCCCTCGAAGCCGGGCTCGGCGAGGTTGTCGGTGGAGAGGAAGAGGTACTGCGGGCACGTCTCGCCGAAGACCGGCAGGCCCTGGTCGCGGGCGCCGGCGATCTCGGCGACCGCGGAAGCGGCGGAGACGTGCACCACGTACAGCGGGG
The DNA here is from genome assembly GCF_040686255.1 of Kitasatospora sp. NPDC085879. Lineage (NCBI taxonomy): Bacteria > Bacillati > Actinomycetota > Actinomycetes > Kitasatosporales > Streptomycetaceae > Kitasatospora > Kitasatospora sp. NPDC085879. The sequence goes on along the minus strand of NZ_JBFBJZ010000002.1, from coordinate 223,291 downwards.
AGCCGGCGACCTGGGCGAGCTTGATCGCCCGGTGGGTGGCCTCGGCCTCCAGCAGTTCGCGGCGGACCTCGCCGTGGTAACGGGGGTCGGTCCTGCCGGCGGCGAGGGCCTGCTCGACGAGGACGTCGATGGCGATGCCGTTCTCGGCGTGCATCATGATCAGGCCGCCGTTGTCGGCGCCGCGCTGCATGGCCCGAAGGATCTTGCCGTCGTCGCTGTAGAAGACGCCGGGGTAGGCCATGAACAGCTTGAAGGAGGTGACGCCCTCCCCCACCAGCAGGTCCATCTCCTTGAGGCTGGCGTCGTTGACGTCGGCGAGGATCATGTGGAAGCCGTAGTCGATCGCGCAGTTGCCCTCGGCCTTGGCGTGCCAGGCGTCCAGGCCCTCGCGCAGCGACGCGCCGACGGACTGGACGGCGAAGTCGACGATCGTGGTGGTGCCGCCCCAGGCCGCGGCCCGGGTGCCGGTCTCGAAGGTGTCGGAGGCGAAGGTGCCGCCGAAGGGCAGCTCCATGTGGGTGTGGGCGTCGACGCCGCCGGGGATCACGTACATCCCGGCCGCGTCGATCACCCGGTCGGCCGTCCAGTCGGCGGCGCTGCTGCCGGGCGCGGCGAGGGCGACGATCTTCTCGTCCTCGATCAGCACGTCGGCGGCGATTTCCTCGGCGGCGGTGATCACCAGGCCGCCGCGGATCACGGTACGGGTCACGGGCGCTGCTCCTCTCAGGCCTCGCCGAGCGGGCCGTAGGCGTCCGGGCGGCGGTCGCGGTAGAACGCCCACTGCTGGCGGACCTGCTCGATCTGGCCGAGGTCGAGGTCGCGGACGACCAGCTCCTCGTTCTTGTCGGAGGCGACGTCGCCGACGAACTGGCCGCGCGGGTCGACGAAGTAGCTGGTGCCGTAGAAGTCGTTGTCGCCGTACTCCTCGACGCCGACCCGGTTGATCGCGGCGATGTAGTACTCGTTGGCGACGGCCGCGGCCGGCTGCTCCAGCTGCCACAGGTACTGGGAGAGGCTGCGGCTGGTGGCCGAGGGGTTGTAGACGATCTCGGCGCCGGCGAGGCCCAGGGCGCGCCAGCCCTCGGGGAAGTGCCGGTCGTAGCAGATGTACACGCCGACCTTGCCGACGGCGGTCTCGAAGACCGGCCAGCCGAGGTTTCCCGGCTTGAAGTAGTACTTCTCCCAGAATCCCTTCACCTGCGGGATGTGGTGCTTGCGGTACTTGCCGAGGTAGCTGCCGTCGGCGTCGATGACGGCGGCGGTGTTGTAGTAGAAGCCGGCCTGCTCGACCTCGTAGACCGGCACGACGATCACCATGTGCAGTTCCTTGGCGAGGGCCTGCATGCGCTGCACGGTCGGCCCGTCCGGGACGGGCTCCGCCCACCCGTAGTGCTCGGGCTCCTGGACCTGGCAGAAGTAGGGGGCGTTGAAGACCTCCTGGAAACCGATGATCTGCGCGCCCTGCGCCGCCGCGTCGCGCACCGCCTTTTCGTGGGCGGCGACCATCGTTTCCTTGTCCCCTGTCCATGCGGTCTGGAACAGCGCCGCCCTGACGACTCGGCTCATCTCAACTCCTCGCAGAAGTCGGTGTAGACCGTTGACATTAGGAGTTTCACACCCCGAGGTGCAGTACCACGCTGTAACGCTCTCCGGTGTTTTGCGTTCCGCCGCGAAACCATGATCGGATGTAAATCCGACCCAGATGACAAATAGCGCCGGACGGGGTTACATCGGAGTTTCCGATGGGGATGATGGGTTGATCCGGCCGCGCGGGGCCGGGCCCCGCCGGGCCGCCCGGCGACGGCCCGCACCGCAAGGGCTTTGCCCGGGATGATCCGGACCAGGCAAGATGGGCCGGTGACCCTCCTGGACCTGATGCCGAAGCCCGCCACCCCCGACGCCCTGTTCGAGACCTTCGCCGAGTGGGCGACGGAGCGCGGCATCACCCTCTACCCCGCCCAGGAGGAGGCGCTCATCGAGCTGGTCTCCGGGAACAACGTGATCCTGGCGACCCCGACCGGCTCCGGCAAGAGCCTGGTCGCCGCGGGCGCGCACTTCGCCGCGCTCGCCGAGGGCAAGCGGACCTTCTACACCGCGCCGATCAAGGCCCTGGTCTCGGAGAAGTTCTTCGACCTCTGCAAGATCTTCGGCACCGAACAGGTCGGCATGATGACCGGCGACGCGAGCGTCAATCCGACCGCGCCGATCATCTGCTGCACCGCCGAGGTGCTGGCCCAGATCGCCCTGCACGACGGCGAGCGGTCCGACATCGGCCAGGTCGTCATGGACGAGTTCCACTTCTACGCCGAGCCGGACCGCGGCTGGGCCTGGCAGATCCCGCTGCTGGAGCTGCCGCAGGTGCAGTTCCTGCTGATGTCCGCCACCCTGGGCGACGTCCGCCGCTTCGAGGAGGACCTCACCCGCCGCACCGGCCGGCCGACCGTCGTCGTCCGCTCGGCGACCCGCCCGGTGCCGCTCTTCTACGAGTACCGGCGCACCAACCTGCACGACACCCTGGAGGAACTGCTCTCCACCGGCCAGGCGCCGGTCTACGTCGTGCACTTCACCCAGAAGGAGGCGGTGGAGCGGGCGCAGTCGCTGATGAGCATCAACATGTGCACCAAGGCGGAGAAGGACGCCATCGCCGCCCTGATCGGCAACTTCCGCTTCACCACGAAGTTCGGCCGCAACCTCTCCCGGTACGTGCGGCACGGCATCGGCGTGCACCACGCCGGCATGCTGCCCAAGTACCGCCGGCTCGTCGAGCGGCTCGCCCAGGCCGGCCTGCTGAAGGTCATCTGCGGCACCGACACGCTGGGCGTCGGCGTCAACGTGCCGATCCGCACCGTGCTCTTCACCGCGCTCTCCAAGTACGACGGACAGCGGGTGCGGGTCCTGCGGGCCCGCGAGTTCCACCAGATCGCCGGCCGGGCCGGCCGGGCCGGCTTCGACACCGTCGGCCAGGTCGTGGCGCAGGCCCCCGAGCACGTGGTGGAGAACGACAAGGCGCTCGCCAAGGCCGGCGACGACCCGAAGAAGCGCCGCAAGGTCGTCCGCAAGAAGGCCCCGGAGGGCTTCGTCGGCTGGTCGGAGGAGACCTTCGAGCGCCTCATCGCCGCCGACCCGGAGCCCCTGGTCAGCCGCTTCAAGGTCAGCCACGCCATGCTGCTGTCCGTGATCGGCCGGCCCGGCGACGCCTTCTCCGCGATGCGCAAGCTCCTCACCGACAACCACGAGGACCGCTCCGCCCAGCGCCGCCACATCCGCTCCACCATCGCCATCTACCGCTCGCTGCTGGAGGGCGGCGTCGTCGAGCAGCTGGACGAGCCCGACCCCGACGGCCGCCGGGTCCGCCTCACCCTCGACCTCCAGGAGAACTTCGCGCTCAACCAGCCGCTCTCCACCTTCGCGCTGGCCGCCTTCGAACTCCTCGACCAGGAGTCGCCCTCGTACGCGATGGACGTCGTCTCCGTGGTCGAGGCGACCCTCGACGACCCGCGGCAGATCCTCGCCTCCCAGGAGAACAAGGCGCGCGGCGAGGCCGTCGGCGAGATGAAGCGCGACGGCATCGAGTACGAGGAGCGGATGGCCCGGCTCCAGGAGATCACCTACCCGAAGCCGCTCGAGGAGCTGCTCGGCCACGCCTACGAGGTCTACCGCCGGGCCCACCCGTGGATCGGCGACCACCCGCTGGCGCCCAAGTCCGTCGTCCGCGACCTGTACGAGCGGGCGATGACCTTCACCGACTACGTCGGCTTCTACGAGCTGGCCCGCACCGAGGGCATCGTGCTCCGGTACCTGGCCAGCGCCTACAAGGCACTGGAGCAGACCGTCCCCGACGACATCAAGACCGACGACCTGAAGGACGTCATCGCCTGGCTCGGCGAACTCGTCCGGCAGGTCGACTCCTCGCTGCTCGACGAATGGGAGCAGCTCGCCAACCCGACCGAGCCCGAGGCCGGCGAGGTCCGACTCGACGACAAGCCGGCGCCGGTCACCGCGAACGCGCGGGCGTTCCGGGTACTGGTGCGCAACGAGATGTTCCGCCGGGTGGAGCTCGCGGCGCTGGAGCACTACGACGCGCTCGGCGAGCTGGACAGCGAGTACGGCTGGGACGGCGACCGCTGGGCGGACGCGATGGACGGGTACTGGGAGGAGTACGACGACCTCGGCACGGGGCCCGACGCGCGCGGCCCGAAGATGCTGCTGATCGAGGAGGTCGAGGACGAGGGCCTCTGGCGGGTCCGGCAGATCTTCGACGACCCGGCGGGCGACCGCGACTGGGGCATCAGCGCCGAGGTCGACCTCTACGGCTCCGACGAGGAGGGCCGCGCCGTCCTCCGGGTCACCGCCGTCGACCGCCTGGGCGGGTGAAAGGGCAAGCCTTTAGGGAAGGCGATCACCTAGGGGCGCGGGGAACTGCGCAGTCCGGGAGTGGAGCACTGTACTGATCGGGGCCGCCCTGATCTGTAGAGTTCGCCCCATCTGGAATGCGCAGTTCCCCGCGCCCCTGAGGGACGACCCGGCCTGCGCAGTTCTCCCCCGGGCTTCGGCCGGGAGGTGCCCCCACGCGCCCCTGGGTTGCTCTCGCCCTACATCCAGAGGAAGGGGGCGCGGGCGGCGTAGGAGAGGGCGCGGGTGGCCTTGTCGAGGGTCTGGTCGCCGGCGGTGAGGGTGGTGCGCTGGTCGGTGTAGCGGGAGACGGTGACGGTCAGGTAGTGGCCGACCGGCTCGATGCGGGCCACGCCGGCGGGCTTCGGCGCGGGGGTGGTCGGGCTGGGCGGCGGGGTGGTGCCCGCGGGGGTGCCCGGCGAGGCGGTGGTGCCGGCGGTCGCGGTCGGCGACGGGGTCGGGCTCGGCGAGGGCGCCGCGGACTCGGCGGTGAGGAAGGCCAGGGCCGCCGGGTCGGTCAGTGCCTGCCGGGCCTTCTGGGCGCTCTGCTCGTCGGCGAAGCGGAGGACGGTCACGCTGCCGACGACCTGCTGGTCGGCGTTGGTGAAGGCGACCGAGAGGTAGGCCTGGCAGCCGGCGCCGTGCAGCGGGTCGTGGTCGCGGTCGGCGAGGATCTCGGTGCAGTCGCCGCCCTCGCGGGCCGCCGTGCGGTGTGCCTGGAAGCCGGCCTGGTCGACGGTGCGCTGGCTCGGGAAGTAGTGGTCGGCGGTGAAGGCCTGGGACTCCGTCAGCGGCTGCTCGGAGGCGAGGCCGGGGGCCGGCTGGGCCTTCTTGGAGTGGCCGCTGGTGCTGCCGAGGCCGGGTATGAGATCACCGGGGTTGGGGCGGCTGACCACCCATCCGGTGCCGGCGGCGGCTATCGCCAGGGCGCACCACAGGGCGGTGCGGCGCCGGCCGGGGCCGAATCGGCGCGGTCGGGCGGCCGTGCCGTCCTGGCCGGCCACGGTCTGGTCGGGCTCCCCCTGCGTGGTCATGCGGGAGATTGTAAGCAGTTGACTTCCTCCCCCTCCTGCGGGGGTTCCCCTCAGCCTCGCGGCTGAGCCGCCGCGCGTGAGCGCTGCGGGCGGACGACTTCCTGCTTCATCGACGACCGCCCGCCCGGAGTGCCCCGTTGAGGTCCTACATCGTCTCCACAGGCTGCAACCGCCAGTCCGGCGGCCAGGATGTTGCGTGCCGCGTTCACGTCCCGGTCGTGGACCGCGCCGCAGCCACACGTCCACTCGCGGACGTCCAGCGGCAGCTCGTCGCGGACGGTGTCGCAGGCCGAGCACTGCTTGGAGCTGGGGAACCATCGGTCGACGACGACGAGCTCGCGGCCGTACCAGGCGCACTTGTACTCCAGCATGGTCCGCAGCTCGCTCCAGGACGCGTCCGATACGGCTCTCGACAGCCTCCGGTTCTTGAGCATGTTGCGGACGGTCAGGTCCTCGATCACGACCACTTGGTTTTCGCGGACGAGTCGGGTGGTGAGCTTGTGCAGGAAGTCCCGGCGGCGATCGGCGATCCGCGCGTGCACGCGCGCGGCCTTCCCTCGGGCCTTCTCCCGGTTCTTCGAGCCCTTCGCCTTGCGGGACAGCGCCCGCTGCGCCCTGGCCAGGCGCTCCCGGTCCTTGCAACCGTGCCTCGGGTTGCTGATCTTCTCCCCGGTGGACAGCGTCACCAGGTTGCTGATCCCCGCGTCGATGCCCACCACCGCATTGACGGCGGGCAGCGGCTCGATGCCCGAGTCCTCGCACAGCATCGACACGAACCAGCGGCCGGCCGCATCCCGGCTCACGGTCACCGTGGACGGCGACCGCCCCACGGGCAGCGGCCGGGACCACACGATGTGCCAGCGGCTCCGCCATCTTCGCCAGCGTGAGGCAACCGTCCCGGTACCGGAACCCGGACCTGGTGTACTCGGCACTGCCGCGGGACTTCTTCTTCGACTTGAACCGGGGATACTCCGCCCGCTTCTGCCAGAAGTTGGAGAACGCGCCCTGCAAGTGCCGGAGGGCCTGCTGGAGCGGCACGGAGGAGACCTCGGAGAGGAACGCCAGTTCGTCGGTCCGCTTCCACTCCGTCAGCATCGCCGACGTGGCGTTGTACCCCACCCGCTCGCGGCGCAGAGTCCACGCCTCGGACCGGGCGGCCAGCGCCTTGTTGTAGACGAGCCGCACACACCCGAACGTGCGCGACAACTCAGCCGCCTGCGCATCCGTCGGGTAGAAGCGGAACCTGAACGCCCGCCTCACGCGGGTGATCGCCATGACACACACGGTAACACCCGCCCTTACGGCCACCCGCATGTGACGGGAGCTTCGCCTCCTCCTCCATGGAAACCGGGCGGATCCGCGGAAGAACCCAGATGATCAGTGGGGCCCGGAGGGAGGGGCTGTCGCTGGGGGCGCTGCGCGCACGAAGGGGGCGTACGTGACCTGCGCCACTACCCTGTGCGGCGACACTGTGACAACTCGCACACCGCCGAGCGGATCTTCTGGCGGGTTCCCTCTGGCGGAACGCGACGCGGCACGGGCAGGATCGGGCGCATGGATCTGCTCGACACCCTCACCGCCAAGGGCCTGCGCCGGGAACTGCCCACCCGGGAGGAGGCGCTGGCCGTCCTCGCCACCACCGACGACGAACTGCTCGACGTCGTCGCGGCCGCCGGCAAGGTCCGCCGCCAGTGGTTCGGCCGGCGGGTCAAGCTCAACTACCTGGTGAACCTGAAGAGCGGTCTCTGCCCGGAGGACTGCTCGTACTGTTCGCAGCGGCTCGGTTCCAAGGCGGAGATCCTCAAGTACACCTGGCTGAAGCCGGAGCAGGCGGCCGAGGCGGCCGCCGCGGGTCTGGCCGGTGGCGCGAAGCGGGTCTGCCTGGTCGCCAGCGGCCGCGGTCCGACGGACCGTGACATCGACCGGGTGGCCGACACCATCGCGGCCATCAAGGGCGCCGACGAGCAGGTCGAGGTCTGTGCCTGTCTGGGTCTGCTCTCCGACAACCAGGCGGAGCGGCTGAAGGCGGCCGGCGCGGACGCCTACAACCACAACCTGAACACCTCCGAGTCGACGTACGGCGACATCACCACCACCCACACCTACGCGGACCGGGTGGACACCGTGCAGAAGGCGCACGGCGCGGGCCTGTCCGCCTGCTCGGGCCTGATCGCGGGCATGGGCGAGAGCGACGAGGACCTGGTCGACGTGGTGTTCGCGCTGCGCGACCTGGGTTCGGACTCGGTGCCAGTGAACTTCCTGATCCCGTTCGAGGGCACGCCGCTGGCGCAGGAGTGGAACCTCACCCCGCAGCGCTGCCTGCGCATCCTGGCGATGGTCCGCTTCGTCTGCCCGGACGTCGAGGTGCGGATCGCCGGCGGCCGCGAGGTGCACCTGCGCTCGCTGCAGCCGCTCGGCCTGGAGATCGCCAACTCGATCTTCCTGGGCGACTACCTGACCAGCGAGGGCCAGGCCGGCCAGGCCGACCTCGACATGATCAAGGACGCGGGCTTCACCGTCGAGGGCGCGGACGAGCGGACGCTGCCCCGCCACCGTGCGGACGCGGTGGCGGCCGGCGGCTGCGGCGGTGCCTCGGCCTCTGCCTCTGCCTGCGGCACCGCGGAGCACGCCTGCGGCAGCGGCGGCGGCTGCGGCCCGTGCGGCGGGCACGCCGAGCAGGCCCCGGCCGAGGCCGCGGACGCCGCGGCGGAGTCTGCGGACGAGGTTCGGACCGACCTGGTGCGGGTGCGCCGCCGCGGCGCGGGCACCGAGCTGGCCCCGAACGCCTGATGTCGGACGTCCAGCACCTCCTCGGCCTCGACCGGGCGCACGTCTGGCACCCGTACGGGCCGATGCCCGGCACCGTCGCCCCGTACGTGGTGGAGTCCGCATCCGGGGTGCGGCTGCGGCTCGCCGAACCGGCGGGCGGCCACCGGGAACTGATCGACGGCATGTCCTCCTGGTGGGCGGCGATCCACGGCTACCGGCACCCGGTGCTGGACGAGGCCGTGCGCGAGCAGCTCGGCCGGATGAGCCACGTGATGTTCGGCGGGCTCACCCACGAGCCCGCCGTGCGGCTGGCGGCGACGCTGGTCGACATCACCCCGGAGCCGCTGCGGCACGTCTTCCTCGGCGACTCCGGGTCGGTCGCGGTCGAGGTGGCGCTGAAGATGTGCCTGCAGTACTGGCAGTCGGTCGGCCGCCCGGCCAAGCGCCGGGTGCTGACCTGGCGCGGCGGCTACCACGGCGACACCTTCCACCCGATGTCGGTCTGCGACCCCGACGGCGGGATGCACCACCTGTGGGGCGGTGTGCTGCCCCGTCAGCTGTTCGCCCCGGAACCGCCGGCCGGCTTCGACGCGCCGGTCGACGAGGCGTACGCGGGTGCGCTCGCCGACCTGGTCGCGCAGCACGCCGACGAGCTGGCCGCGGTGATCGTGGAGCCCGTGGTGCAGGGCGCGGGCGGGATGCGCTTCCACTCCCCCGGCTACCTGCGGCTGCTGCGCGAGCTGTGCGACGAGCACGGCGTGCTGCTGGTCTTCGACGAGATCGCCACCGGCTTCGGCCGCAGCGGCGCACTGTTCGCCGCCGACCACGCCGGGGTGTCGCCGGACGTGATGTGCCTGGGCAAGGCGCTGACCGGCGGCTACCTGACGATGGCGGCCACGCTGTGCACCGCGGAGATCGCGGACGGGATCAGCCGCGGCGAGATGCCGGTGCTGGCGCACGGGCCGACGTTCATGGGCAACCCGCTGGCCGCGGCGGTCGCCAACGCCTCGATCGGGCTGCTGCTCGGCCAGGACTGGCAGCTGGAGGTCAAGCGGATCGAGGCCGGGCTGGCCGCCGGGCTGGCCCCGGTCGCGCAGGCGCCGGGCGTGCGGGAGGTCCGGGTGCAGGGCGCGATCGGCGTCGTCCAGCTGGACCACCCCGTCGACATGGCGGCCGCCACCGAGGCCGCCGCCCGCGAGGGCGTCTGGCTGCGGCCGTTCCGCGACCTCGTGTACACGATGCCGCCGTACGTGACGGACGATCAGGACCTGGCGCGGATCGCCGCCGGTGTCGCGGCCGCGGCGGTGGCCGGATGACCGTCCTGTTCGTGACCGGCACCGGGACGGAGGTCGGCAAGACCGTGGCCACGGCCGCGGTCGCCGCGCTGGCCGACGGCCCGGTGGCTGTGCTGAAGCCCGGCCAGACCGGGGTCGCCCCCGCGGAGGCCGGCGATGTCGCCGAGGTGCTCCGGCTCACCGGGCGCAGCCTCACCACCCGCGAGCTGGCCCGTTACCCGGAGCCGCTCGCCCCGGACACCGCGGCCCGCCGGGCCGGGATGCCGACCGTCCGCCCGGAGCAGGTCGCCGAGGCGGTCGCGGAACTCGCCCGGGACCACGCGCTGGTACTGGTGGAGGGCGCGGGCGGGCTGCTGGTCCGCTACGACGAGCAGGGCGGCACGCTGGCCGACATGGCGCTCGCCACTGCGGCGCTCGGCCTGGACCCGGCCGTGCTGGTGGTGGCGACCGCGGGCCTCGGCACGCTCAACACCACCGCGCTGACCGCGGAGGCGCTGGCCGCCCGGGGCCTTGCGATGCACGGTGTCGTGATCGGCGCCTGGCCCGGGGAGCCGGACCTGGCGATGCGCTGCAACCTCGCCGACCTGCCGGTCGCGGCCGGCGCACCGCTGCTCGGCGCCCTGCCCGCAGGTTGCGCCGCGGACACCGGCGCGCCCTTCGTCTCGACGGCCCGCGCCTCGCTCGCCCCGGCCCTCGGCGGCACCTGGGACGCCGCCGCGTTCACGGCCACCCACGCGATCCCCGCCCCCGGCAGGTAGGACGGACGCACCGGTGCGGCCCCCGCTCCCCGGGTGGGAGCGGGGCCGCGCCGCGGGCGGTCACTGGGCGAGCGTCTTGCCCGTCTCCAGGAGCGACTTGAGGTCGCTGAGCACCCAGCTCCAGCCGCCGCCACCGCCCATCTGCTCGTCGTCGTGGGCGCCGCTGACCAGGGACGCGAGCTGCGGGGCGCCGGAGAGCTCGTGGGTGACGGTGAGCCGGGTGGAGCCGTTCTTCTCCGCGAGCTCGTAGGTGAGCCGGGTGAAGCCCTCGGCGGCCAGCTGCGGGTCCATGAGCATCCGCCAGGTCAGCACCAGCTTGCGCGGCGGGTCGGCCTCGACGACCTCGCCGTCGATGACGGTCTCCGGGACGGGGAAGCCCATCGCCTTGGATCCCTCGACCATCGCCGGGCCCGGCCGGGTCCGGTAGGCCGCGCCGGGGGTGAGGTCGTAGTCGGTGAGGCCGCCGTAGCCGTAGCGGTCGGTCCACTCGGGCTTGGTGATGGCGTCCCACACCTGTTCGGGGGAGGCCTTGATGTAGACGCGGTAGACCTGGGTGGTCGCCGCGGTCTCGGTCCCGCTCATGAGTCCTTCTCCAACTCTGCTTTGAGCTCGGTCAAAGCGGTCACGTGGCGTTCGGTGTACTTGTCGATCCAGCGGTCGTGGATCAGCCGGATCGGCACGGGGTTGAGGAAGTGGAGCTTCTCGCGGCCCGATTTGCGGGTGACCACGAGGCCGGCGTCCTCCAGGACGCGCAGGTGCTTCATGACGCCGAACCGCGACATCTCCAGCTCGGACTCCAGCTCGGTCAGCGTTCGCCCGTCGCGGGCGAAGAGCAGGTCGAGGAGGAACCGGCGGGTCGGATCGGCGAGCGCCTTGAACACCAGGTCGTCGTCGGACACGACTCCAGAATAGGTGACCATTTGGTCACATGTCCACCGGACGCGCGAACTCGGCCGACCCCGGCCGTCAGGCCACGCCGCAGAGCCGGAGCAGCGCCGTCGTGCCGGCCGCCGCCACCACGACCAGCGGGAAGGGCGCGCGGCGCAGCACCAGCACGCCCGCGACGAGCACGCCCGCCGGGCGGGCCCAGCCGGCGAAGCCGTGCGCCTGGGTGAGCGCGGCGGTCGCCACCAGGGCGATCAGCAGCACGGCGGTGGCGGTGGAGAGCAGTTTCTCCAGGGCGTCGGAGAGGTGCAGCCGGTCGCGCAGCACGGGGCCGGCGAGGCGGAACGCGTAGGTGCCGCCGGCGAGCAGCAGGATGGCGTAGAGCGGCATCAGCGGACCTCCGCCACGGGTTCGGGTTCGGGCGTGCGGGCCGGGGTGCGGCGCAGTGCCGCGCGAACGGCCGGGACGAGAGCGGCCAGAGCCAGCAGCACGGGCAGGCCGGCCGGCAGGAAGGGGGTGGCGGCGACCGCGATCACCGCGCCGACGAGGGCCGGGTTGCGGACGGAGCGGTCGGTGAGCGAGGGCAGCACCAGGGCGAGCAGGACGGCGGGGAATGCGGCATCCAGCCCGAGGGCGCCGGTGTCGCCGACGGCGCCGCCGACGAGGGCTCCGAGCAGCACGGCGGCGTTCCACACGGCGAACAGGGCGACGCCGCAGATCCAGAAGGCGGCGCGGCGGGCCTTCGGGTCGCGCTGCAGCAGGGTGAAGGCGGCGGACTCGTCGGTGAGCATCTGGGCGCCGAGCAGCCGCTGCCATCGGCTGCCGCCGAGGACGTCGGCGACGGCGAAGCCGAAGGGCAGCAGCCGCGCGTTGAGGACGAGGCCGGTGACCACGGCGGCGATCGGGCCGCCGCCGGCCAGGATGACGCCGACCGCGGCGAACTGCGAGCCGCCGGCGAAGACCAGCAGGGACATGGCGACCGGCACCCAGGCCGGCAGGCCGCCGGAGACGGCGATCGCGCCGAAGGAGGCGCCGACGAGGGCGTCGGCGAGACAGACCAGGGCGATGTCGCGGAGCGTGCCGCGATCGAGTGTTCGCATTGCCGAACGCATGTCCATTAGAATGAACAGCACGACAGGCGTTCGTCAAGTCGAACGATCGGCAGTCTGGAGCGAACACGTGGATCACGCGGACGTACCGGTACCCGGCGGGCACCGGTCCTCCCTCGACCTCATCACCCTCATCTCCGCCGCCATCCGGCGGGAGCGGGAGCGGGCCGGCCTCTCGATGGCCGAGCTGGCCCGCCGGGCGGGCATCGCGAAGTCCACGCTCTCGCAGCTGGAAGCCGGCGCCGGCAACCCGAGCGTGGAGACGCTCTGGGCGCTCGGCGCCGCACTCGACGTGCCGTTCAGCCGGCTGGTCGACCCGCCGCGCCCGCAGGTCCGGATCGTCCGGGCCGGCGAGGGGCCGGTCACGTGGTCCGAGCGCGCCGACTACGCGGCCACCCTGCTGGCCTCCTGCCCGCCCAACGCGCGCCGCGACATCTACCGGATCGACGCCCAGCCCGGCGGCGCCCGGCGCTCCGACCCGCACCTGCCCGGCTCGGTCGAGCACGTGGTGCTCGGCACCGGCCGGGCCCTGGTCGGCCCGGCCGAGGCCCCGGTCGAGCTCGGCCCGGGCGACTACATCGCCTACCCCGGCGACGCGCCGCACGTCTTCGAGGCGCTGGAGCCCGACACCACGGCGACGCTGACCATGGAACACATCTGAGCGCCCGCGGCGGCCGGGCGGGCCGTCCTCAGACCGCCAGCGGGCGGACCCAGCGGCGCCAGTCCTCCTCGCGCCGGTAACCGGCGCCCACCCAGGCACTCTGCCCCAGGGCGTTGCGCTCCAGCACCATGGCGTCCACCCGGCGACCGCCGAGGGCGGCGAACCGTTCCTCCGCGGCCGCGATCAGCGCGCCGCCCACGCCGCGGCGGCGCAGTTCCGGGGCCACCGCCAGCCGGTACAGGTGGCAGCGCCAGCCGTCGAAGCCGGCGATCACGGTGCCGGCGAGCACCCCGCCGACCTCGGCGACCAGCAGCGCCTGCGGGTCGCGCTCGACCAGCCGGGCCACGCCGTCCTCGTCGTCGGTGATGCTGGCGCCCTCGGCGGCCCGCGCCCAGAAGGCGAGCAGGGCGGGGATCTCGTCGGGGCGCGCGGGGCGGATCTCGATCTCGGTCATGCGCCTCTGTCTAGCAGCCGCGCTCCGTACCGACACGACATTCCGCATGCCGGGACGGACCTCGGCTGACCGCATGTCACCGATCCCGTAGGCTCGGGCCACGCCGCCAGCGACACCCCTCGAGGAGCACTGTGCCGACAGCATCCACCGCCGACCCCGCCAGGGCCGACACCGCCGGTCCGACCGAGTCCGCGGAGGACTTCGTCCGCGCGCAGACCGCCGTCGGCGCGGTCCCCTTCGTCCCGGAGGTGCGGCTGCACCTGGCGGAGGAGGCGATCGGCCTGTGGGAGCGCACCGAGTCCGCGAAGGGTGAGATCGGGCTGCCGCCGCCGTTCTGGGGGTTCGCCTGGGCGGGCGGCCAGGCCGTCGCCCGGTACGTCCTCGACCACCGGGAGGCAGTCGAGGGGCGGACGGTCCTCGATCTCGCGGCCGGCTCCGGGCTGGTCGGCATCGCCTGCGCGCTGCGCGGTGCGGCCGCCGTCACCGCGGCCGAGATCGACGCCTACGCGGTCGCCGCGATCGGCCTCAACGCCGAGGTCAACGGCGTACGGATCGACGCCCGGTGCGCCGACCTGCTGGCGGGCGACGGCGCCCCGGCCGAGGTCGTGCTGGCCGGCGACGTGTTCTACGAACGGGCCATGGCCCTGCGGGTGCTGCCGTTCCTTCAGCGCGCCCGGGCCCGCGGCGCCCTGGTGCTGGTCGGCGACCCCGGCCGGGCCTACCTGCCGCGCGAGCACTTCACCGAGGTCGCCTCCTACCGGGTGCCCGTGGTGGCCGACCTGGAGGACACCCCGGTGAAGACCTCGGTGGTCTGGCGGCTCACCGGCTGATCCCGCACCGGCCGATCGCCCACCGGCCGGTCCCGCCCCGGCCGCCCGCCGCACCGAAGCGTCACCGCGTTCGTACCGTTTCCATACCGAAGCCGTGATGAGCTGCGGAAACGCTCGCGGCCCGAGGGGTGCCCGAGTACCATCCGGCTGACGCCTCCGGGGTGCGCGCCACTGTGCCGTGCCGCCCCGCGGCGGACTCTCGCGGGGCAACGGAGGTCACCGCGCACTCGGCACCGCGCGCCAGAGCTGTCGCGCGAACGCGGGAAGGGCAGCGACTTGGCGGATCGGCTCACCGGAGGCGACTCCTCGCTGCTGCGTCGGATCAACGCGGCGGTCACCCTGCGGGCACTGCGCGACGGACAGACCGTCACCCTGACGCAACTCGTCGGCGACACCGGCCTCTCCCGGCCGACCGTCGAGGGCGTCATCGAGAGCCTGGTGGAGTCCGGGCTGGTCGCCGAGGTCGAGCACGGCCAGGACGGCGGCGGGCGCCGGGGGCGGCCCGCCCGCTGGTTCCGGTTCCGCGCCGAGGCCGGTCACGCGCTCGGCATCGAGATCGGCGTGCACGACGTCCGGGTGGTGCTGGCCGACCTCAGTGGCGAGATCCTGACCGGCCACGCCAAGCCCGTCGAAGGGACCCTCGACGCCGAGGAGCGGCTCGGCGTCATGCGGACCACCGTGGCCGAGGTGCTGCGCAAGACCGGTGTCTCCCGGGACAGCCTCTGGGCGGTCGCCGTCGGCACCCCCGGCATCGTCGACGGCGAGGGCACCGTCCGGCTCAGCACCGCCATGCCCGGCTGGACCGGTCTCGACCTCGGCGCCCGGCTGCGCCGCTCGTTCCGCTGCCCGGTCGTCATCGAGAACGACGCCAACCTCGCCGCGATCGCCGAGCACTGGAAGGGCGCCGCGGTCGGCAAGGGCGACGTGGTCTTCGTGATGGCCGGCCTCAGCCCGGGCGCCGGCTCCCTCATCAACGGCCGGCTGCACCGCGGGTACGGCGGCGCCGCCGGCGAGATCGGCGCCCTCCACCTGCTCGGCCAGGAGGCCACCCCGGAGCGGCTGCTCTCCACCACCGGCAAACCGCTCGACCCGCTGGACGAGGCCGCCGTCGCCCGGGTGCTGCGGCTGGCCCGGGAGGGCGACGAGGTCGCCAAGGACGCCATGGACCGCTTCCTGCACCGGCTGGTGCACGACGTGGCGGCGCTCGTCCTCGCCCTCGACCCGCAGCTGGTGGTGGTCGGTGGCTGGGCGGCCGGACTGGACGGCGTGCTGGAGCCGCTGCGCGAGCGGCTCGGCCGGTTCACGCTGCGGGCGCCCGAGGTGGCGCTCGCCGCGCTCGGCACCGAGGTGGTGGCGACCGGCGCACTGCGGGTCGCGCTGGACCACGTGGAGGAGCAGCTGTTCGCGGTCGACCCGCCCGGGACCGGCCCGCGCTGACCCGCGGTCCACGATCGAGAGACAGCACGCGGGCCCGTCCGGTGTCGGACGGGCCCGCGCTGCGTGTTCGGGCAGGTGTCAGGCCGAGCGGACGGCCTCGACCGGGGTGACCTCGACGGCGCCGGTCTCGCCGAAGGTGAGCTTGCAGGTGTCGGCGCGGTAGGTGCACACGGCGCGGGCGATGTGACGGCCGGCGGACGCGTACACGGTGGTGACCACCAGCACCGGGGTGCCCGGCGGGCGCTCCAGCAGAGCGGCCTGCTCGGCCTCGGCGACGCCCAGCTCGACCGTGCGGGACTCGCCGTCCACCCCGCAGCGCTCCAGCTGGCGGAGGACCGAGCGGGCGCGCTCGCCCTCGGCCGTCGAGCCGACCAGCTGCGGCAGGGCGGGCAGGTGCGGCACCGCGGAGTCGGGGACGTGCAGCGACTCTGTCGCCATCACGCGGCCCTGGACGAGGCGCACCCGGCGCACGGTGTGCACCGTCTCGCCCGGCAGGACGCCCAGCTCCGCGGCCAGCCGGACCGGGGCGGGGGCGCTGGTGCAGTCGACGATCCGCCAGGACTGGTTGCGCGAGGCGCTGGGCCAGCCCTCCTCGCTGCTGCTGACCGGGACGCCCACCCGCGGGGCGGCGATCACGGTGCCGATGCCGCGGCGGCGGACCAGGCGGCCCTCCAGCTCCAGCTGGTCGAGGGCCTGGCGCAGCGTCGCCCGGGCCACGCCGAAGCGGGCGGCGAGCTCGCGCTCGTTGGGCAGCACCTGACCGGCGGAGAACTCCGAGTCGATCGTGCGCACCAGGACGGTGCGCAGATGCCAGTACTTCGGCTCAGGGGCCGCCGCGAGCTGTCCTTGCGCCACCGTGTCCTCCGCCCTGAAGGTGTGGGGCCGCCCGCCACTCCCCCGGTTTCGGCAGGTGGGGAGGGTGGGCTTTATCCGTCCTTCTTTATTAAAGGTCTTTGCAGTAAGCGACCCTAGGGGGTGGCCGAGGAGATGGTCAAGACCAATGACCGAGCTTGACCAGAGCGCGGACGACGGCCGACCGTTCGTGACCTGCGCCACAGCGGAAGCGGACCGCTTCGGCGATCCGGCGGGGCGGCGGGTACCCTCCCGGGGTGATCGTGGTTTCAACAGTCAACGTCAACGGCATCCGTGCGGCCGCCAAGAAGGGCCTCACCGAGTGGCTCGCCGGCACCAAGGCCGACGTCGTCTGCCTGCAGGAGGTCCGCGCCGAGCAGGACCAGCTGCCGGCCGAGATCCGCGACCTGGAGGGCTGGCACGCGGTCTGGGCGCCGGCGGCCGCCAAGGGCAGGGCCGGGGTGGCGGTGCTCTCCCGCCGCGCGCCCGAGCGAACGGCGATCGGCTTCGGCTCGACGGAGTTCGACGGCTCCGGCCGGTACGCCGAGATCGACCTGCCGGGTCTCACCGTCGCCAGCCTGTACCTGCCCTCCGGCGAGGTCGGCACCGAGCGCCAGGACGAGAAGGAACGCTTCATGGCGGAGTTCCTCGTCCACCTCGACAGCCTGAAGCGGCGGGCCGCCGAGGACGGGCGGGAGGTGCTGGTCTGCGGTGACTGGAACATCGCGCACCGCCCCGAGGACCTGAAGAACTGGCGGGCCAACCAGAAGAACGCCGGCTTCCTCCCCGAGGAGCGCGCCTGGCTGACCCGGATCCTCGACGACGTCGGCTACGTGGACGTCGTCCGCGACCACCACCCCGACCAGGCCGGCCCCTACACCTGGTGGTCGTACCGCGGCCGCGCCTTCGACAACGACTCCGGCTGGCGGATCGACTACCAGATCGCCACACCCGGCCTCGCCGCGAAGACGGTCGAGGCCCATGTCGAACGCGCCGCCACCCACGCCGAACGCTGGAGTGACCACGCTCCCGTCACCGTGGTGTACGACCACGGATTCTGACGGTCCCTTCCGACCAGGTCCCCGGCGCGCGCTGCGGTTGTGGCCGCACATGTCCACCGGTCTCCGTGCCGAATCCGCGAGCGCGGCGACAGTCGTCGGGGCGGCGTGCGCGCGCCCTTCAGCCCGTCACCCCTTCAGCACCCCGAGCGGGACCAGCCGGGCGACGATGCGGCTGAGCCCGTTGCGCTCACTGGCGGTGACGACGGCGTCGACGTCCTTGTAGGCCTCCGGGGCCTCCTCCGTCGCACTGCGCCACGAGGTCGGGCGGGCCGACACGCCGGCCGCGACCAGTTCGGCGCGCAGGTGGCGGATATCGATCTCGCGCTGGGCGCGGTGGCGGCTCCAGACCCGGCCCGCACCGTGGCAGGAGGAGTAGAACGCCTCGTTCCCCGCCACCCCCGCCAGGACGTAGGACGCCGTGCCCATGGTGCCGGGGACGAAGACCGGCTGCCCTGCCCCGGCCAGGTCGGCCGGCAGGTCCGGGTGGCCCGGCGGCAGAGCTCGGGTGGCGCCCTTGCGATGGACGCAGAGCAGTCGGCGCTCTCCGTCCACCTCCTGGCGTTCCAGCTTGGCCAGGTTGTGCGACACGTCGTAGAGCAGGTCCAGCCCGTAGCCGGTGTTCTCCCGGAACGCCGCTCGGGCAGCGTCGGCCAGCAGGTGGCGGTTGGCGCGGGCGTAGTTGGCCGCGGCGGCCATCGCCCCCAGGTAGTCCCGGGCCTCCGGGGAGTCCACCGGGGCACACGCCAGCTGCCGGTCGGGGACGGAGATCCCCCGGCGGTGCATCACGGCCTCCATCCGCCGGACATGGTCGGTACAGATCTGGTGACCCAGGCCGCGCGAGCCGCAGTGGATCATCACGCAGACCTGATCGGTGCGCAGACCGAAAGCCCGGGCGCATGCTTCGTCGTAGATCCGGTCGACGGCCTGGATCTCCAGGAAGTGGTTGGCCGAGCCCAGGCTCCCGACCTGGCCCGCTCCGCGCTCCAGCGCGCGGTCGCCGACGTGCGTCACGTCCGCGTCGTCCACCGCCCCGCCGTCCTCGCAGCGGTCGAGGTCGCGCGGCACCCCGTGCCCCATGTCCACCAGGTAGCGGGCGCCGCCGCGCAGCAGGTCGGCCAGTTGCCGGCGCCCGGCGGGCCGCCACAGGCAGCCCCGCCCCAGGCCGCGCGGGATCAACGGGTCCAGCCGGTCCATCAGCGCCGGCAGCACCTCGCGCACCGTGTCCCGGTCGAGTTCGCTGGTGAGCAGCCGGACCCCGCAGGAGATGTCGAATCCGACCCCGCCCGGCGACACCACGCCGCCGGCCCCGACCTCCGTGGCCGCCACCCCGCCGATCGGGAAGCCGTAGCCCCAGTGGATGTCGGGCATCGCGTACGAGGCCCGGACGATACCCGGCAGTGAGGCGACGTTCGCGACCTGTTCGAGTGCGCGGTCGCCCTCGTCGAGCGGCAGCAGCCCGTGCGGGGCGAAGATCACCCCGGGCACCCTCATCACGCCGCTGCGCTCGATCCGGTATCGCCAGGGGGTCTCCTCCACCAGTCGGACGTCCATGTCAGCCGATGCCTCCTCGGCCCTGTCACGCTCATGTGCCACGGTGGCGCTCATCCGCCGCGATGCCCGGGCCGCCCGCCGGTCAGACGTCCAACGTCACGTGGCACCGCCAGCCCCCCGCCGCTTCTCTCGTCATCCGCAGACCGTGCAGGGACACCGCCTTCGGCACCGCGCCGACCTGCTCGACCAGGGCGATGTCCACCATGGCCAGTCGCATCCGCACGCCCGCCCCCGTGCGCCGGACCGACACCTGGGCCGGCAGCTCCCCGGCCGTCTCCGCCCGGAAGATCATCTCTTCCAGTGCCGAGACCAGCAGCCGCTCGTCGGTGTCGTCGGCCAGCTCGTACTCCCGCTCGGTGCGCGCCGCCCCCGGCGGGAACTCCGCGAAGCCCCCGACCGCCCCGTGCACCGCCTCCGCGACGCACTCCTCCCGCTCCGGGGCCCATGCCTCGACAGCCAGATCCCCGGTGTGCGGCACGGTCCGGTGACCAGTGCCGCCGGGTGCTGCGCCCGGTGCGCCGTTCACACCACCAGTCTTCCCCCGGAACGGGCCCGGCGGCAGCCCGGGGAACGGAACGTGCCGCACGGCCGGGCCGGCGCTATGGTCGGCCCATGCGGCACCGCACCACGCCACCCGTCAGCGCGGCCCTGATCGACATCGACGGGGTGCTCACGGTGTCCTGGAAGCCCGTTCCCGGGGCCGTCGAGGCGCTGGAACGGCTCCGGGAGGCGGGCCTTCCCTTCCTGCTCCTCACCAACACGACCTCGCGCACCAGGGCCTCGATCGCGACGACCCTCGCCGGTGCGGGCTTCCCGGTCTCGGCCGAGTCCATCCTCACAGCACCCAGCGCCACGGCGGCCTTCCTGGCGGAGCACCATCCCGGTGCCCGCTGCCTGCTGCTCAACAGCGGCGACGTCCGACAGGACCTGACAGGGGTGGCCCTGGCCGAGGACGACGAAGCCACGGAGGGGGAAGGCGTGGACGTCGTCCTGGTCGGCGGCGCCGGCCCCGAATTCGGCTACCGGGCCCTCAACCGCGCGTTCGGCCACCTCCAGCGGGGCGCCCGCCTCGTCGCCATGCACCGCAACCTGTACTGGCGCACCGACCGGGGCCTGCAGCTCGACAGCGGCGCCTTCCTGTCCGGCCTGGAGCAGGCCTCGGGTCAGCGGGCCGAGGTGGTCGGCAAACCCGCTGCCGCGTTCTTCACCGGGGCGCTGACCCGGCTGGGAGTCGCGGCAGACCGGACGCTGATGGTGGGCGACGACATCGAGTCCGATGTGCTCGCCGCCCAGCGCTGCGGCATCCGCGGCGTCCTCGTGAAGACCGGGAAGTTCCAGGACCGTGCGCTCCGCGACGCCGACGGAACCCCCGACCACGTCCTCGACTCCGTCGCCGATCTGCCGTTCCTGGTGGCGCAGTTGGCCTAGCGTTGAAGCATGGGCACCGACGTGGTGACGCTGTTCCTCTGCGGGGACGTGATGCTCGGGCGCGGGGTCGACCAGATCCTGCCGCACCCGGGTGCTCCGAGGCTGCTGGAGCCGTACGTGCGGGATGCGCGGGACTACGTCGGGTCGGCGGAGGCCGTGAACGGCCCGATCCCCCGCCCGGTCGACTTCTCGTGGCCCTGGGGCGAGGCCCTGGCGCTGCTCGACCGGGCCGCGCCCGACGTCCGGGTGCTGAATCTGGAGACGAGCGTCACCCGGAGCGACGACTTCGCGCCGGGCAAGGACGTGCACTACCGGATGAACCCGGCGAACCTTCCCTGTCTGGCCGCGGCCCGGCCCGACGTCTGCGTACTGGCCAACAACCACGTGCTGGATTTCGGCGTCCCCGGGCTCCAGGAGACGCTGGCCGCTCTGTCGGGCACGCGGCTGCAGACGGCGGGAGCGGGGTGGGATGCGGGCGAGGCCCGACGGCCCGCGATCGTCGAGGCCGACGGCGGCCGCCGAGTGCTCGTCTTCGCCTTCGGAACCGCGTCCAGCGGGATTCCGTCGACCTGGGCCGCGTCCGAGCAGCAGGCCGGCGTCTACTTCGTCTCCGAGGCGTCGAGCGCCGACGCGGCCGAGGTCGTCGACCGGGTGCGGCGGGTGAAGCGGCCGGGCGACATCGCGGTCGCCTCGGTCCACTGGGGTTCCAACTGGGGCTACCGCGTCTCCCGGGAACAGGTGCGCTTCGCGCGCGCACTGATCGACGGCGGTGTCGACGTGGTGCACGGGCACTCCTCGCACCATCCCCGTCCCATCGAGCTCTACCGCGGGCGGCTGATCCTCTACGGGTGCGGCGACTTCATCGACGACTACGAGGGCATCGCCGGCCACGAGCAGTACCGGGACGACCTGCGGCTGCTGTACTTCGTCTCGGTGGAGCCCGACAGCGGGGAGCTGGTCGGTGTGCACATGGCACCCGCACAGGCTCGACGGATGCGGCTGGAGCACGCCTCCTCCGAGGACTCGCAGCACCTGCGCGAGACGCTCGACCGGGTCAGCCGCCGCTTCGGCGTACGAGTGGGTTCCGGGCCGAACGGCATGCTGGCGCTCCTGGCCGCGTAGGAGAAGCAGGCGTGACCGGAGGACCTCCCGAGGCCTTCCCGCTCCCGCGACTCCCGCGAGCGGATCCACAGCCCGCACGTACCAGGAGCGGGTGGATCGGCCGCCCTCCGCGGTGGGAGGCTGGGAGAAGGGCCTGAGCGCCGACGACCGATCCGAGCACGTGATGCCCACGAGGATTCTGCTGGAGGGGCGCCCCGGCAGCGGGAAGACGACCGCGATCCGCCGGCTGGCGGCGCTGCTGCGCACCCGGGAGGCCGTCGGCTTCACCACGGAGGAGATCCGCGAGGGCGGCGCCCGGGTCGGTTTCGCGTTGGAGACGCTGACGGGCCGGAGAGGTGTGCTCGCCCAGGTCGGATTGCCGGGGCCTCCGCGGGTCGGGCGGTACGGCGTCGACGTCGGAGTGATGGAACGGCTCGCGCTGCCCTCGATCGCGACGCCACTGGGGCCCGGCACGCTCGTGCTCATCGACGAGCTCGGGCGGATGGAACTGGCGTACTCCCCGTTCCGGAACGCCGTCCGGGCCGTGTTCGCGGCCGACGTGGATGTGGTCGCCACCGTGCACACACAGCACGACCCCTTCACCGACGTCCTCAAGCGCCGTACCGACGTCGAACTGATCCAACTGACCCGGGCGAACCGGGACGTCCTCCCGGAGCGGCTGGCAGCGCGGCTGGAGGGACGGTGAGCGGCGCGGTGCCCCACCGGGGCCGGGCGGGCGCCGCGATCGTCCGGCGACGCGACGGCTGGCGGGCCGGGCTCCTGGCCGCCTCCGACCGGTGGGCCGAGCGCGCCGACCGGTGCGCCGATTGGACCGGCCGGGGCGTCGAGCGGTGCCGCCGGTGGGCGCGCGAGGGCTCGCAACGGCCCGGGGAGCTGGCACCGCCGTCGTGGTTCTTCCTCGCCCTGCCGTTCGGCATCACCTGGTACCGGGTGACGGGTGGCGCTGCGCGGGCCTGGTGCGGACTGGCCCGCCCGGTGTGCCGGGTCGTCGCCGGAGCCCTCTCCGGGGTGCTCACCGCATTGGCCCTCGTCCTGTCACGGCCGTGACCAGGAGACGACGCGCACGTGGGCACGGCGGTACTGAACGCCTGGACGGTTCCTGGATCAGTGGTTCTCGGATTCCTTCAGCCACACGGAGGATCGGCACGAAGGCCTGAACCACGGCTCACGCGTCGATGCCGAGCCGTCGACCCGTGGATAGACTGACCAGGCGTTCCAGGAACGGACCCGGCGCGGGCGGCGGAGCACTCATGCGCCTCGTTGTCGCACATGTACGCCACTCTCCGTGACCGCACGGCGATGGCAAACCTGTCGCGGATGATCCGGTAGCGGGCCATCGATCGGACGGGAGCCCTGCCATGGCGAACACGTCCAGGTCTCCGGACGGCTACGACCCCGAGATCACCCTCCCCGTGTCCGCCCGCGCTCCTTCGCCGTCGTCGGGCTCCCCCGCTGACACCGAGCCGACCGCGGCCAACGACCGGCTGGCGCTCAACGGCATGGGCAGCTTCGACTGGGACCTCGACAAGGGCACCTACCACCTCGACGACGTGGGCCTGGAAGTGTTCGACCTGCGGGCCGACGAGTTCGACGGACTGCCCGCGTCACTCTCCGCCAGGGTGCTGCCGACGGACAGCGAGCGGCTCGACAACGCCGTGTCGCTCGCGCTGCGGGAGGGGCACCTGACCTTCGCGTCCTATTTCCGCCTGGTCTGCCGCGACGGAACCCTGCGCTGGGCCCACACGCAGGGACGCATCCTGCGCGACCCGCAGGAGCACCCGTACCGCATCGTCGGCATCGTCCGCAACGCCGAGGAGGAGCTGGCCCACGCCGAGGGGATGCGTACGCTCGCCGCTGACCGGCGCCGCCAGACCGACTCCGTGCGCGCCACCACCGAAGCCCTCGCCCGCGCCATCACCGTCCGCGACGTGACCAACGTGCTGACCGACAGCGAAGGGCTGCGACGCTTCGGGGCGGACGGGCTGGCCCTCGGGCTGGTGGACGGGGACGTCATGCGCCTCGTCGCCGCGACCGAGCAACCGTCGGCAGAGCTCAGGGCCCAGGACGACCTGTCGCTGACCCACCTGGAGGACGGGCTGCCGCTGTCCGAGGCCGTGCTCACCCGGCGCGCGCGATTCGTCGGCACCAGGGAGGAGCTCACCACCCGCTACCCCCGCCTGCTGCCCTATGCCGAGGAGATGGGGATCGAGGCGGCGGCCTTCCTGCCCCTTGCCGCCCAGGCCCGCACCATCGGCGCGCTGGGCCTGTTCTACCGGGACAGGCACCACTTCAGCACCGAGGACCGCAACATCTGCATCGCGCTCAGCAGCGCTGTCGCGCAGTCCCTGCAACGCGCCATGCTCTTCGACCAGGAACGCGAATTCGCGACCACGCTCCAGACCACCATGCTGCCGCGCCGCATCCCCGAGATCAACGGCGGTGAGGTGGCCGTCCGCTACCGCGCCGGCCGCAGCGGACGCGAGGTGGGCGGGGACTGGTACGACGTCATCCCTCTGCCGGGTCGGCGGGTGGGTCTCGTGGTCGGCGACGTGGAGGGGCACGACAGCCACGCGGCCGCCATCATGGGTCAGTTGAGGATCGCTCTGCGGGCCTACGCCACCGAGGGGCACACTCCCGCCACGGTCATGGCCCGCGCGTCCAGGTTCCTCGCCGATCTCGACACCGAGCGGTCCGCGACCTGTCTCTACGTCGACGCCGACCTGGAGACCGGAACACTGCGCATGGTGCGGGCCGGCCACCTCGAACCACTCGTGCGGCACAGCACCGGCCGTACCGGCTGGGCCAGCGTCCGCGGTGGCCTGCCGCTCGGCGTGGCCACGGTCTTCGGCCAGGACGGCTACCCCGAGACCCGTCTCGACCTCAACCCCGCGGACACCCTGCTCCTGTGCACCGACGGCATGGTCGAACAGCCCGGTCGGGACATCGCGGACGGCATCGAAGCGCTCGCCGCCGCCATGCGCGCCGGCCCGCTCGGCACCGAGGCGCTCGCCGACCACCTCTGCGGCGGCCACCCGAGCCGCCTCGGCAGCAGCGACGACGTGGCGCTCCTGCTGCTGCACCGCGCAGCCGAACCCGGCGCCTACGCCACCCGGCAGATGACCCAGCACGTCCACCAGGCAGATCCGGAAGGGCTGGCGGAGACCCGGGCCATGCTCCGCCAGGCCCTGGCCGCGTGGGGCGCGGCCGACCTCCTGTCCGACATCGAACTCACTGCGGACGAACTGATCACCAACGCCCTGGTCCACACCGACGGGGGCGCACTGCTCACCATAGAACTACGGGCCGGGACGGCCCCCTGCATCCGCCTGGAGATCCAGGACCGCTCCAGCGTCCTGCCGCGCCGCCGGACCCCCGGCGAGACCGCCACCTCCGGCCGCGGCCTGCTGCTGGTGGACGCCCTCAGCGGGAGCTGGGGCGTGGAGCCGCTCGGCAGCGGCAAGAACGTCTGGTGCGAATTCCCGCTGGCGGGTTGACCATCTGATGGCGGCTCACATGTGCGGCCCCCGCAACCAGCTGCGCCACCTCGGCGCCGGGCCCTGAGCGCGGCCCGGCCGTCAGTGGCGGGACGCCTCGGGACTGCCGGTGCAGGCAGCCTTGAGAACTCCCGCAACACACGTCACAATGCACGTCTTTTTTCTCAAGAAACCCACGCAGTAACCGTTCCGTAGATCAAGTTCAAATATCGAGCACGCGTTTCACACATCGCCCCCGTCGGGCGTCCCCGATGCTCTAGATTGATTGTCGATTCGCACAGTTGGACGCGAGTCGCACTAATGATCCACAGGTCCGGCGTCGACGGTTTCCCATGCACCTCGGGACTCCGGCGGGACATACGAGTCTGCCGACGTCCGGGTGGGATGTTCACGCACCACTGCAGTAGCCGGTTATGCGCGGGAGGCGGGGCCTATTGAGAGGCGGGAACAGCACGGTACGGGAGGCGGGGGCCTCCCGAGGGGAGGAACAGTGCGGGAGGCGAAAGCCTCCCGGGGGGAGGAACCGTGTGGAGCGAACACGTCGAACCCACTGCCGACCTGGAAGGGGCCGTAAAGCAGGGGGAAGGAGAATTGGTCAGTCCGTTTCCACCGGCGCGGGGGCGTCGGACGAACGGGAGGATCAGCCGGCCCGAGAGTGACTGGGAGCAGCGGTACCGCCGTGCTGTCATCATCAGCGATATCCTGGCCACCGCCTTCGTGGTGGCGGCGATAGGCCGCTTCTTCGGGGTTCGGGACGCGGCCAACTGGCACGAGAAATGGGGAATTCTCGCCTTCGGCACCGAGCTGTTGGTGCTGGGAGCGCTCGCGACGACCCGGTCGTGGGCTGCGGCCGTGCTCGGTCAGGGCGCCGAGGAATTCCGTCGGCTCGGACGCTCGCTGTTCACGGCCGCCGTCGTACTGGCGCTCGGCGGGATCGCCCTCACCTCGCACAACATCAAGCTCTGGATCTTCGTCGCGATCCCGGCGATCACGCTCGTCACCATGACCGAGCGGTATCTGCTGCGCCTGTGGCTGCACAGACAGCGGAACGAGGGACGGTGCCTGCGCCCGGTGCTCGCCGCCGGGAGCCCTGCGACCGTGCGCGACCTGATCGCCCGGACCCGCAAGTTCCCGCACATCGGCTGGCGGGTCGAGGCGGTGTGCACGCCGCACGGTCTCGGGTACGACCGTGACCGGCTGGACGGAGTGCCGGTCGTCGGCCGACTGACGGACGTCGCCAACCACGTCCGCCGCGACGGCTACCGTGTCGTTGCGATCACACCGGACCCGCACTGGTCACCGGACCGGCTGCAGCGCCTGGCCTGGAACCTCGAAGGCGGCGATGCCGAGATGGTCGTGGCCCCCGTGCTGATGGAGGTGGCCGGGCCGCGGCTGCACGTCGACGCGGTGCTCGGGATCCCGATGCTGCGGGTCAGCATGCCGACCTTCACCGGGGGCCGCCGGGCGGTCAAGGAGGTCGTCGATCGGCTGGGTGCCGCGGTCCTGCTGGTCCTGTTCGCGCCGCTGATGGTGGTCGTCGGGCTGCTCGTGCTGGTGGACAGTCGGGGCGGGGCCTTCTACCGACAGCACAGGGTCGGCAAGGACGGCCGCCAGTTCACCCTGGTCAAGTTCCGCACCATGGTCGCCGGGGCCGACAGGGCACGTGCCGAGCTGGCCGACCGCAACGAGGGCGCCGGCCTGCTGTTCAAGCTCCGCCGGGATCCACGAGTGACCCGGGTGGGAGGAGTGCTTCGCCGGTACTCGCTCGACGAGCTCCCGCAGCTCCTCAACGTGCTCACCGGCTCGATGTCGCTCGTCGGTCCGCGGCCTCCGCTGCCGGAGGAGTCCGCCGCGTACGGCCCGGACATCCGGCGGAGGCTGCTCGTCAAGCCCGGGCTCACGGGCCTGTGGCAGATCAGCGGACGCAGCGACCTGCCGTGGGAGGAGGCGGTCCGGCTGGACCTGCGGTACGTGGAGGACTGGTCGCTCGCCCTTGACACGGTGATCTTGTGGAAAACGCTGCGTGCGGTGCTTCAGGGGCAGGGGGCCTACTGATGCGTGGGGGGCGTCGTCCGATCGGCGGCGCGCGGCCGGCCGGCCAGAAGGGCCTGCCCGAGGGGAGGAACGGGTCATGAGGGTCAGTGTCCTGGGGCTCGGCTACGTGGGCTGCGTGTCGGCCGCGTGCCTGGCCAGGATGGGTCACGAGGTCATCGGGGTGGACGTGAACCAGGTGAAGGTCGACCTGGTCAACGAGGGCAGGGCCCCGGTGGTCGAGGAGCGGATCGGCGAGCTCGTCGCCGAGGTCGTGCGGGCCGGAGCGCTGCGCGCCACCGGCGACGTCCGCGAGGCGATCATGGGCAGTGAGGTGTCGCTGGTCTGCGTGGGCACGCCGTCGGAGCCCGACGGCAGCCTGTGCACCACCTACCTGGAGCGGGTCACCGAACAGATCGGTGCCGTGGTGGCCGAGCGGGGTGGGCGGCAGACCGTCGTGTTCCGCAGCACCATGCTCCCGGGCACCTGCCTGAACCTGCTGGTGCCGATCCTGGAGAAGTACGTCGGCGGCACGGCCGGGGTGGACTTCGGGGTCGCGGTCAACCCGGAGTTCCTGCGCGAGGGCACGAGTGTGCGGGACTTCTTCGACCCGCCCAAGACCGTCATCGGCGAGCTCGACCCGGCGAGCGGCGACGTCGTCGCGGCGCTGTACGACGGACTGCCCGGCGAGGTGTTCCGGGTGCCGGTCCCGACGGCCGAGGCGATCAAGTACGCGGACAACGCCTTCCACGGGCTCAAGATCGGCTTCGCGAACGAGCTGGGCGCGGTGTGCCGGGCGCTCGGGGTGGACTCGCACCAGGTGATCGACGTTTTCCTGGCCGACCGCAAGCTGAACATCAGCCCCGCCTACCTGCGGCCCGGCTTCGCCTTCGGTGGCTCCTGCCTGCCCAAGGACCTGCGCGGCCTGGTCCACGCGGCACGGCAGGCCAACATCTCGGTGCCCATCCTCTCCCATGTGCTGCCCTCCAACTCCGAACACCTGCAGCGCGCGGTGGAGTTGGTCGAGCGCACCGGCAGGCGTCGGGTGGGCCTGTTCGGCCTGTCCTTCAAGCCCGGCACCGACGACCTCCGCGAGAGCCCGCTCGTCGAGCTGGCGGAGAGGCTCTTCGGCAAGGGCTACGACCTGCGGATCCACGACCCCAACGTGAGCCTCTCCCGGCTGCTCGGCGCGAACCGCGAGTACATCGAGACCCGGCTGCCGCACCTCGCGCAGCTGCTCGCGGAGTCCGTCGACGAGGTCCTCGACCACGCCGAGGTGTGCGTGGTCGGGACGAACGACCCGGCCGTGCTGTCGGCGTTGCCCCACGGCGGCAGCCCGATGATCGTCGACCTCGTCCGCCTTCCCGACGCCGCGGCGCGCCGGACCGAACCGGGGTACGCGGGCCTTGCCTGGTGACGCAACGGGCGGCGACGGGCGGGGCCGTCGCGCGCTGATCCTGGTGGAGAACCTGTCGGTGCCGTTCGACCGGCGGGTGTGGCAGGAGTGCACGACGCTTCGTGACGCGGGCTGGACGGTGGACGTCATCTGCCCGCGGGGCAGCAAGCGGGACACGGAGCCGGAGGCGGTGATCGACGGGGTGCGGATCCACCGGTACCCGTTGCGTGCGGCCACCGGAGGACCGGCCGGCTACCTGCGGGAGTACGGATCGGCGTTGTGGCACACGGCCCGGCTGGCCCGCAGGGTCGGCCCGGTCGACGTGGTTCACGCCTGCAATCCGCCCGACCTGCTGTTCCTGCCGGCCCTGTGGTTGAAGCGGCGCGGCGCCCGGTTCGTGTTCGACCAGCACGACCTGGTGCCCGAGCTGTACCTCTCCCGGTTCGACCGCGGTGAGGATCTGCTCTACCGCGGCGTGTGCGCGCTGGAACGGCTGACCTACCGGGCCGCGGACGTCGTGCTCGCCACGAACGAGAGCTACCGGGACGTCGCGCTGCGCCGTGGCGGCCGGCGCCCGGACGACGTCTTCGTGGTGCGCAGCGCGCCCGACACCGGGCGGTTCCACCCGGTACCGCCCGAGCCGGAGCTGAAGCGCGGCAAGCCCCATCTGCTGTGCTACCTCGGCGTGATGGGGCCGCAGGACGGCGTCGACTACGCCCTGCGGGCCCTCGCGAAGCTTCGCGACGAGTGCGGGCGGACCGACTGGCACGCGGTGTTCGTCGGCGGTGGCGACACCTTCGACGCGATGGTGGAGCTGTCCCGGCGGCTCGGGCTCTCGGAGCAGGTGGAGTTCACCGGGCGCGTTCCGGACGCCGACCTGGTGCGGTACCTGTCCACCGCGGACGTGTGCCTCTCCCCCGACCCGCGCAATCCGCTCAATGACGTGTCGACCATGAACAAGGTTCTGGAGTACATGGTGATGGGCCGGCCGATCGTCTCCTTCGACCTCCGCGAGGCGCGGGTCTCCGCCGGTGACGCCGCCGTCTACGCGCCCGCCGACGACGAGGCCCGGTTCGCCGAACTCGTCGCACAGCTGCTGGACGACCCGGAGAAGCGGGCCTTGATGGGCAAGGTCGGCCAGGAGCGGATCAACGGGCCGCTCGCCTGGCGGAACTCCCAGCGTTCGCTGCTCGCCGCTTACGCCGCTGCCTGCCGTGACCGCGCCCCGGTGTCGGCGGGCGACCCGGGCCGGGCCGGGAAGAGGCAGCGCCGTTGAGCGACGAAGCGATACGCCTGGTCATGATCGGTCTGATCTTCCGTCGGCGCTGGCGGCTCCTCGCCGTCCTCGCCGTGGTGGGTGCGCTCGTCGGCTACGGCAGTTCCCTGCTGTTTCCGCCGCGCTACACGACGTCGGCCTCGGTCCTGCTGCCGGGGGCGTGGCAGGAGCGCGAGTTGACGACCCAGGCGCAGATCGCGACCAGTTCGGTGGTGCTCGACCGCGCGGCCGCCGCGCTCGCCTGGTCCGGGGTCGGCGGCGACGAGCTGCGGGACGGGGTGAGCGCCACGGCCGCGGACGGAAACATCATCAAGATCTCGGGTACGGCCGACACCCCGGAGCGCGCACAACAGCTCTCCGATCAGGTGGCCCAGGAGTTCGTCACGTTCGCCGCGCGATACTCGGGCGACGGCACCGCCGCCGAAGCGGCGCAGCCCGAGGCACTGCGGCAGTTGGTGGAGCAGACCAGCCGCCGCATCACCGACCTGGCCGACGCGGCCGGCTCGGGGCAGAGCGTGGAGAGCGTGCAGACCCGCACCGAGCTCGTGAAGCTGCGCACCGCGCTGCAGGACGCCGTCAAGAAGCTGGACCAGGTCGACCCGGCCGCCACCAAGACGGTCAACCTGGTCGTCATGGGGCCGGCGGCCCGACCGACGGGGGAGGCACCGCCGACGAGGACGCAGCTCGTCGCCGGCGGGGCGGCGCTGTTCCTCGCGCTCGGGGTCGTCGGCCATCTCACCACCGCACGGATGAGCCGCCGCCTGCGCACCGAACCGGAGATCGCCGCGGCGCTGGGCTCGGTGTTCCTCGGCACCGTCGACGTACCCGGTGAACGGTCCGCGCACCGGCCGGAAGGCCGTGGCCCGCGGGCCCTGATCCGCCGACTGCTGGGCACCGACGTCCGGTGGGACCTGCCGACCCGGCACGCTCCCGGCGACGAGGCCGGTCGGCAGCTCCGCCTCCGGCGGGTCTGCGACCGCCTCCGGGACCGACTGCCGGCGCCCCGGCCGCTGTTGGTCATCGTCCCGGACGGGGACGAGATGGCCGGCCGGGCTGCCGGGCAGCTCGTCGCCGAGGCGGAGGGCGATCCTTCCCCAAGCTCTTCGAGCAGGGGATACCCCAAGCTGCGGGTGGTGGGGGTCTCGGTGTCCCGGCCGCTGGTGCCGGACCGCGGCGACGAGTCCGGCGCGCTGGTCGTGCTCAGCGCGGGCAGCTGGACGGCGGCGGAGCTCGCCGGCATCGCGGAGGCGTGTGCGGACGCCAGGCACGAGGTCGTCGGCACCGTCGTCGCCGGCGTGGTCCGGGCCCGTCCGGAACGGTCCGCCGACCGTGATCCGGACGGCGCCACGCCAGTGCTCGCGGCTGGCGGCGACACGAGGAGAGCCGCGGGGTGACGACGAGTACGACGTGGGAGTCGTCGGCCGCCGCGCCGCTGGTGGACCTGCAGGCGCTGGTGGTCGCAGTGCGCAGGCGGCGCCGCTTCTGGTGCGCGATGGCGCTGCTCGGGCTGCTGGCCGGCGCGGCGCTGGCCGTCCTGCGGCCGCCGCCGCCGACCGCGCTGGTCAAGGTGCTGGTCGCGCACCAGGCGGACCAGCCGAACGACCCCGGAACGCTGATCCGCACCGACGTCGCCCTGCTGCAGACCACGGGGATCGCCGGCAAGGCCCTGCAGTCCCTCGGGTCATCGGAGAGGCCGGAGGACTTCATGAAGGACTACGAGGGCATCGGCCTGACCAACAACGTGCTGCAGATCACCGTGACGGGTCACACCGAGGGGAAGGCGGTGGCCCGGGCCAAGGCGCTCGCCGACGCGTTCGTCGCGGACCACGTGCGACGGATCCAGGAAGCCGCGGACGCCCAGGCCAAGGCCCTGCTCGACCAGCGGGACCGCCTGCAGGAGGAACTCGCCCAGGTCAACCGGACGATCGGCGACGGTTCGCAGCAGAGCGGGCCGAAGGCGTCGGCGAGCCTGGAGTCGCTCTTCGCCAGCCGGGCCGAACTCACCGCGCGGATCACCGACTTCGGCCAGCGCGCAGCGGAGGCGCGGGTCGGCACGCCCGGGCTCGTCGCCGGCACGCAGATCGTGGACGCCCCGCGCCCGGTGCGGCAGTCCCTGACCGGGACCGCCGCCACCGACGCCGCGATCGGGCTCGTCCTCGGGCTCGTCCTCGGGCTCGCGGTGGCCGCGGTCGGCACGGTGGTGGCGGACCGCCCCGTGCTGCGCCGGGACATCGCGGCGAACCTCGGTGCCTCGGTCATCGCGGAGCTGCGCCGGGTGCCCCGCCGGCCGGCCGGACGGTGGCAGGGCCGACGGACCAGGGCGGCACGGGCGAGGCTCACCACGACCCTGGCCCGCACCGTGCGCGGTTCCGCCGAGGCGGTGTCGCTGCTGGAACTGGGCTGCGCGCGCAGCACCAGCGCGATCGCCCTGGATCTCGCCGGGGCACTGGGGGAAGAGGGGCCGGTGGCCCTCGTCGACGAGCTGTCCGGCCCGCGGTTCGCCAAGCGCGGCCCGCAGCCGGGAGAGCCGACCGTGGTCGGCGGCGAGCGTGCGACGACCGGCGCAGGCCAGGAGCGTCGGCTCGGCGTCGGCTCGGTGTCGCCCGGCACGACGTGGACCGACCTCCGGTACCTCGGCACCCGGACCGTGCTCGTGGTGCGTGCCGGGCACGGCAGCACCGCGTGGCTGCACACCGTGGCGCGGCAGCTCGCGGACCAGGACATCCCGGTGATCGGTGTGGTGCTGATCGACCCCGATCCGCGGGACCGCACCGACGGCACGGTGTGGGACGGGCCGCACACCCCGGAGCGCGGCCGGTACGAGGGGCCGGCCCGGCACACCGGCACGGGCCGGCGGCCGACGGGACTGACGACGATGTGGACCGCGAGGGTCCCGGACAGTGACCAGGAGGTGCGGTAGGACATGTGTGGCATCGCGGGTACGTACCGATGGCCGGACGGAAAGGTCGTGACCGACCTGCTCACCGAGACCCTCGCGCACCGCGGTCCCGACGGGGCGGGTCGGTACGGCCACCCCGTCGGTGACGGCGAAGTGCACTTGGGGCACCGGCGGCTGGCCATCGTCGACCTGTCCGGGACCGGCGCCCAGCCGATGGTCTCGGACGGCCTCGTCCTGACGTACAACGGCGAGCTGTACAACGCGCCCGAGCTGCGTGCCGAACTGGCGGCCACCGGGGTGCGCTTCCGCGGCACGTCCGACACCGAGGTGCTGCTGGAGGCCTGGCGGCGCTGGGGCACGGACTGCCTGCCCCGGCTGCGCGGCATGTTCGCGTTCGGGGTCTTCGACGAGCGGACCGGCGAGCTGGTGCTCGTCCGCGACCAGCTCGGGATCAAGCCGCTGTTCCTGGTCCGGCGCGGCGAGGGCCTGGTGTTCGCCTCCGAGCTCAAGGCGCTGACCGCCGCCACTGGCGGGTCGCTGGAGGTGGACCCCGCGGCGCTGGTGGCCTCACTGCTGTACTACTGGGTGCCGGACTCACGGTGCGCGTTCCGCGGGGCGGAGAAGCTGCCGCCGGGGAGCTGGCTCCGGTGCCGGCCCGACGGCCGGATGGACCGCGGCCGGTTCTGGCACCTGCGGGACGTCGCCGCCGAGGGCCGGGATCGGGCTCTCGGCGGCGAGCAGCCGGACCTCGCCGCGATCGTCGAGGAGTCGACCCGGCGCCACCTGCTCTCGGACGTGCCCGTGGCGACCTTCCTCTCCGGCGGCCTGGACTCCAGCTACCTGACCGCGCTCGCGGCCCGCGACCGGCCCGGGATCTCCGCCTACACGATCGGGTTCCGCGCCGAGGACGCCAGGTTCGAGGCGATGCCGGACGACCTCCGCTACGCCCGGCAGGTGGCCGAGCAGTTCGGCGTCGACCTGCACGAGATCGAGATCGCTCCGGACGTGCTCGGCCTGCTGCCGCGGATGACGTACCACCTGGACGAGCCGATCGGCGATCCCGCCGCGATCAACACCTTCCTGATCTGCTCGGCCGCCCGGGAGGCCGGGGTCAAGGTGATGCTCTCGGGGATGGGCGCCGACGAGCTGTTCGCCGGCTACCGCAAGCACCTGGCCAACCGGCTCGCGCTGCGCTACCAGCGCGTCCCGCGGCCCCTGCGGCGCGGCCTGTCCGCGGCCGTGGACCGGCTGCCGGTCGCCACGGGCGGCCGGGGGTTCCGGTCAGTGCGGTTCGCGAAGCGGTTCCTCTCCTTCGCCGATCTGCCGGAGGAGACCGCGTTCCGGCGCAGTTACACCATGTACGACCGGGACGAGCTGCTGGCCCTGCTCGATCCGGACCTGGCCGGGACCGTCGACGACGTGCTGACCGAGCACGCGGACGTCTACCAGGACAACGACCTCGACGACTTCGTCAACCGGATGTGCCTGGGTGACGCCCGGATGTTCCTGCCGGGCCTGAACCTCGCGTACACGGACCGGTCGAGCATGGCCGCGTCGACCGAGGTGCGGGTGCCGTACGTGGACGTCGAGGTGGTCAGGGCGGCGTTCGCGGTGCCCGGCGATCGCAAGATCGTCGGACGGCAGGGGAAGGCCGTCCTCAAGGAGGCGGCCACCTCGATCCTGCCCCGGGAGATCGTGTACCGGCCCAAGGGCCTGTTCAGCGCCCCCCTGCGGGCCTGGATGAGCCGGGACCTGGCACCGCTGGTGCGCGAGGTGGTCAACGACGGCGTGCTCGTCGGTTCCGGGTTCCTGCGCCGCGACGCGCTCGCGCGCATGGTCGCCGAGGACGCCGCCGGGCAGCAGGACTACTCCAAGCACCTGTGGCACGTGCTGACCCTGGAGTACTGGTACCGCGGCGCGACCTCCGGCTCCGGCCACAGGGCTCACTTGACGGCGTAGTGCTCACTTGACGGCAGAGAAACGAGGGGACTTCCGGTGAAGCAGGTTGTGCAGAACTACAAGAGCGGCGAGCTGGCGGTGCTCGACGTGCCGGTGCCGGGGTGCAAGCCCGGCGGTGTGCTGGTCCGCAGCGTCTTCTCGCTGATATCCACCGGAACCGAGCTCATGAAGGTGTCCGAGGCCGGCATGTCGATGCTGGGCAAGGCCCGCTCCCGTCCGGACCAGGTGGCCAAGGTCATGCAGAGCGTGGCCACCAACGGACTGCCCGCCACCTACCGCAAGGTGATGGGCAAGCTGGACTCCTACACGCCGTTGGGCTACTCGCTGTGCGGGGTGGTCGAACAGGTCGGTGCCGGAATCGACGACGTGAAGGTCGGCGACCTGGTGGCCTGCGCCGGCAACGAGCACGCGTTGCACGCCGAGTTGAACTGGGTGCCCAGGAACCTCTACACCCCGGTACCGGACGGCTTGGCGCCGCGGCATGCGGCGTTCGGCACCGTCGGGTCGATCGCGTTGCAGGGCGTCCGGCAGGGCGAGCCGCAGCTCGGCGAGGTGGCGCTGGTCATCGGCCTCGGGTTGATCGGGCAGCTGGTGGTGCAACTCCTCGCCGCCGCGGGGGTGCGCGTCGTCGGCGCCGACCCGGACCCGGCGCGCTGCGAACTCGCCGAGCGCCTGGGCGCGGTGGCCTGCGGCGACCCCTCGTCCGCGGCCGTGGAGACCGCCGTCGCCGAGCTCACCGGCGGTCACGGCGTGGACCAGGTGTACCTGGCCGCCGGCGGCGGCAGCAACCAGCCCGTCGAGCTGGCCGCCCGGTTGAGCCGGGACCGCGGCCGGGTCGTCGACATCGGCAAGTGCCGCCTGGACCTGCCGTGGAACGCGTACTACGAGAAGGAGCTCGACGTCCGGTTCTCCCGCTCGTACGGCCCCGGGCGCTACGACCCGGAGTACGAGCTGGAGGGGCGGGACTACCCGATCGGCTACGTGCGCTGGACCGAGCGCCGCAACCTGGCGTGCTTCCTCGACCTGATGGCCCGCGGCCGCGTCGACGTGGCACCCCTGATCTCCCACATCGCCGACTTCGACGACGCCGTCGAGACCTACCAGCGCCTGAAGGACGGCGAGTTGAAGGCGGTGGCGGTGCTGTTCCGGTACCCCGACGCCTCTGGGGAGGGGACGGCGCAGGCCCCGGCGGTGGCGGTGCCCGCGGTGCGGCGCGACGGCCCGGCGCCCGTCCTGGCTCGACCCGCCGGGACGCCGGTGCGGCTGGCGTTCGTCGGCGCGGGGAACTACGCGACGTCGATGCTGCTGCCGCACCTGGAACAGCGCGACGGTGTCGTGCTGTCCACGGTCGTCACCACGACGGCGCTGTCCGCAGCCAACGCCCAGCGGAAGTTCGGCTTCGCCCGGGCGACCACCGATCTCGACGCCGTGCTCGGCGACCCGTCCATCGACGCGGTGTTCGTGGTCACCCGGCACAGCTCGCACGCCGACCTGACCCGCAAGGCGCTGCTCGCCGGCAAGACGGTGTTCGTGGAGAAGCCGCTGGCCCTCACCGAGGACGAACTGGCCGGCGTGCTCAGGGCGGTGGAGGAGTCCGGCAACGACCGGTTGCAGGTGGGCTTCAACCGCCGGTTCGCACCGCTGCTGCGCGAGGCCAGGGACCGGTTCGGCGCCCGGACCGGTCCGGCGAGCCTGCGCTACCTGGTCAACGCGGGCCGGCTGCAGCACGGCAGCTGGTACCTCCAGCAGGGCACGGAGGGCTCGCGGTTCGTCGGCGAGGGCGGGCACTTCATCGACACGGCGAGCTGGCTGCTGGACGCCGACCCCGTCTCGGTGTACGCGGTCGCCCCGGCCGGCAACGAGGACCTCCAGGTCGTGCTGCGCTACCCGGACGGCTCCACCGCCACCCTCAGCTACGTGACCACCGGCGCGTCCGGCTTCCCCAAGGAGACGCTGGACCTCGTCGCGGACGGCAAGGTGCTGAAGCTCGACGACTTCGTCCGCGCCGCCGTCTACGACGGCCGCCCCCGGCGGTGGGTCAGCTCGCGGCTGCCGAAGGCCCGGGACAAGGGCCAGTCCGCGGAGCTGGCCGCGTTCATCAAGGCCGTGCGGACCGGCGGGCCGATGCCGGTTCCGCTGGAGTCGCTGGTCGCCACCACGGCGGCCACCCTCGCCGTGCAGGCCTGCCTGGCCGGCGGGGCGCCCGTGACCCTGGCGAGGGCGCGATGACCATGGGCCCGGGCTGGTATCTGCGGCGGCTTTCCCGGATGGGACCGCAGGAGGTCGGCGGCCGGGTGGGCGACGCGGTGCGCAGGCGGCGGTGGCGGTCGGCGCCGCCGGACTGCCCGCCCGTGACGGACGCCCGGTTCACCGCCGTGCTGCCCGCCGGGGCGGTCGCCGCGGTGCCACCGGACGCCGCGAAGCGCCTCGTCGCCGAGGCGGACCGGTTGATGGACGGGCACGCGGAGTACTTCGGGGAGGCCCGGGACGACCTGGCCGCCCCCGACTGGTGGCGCGACCCGAGGACCGGGCGGCGGGCGCCGTCCGGCTACGCCTTCGACGTGCCGTACCGGAGCGAGGACGCGGTCGGGGACGTCAAACAGATCTGGGAACTGTCGCGGCACCAGTACCTGACCGTGCTCGCCGCCGCCTACGCGGTCACCGGGAACGAGCGGTACGCCGAACGCGTGGCCGAGCACCTGCGGTCGTGGTGGGCGGCCAACCCGCCGCTGCGCGGCGTGCACTGGATCAGCGGCATCGAGCTGGGCATCCGGTTGCTGTCCTGGGTGTGGGTGCGCCGGCTGCTCGACGGCTGGCCGGGCGCGGCCGGGCTGTTCGAGGACAACCCGGTGGCGCTGAATCAGATCTGGCACCACCAGCGCTGGTTGGCCGCCTTCCCCAGCCGGGGGTCGTCGGCGAACAACCACGTCATCGCCGAGACCGCCGGGCAGTTCGCCGCGGCCTGCGCGTTCGGGTGGTTCCCCTCCTCGACGCGTTGGCGGTCCGCCGCGCTGCGGTCGCTGGAGCGGCACCTGCGCGCCAACACCTTCCCCTCCGGCCTCAACCGCGAGCTGGCCACCGAGTACCACGGGCTCGTACTGGAGCTCGGCCTGGCCGCGGTGGCCGAGGCGGACGCCGCGGCCGTGCCGGTCCCCGCGTCCGTCCGGCTCGTCCTGCTGCGGATGACCGACGCGCTCGCGGCCGTCGTGGACAACAGGTTGCGGCCCCCGCGCCAGGGGGATGCGGACGACGGGCACGGTCTGGTCCTGGACGGCGCGGGCACCGACCGCTGGGGCTCGCTGCTGGCCACCGGGGACGTCGTGTTCGGCCGGCTCGCCTGGTGGCCGGCGGTGACCGGCACCGATGTGCGCACCACGCTGCTGGCCGCGCTCGTCCGGCCGTACGCGCGGAACGCCGGCGCCGACACATGCAGCGTGACCCGCCCTGCCGACCGGCCGGCCCACTTCGCCGACGCGGGCATGACCGTCCTGCGCGGTCCGGAGGAGATCTGGTGCCGCTGCGACGGCGGTCCGCACGGGTTCCTGTCCATCGCCGCGCACGCCCACGCGGACGCGCTGTCCGTCGAGGTCCGGCACGACGGGGTCGACGTGCTCGCCGACCCGGGGACGTTCTGCTACCACGGGCAGCCCGAGTGGCGCCGGTACTTCCGGTCGACCCTGGGCCACAACACCCTGCAGGTGGACGGCGGTGACCAGTCCGTCTCCGGCGGCCCGTTCCTGTGGACCCGGCACGCCCGCAGCCGGGTCCTGGTCGCGGACACCTCCGACGAGGGCGTGGCCCGCTGGGGTGCCGAGCACGACGGCTACCGGCAGTCGGTGCACCGCCGCCGGGTGGAGCTGACCGCCGCGACCCGGGCGCTGCGGATCGTCGACGAGGTGCGCGGACCGCGCCGGGCCGTGCGCCTGGCGTTCCACCTCGGCCCGGCGGTCACCGCGGACCTGACGGGGGACCGGGCCGCGCTCACCTGGACCCGGGACGGCGAGGACCGCTCCGCGGTGCTCGCCCTGCCCGGGGAGCTGTCCTGGTCGGCGCACCGCGGCGAGACCGACCCGCCGCTGGGCTGGTACTCCGCCGGCTTCGGCCGCAAGGAACCCGCCACCACGCTGGTCGGCACCGGGTTCGCCGACGGCGCGCAGGAGTTGACCACCGTACTCAGGTTCCGGGGCTAGGGGGGCGGGTGGGGATCACGAGGTGGCGCCGGGGGGCGTCGGCGGCGTCGGCGCTGACGCTGGCCCTGCTGGTGGCGACCGGCTGTACGAGCACGCCGGACGCCCCGGCGGAGGCGACCGCCACGCCGTCCGGGCCCGTGGCCGTGGCCGTGGCCCGGGTGTGCGCCGAGCCCGCGGCCGGGCCGACGAGCGCGCCGGCGGGCGCGGTGACGGTCGACCCCGCGGTGGTCGGTGATCTGGCGGCGAAGACCAGGAGCAACCCCCCGCACACCACGTTCTGGCTGCTCCCGGGCACGCACACGCTCGAACCGGACCGCTACGCCCAGGTCATGACCAAGGAGGGGGACACCTATCTCGGCGCGCCGGGCGCGGTGCTCGACGGCCGGAGGACCAACAACTACGCGTTCAGCGGCACCGCCCCCGACGTGACCATCCGCTACCTGACCGTGCAGGGTTTCGTCGCCCCGCACGACGAGGGCGTGGTCAACCACGACATGGCCGACGGGTGGGTGATCGAGCACGCGACGATCCAGCACAACTCCGGCGCCGGGCTGATGGCCGGTGCCCGCCAGCAGGTCCGCGCCAGCTGCCTGCGCGACAACGGACAGTACGGAATGAACGCGTACAAGACCGGCGGCCCCATCAAGGGCCTGCTGGTCGAGGGCAACGAGGTCGTGGGCAACAACACCGACGACTGGGAGCGGCAGCAGCCGGGCTGCGGCTGCACCGGGGGCATCAAGTTCTGGGCCGTCGACGGCGCCGACATCCGCGGCAACTGGGTGCACGACAACCGCGGAGCCGGCCTGTGGGCGGACACCAACAACAACGACTTCCGCATCGAGAACAACGTGCTGGAGGCCAACGACGGCGCCGCGCTGGTGTACGAGGCCAGCTACAACGCGGTCATCCGGAACAACACGATCCGGCACAACAACTGGGTCGAGGGCCGCAGATCCGCCGACCGCGGCGACAACTTCCCTTATCCGACCGTCTACCTGTCCGAGTCCGGCGGCGAACCACGGATCCCGGCCCGCACCGACAGGATCGAGATCGACCGGAACGTGCTGGAGGACAACTGGTCCGGAATCACCCTGTGGGAGAACGCCGACCGGTTCTGCAACAGCCCGGCCAACACCTCGTCCGGTGACTGCACGCTGCTGGTGAAGAACACCGGCCGCTGCACCCGGCCGGCGATCGCCACCGCACCGCTCTACGCCGACTGCCGGTGGAAGACCCAGCGGGTGGACGTCCACGACAACCGCTTCACGCTGAACCCGTCCGTCGTCGGCTGCACGACGAAGTGCGGCCGGATGGCGGTGCTGGCGAACTACGGCACCTACCCGGACTGGTCGCCGTACAAGGGCGAACCGGTGGCCGAGGCGATCACCGGCAAGCAGCAGAACCGCTGGCACGACAACACCTATGTCGGACCGTGGAGCTTCGTCGCCCACGACCCGAGCCGGACGCTCGACTTCGGGCAGTGGCAGGGCGCGCCGTACCGGCAGGACGCGGGCAGCACCTTCCAGCCGCGGACCGGTGGTTGAGATGGGACGGGACCTGACGCGCGACGGGACGCCGCACGGACCGGACACCACGGTCACGCGGCCCGGCGCCGAACCGCGCCCCGCCGGCCCGTCGAAGACCGTCGAGCTGATCTGGGGGCTGCTGATCCTCAACACGCTCGGCTCCGCCGGGGCGCGGACCATCGTCCCGCTCCCCCGCTCCCTCATCCAGATGGCCACCATGGGCGCGCTGGTCACCGCGTTCGCGCTGGCGCTCGTCCTCAACCTCCGGTTACGCATCCGGGCCGGCGCCTTCCTGTTCCTGCTCACCCTGCTGCTGGTGCTGAGCGTGATCTCCAGCGCGAACCTGGAGTCCGGGTTCGGCGCGCTGTTCCGCTGCTTCCGGCTGACGCTCTTCGTCAGCACGCTGTGGCTGCTCAGCCGCTGGTGGGACGGCAGCCCGACGTTCGTCCGGTTCCACATCCGGATGTACTTCGCGGTGCTCGTGTCGGTGGCCGCCGGACTGGTCGCCTCACCGGGCGCGGCCATGCCCGACCTCTACGGCGGACGGCTGGTCGGCGCGCTGTGGCCGCTCACCCCGCCGCAGATCGGACAGTACGCCGCGGTGATCATCGGGCTCACCGTGCTGCTCCTGCTGGACCGCCGGACCAGCGGGGCGAGCGCGGCGACGATCATCGCGCCCTCGCTCGTCCTGCTCGCGCTGACCCACACCCGGACGGCCACCCTCGGCCTGATCATCGGCCTGGCGCTGGCGATCGGCTCGCTCATCATGACCAGCGCCGCCGCCCGCCGGTTCTTCAGCTGGGCGGTGCTGCTGGCCACCGCGGTCGGGGTGGGCCTGAGCTCGCTGCTCCAGGCCTGGTTCCTGCGCGGCCAGAGCCAGGAGAACTTCTCCAACCTCACCGGCCGGGCCAAGGTCTGGGACGCTCTGCTGGCGGCACCCCGGACGACCACGGAGCAGGTGTTCGGGATGGGGCTGGGCGACAAGTCCTTCGGCGGGCTGCCGATCGACAACAGCTGGCTGGCCGTCTACAACGAACAGGGCCTGGCCGGGGTCGCCGTGGTGGCGGCGGTCTTCATCGTGCTGGGTGGCGTGGCGCTGCTGCGGCCGCCGTCGCCGGAGCGGGCTGCCGCGATCTTCCTGATCAGCTACTGCGCGATCGCCTCGTACACCGAGGCCGGGCTGGGCGACGCCTCGCCGTACCTGCTGCACCTGACCGTGGCCGTCTCGCTGCTGGCGGCGCCGGCCGTCCCCGCCCCCCTTCCGACGCCTGCTGTCCCCCGGCAGCGCACCGCGCCCCGGGCCCAGCGAACGGAGCTCACCTGACATGCACGTCCTCGTGGTGCACAACCGCTACGCCTCGGCGCAGCCGAGCGGGGAGAACAAGGTCGTCGACCAGGAGGTGGAGCTGCTGCGCGAGGCCGGCCACCGGGTCGAGGTGTTCGAACGGCGCAGCGACGACATCGCCACCCGGTCCCTGCCGGGCAAGGTGGCGGTGCCGCTGCTGGTGCCGTGGAACCCGGCGGTCCGCGCGGAGCTCGCCGCCAGACTCCGCGCCGACCGGCCGGACGTGGTGCACGTCCACAACGTCTTCCCGCTCCTGTCGCCCGCGGTGCTGGCCGCCTGCGCCGACACCGGCGTGCCCGCCGTCGCCACGCTGCACAACTACACCCAGATCTGCCCGCCGGGCACGCTGCAGCGGGACGGCCGGCCGTGCACCGAGTGCGTCGGGGCCACGCCGCTGCCCGCCGTCCGGCACGGCTGCTACCGGAACTCCCGGCTGGCGACGGTGCCGCTCGCGGTCAGCCTGGCGGTCAACCGGCGGCGGTGGTGGTCCGGCGTGGAGCGGTTCTTCTGCATCTCCGCGGCGCAGCGCGACGTCCTGTCGCGGGCCGGCCTGCCGGCCGAACGGCTGGCGGTGAAGCACAACTTCGTGCCCGACCCGGGCGCCTGCCGAACGGGCGCCGGCGAGCACCTGCTCTACCTCGGCCGACTCGCGGAGGCCAAGGGCGTGCGGCTGCTGATGGCCGCGTGGGACGAGATCGCTGCGGACGGCGGGGTGGGCGTACCGCTCGTGGTCGCCGGCGCGGGTCCGCTGGAGCGGGAGGTGACCGCCTGGGCGGCCGGCCGGGACGACGTGCGGTACGTCGGCCTGTACGACCAGGCCCAGTGCCGGCAGGCCGTCGCCCGGTCGTTCGCCGTGGTGGCCCCCTCGACGTGGCTGGAGGCGTTCGGCCTGGTGGTCGTGGAGGCGATGGCGGCCGGGGTCCCGGCCGTCGCCGCCGGGCACGGCGCCTTCGTCGAACTCGTCGAGGACGGGGTGACCGGGTTGCTGCACCGGCCGGGCGAGGCGGCCTCGCTCGCGTCCTGCATCCGCCGGATCACGGCCGATCCGGACGGCAACCGGGAGATGGGCCGGGCGGCCCGGCGCCGGTACGAGCAGGGCTTCAGTCCGGCCGTCGGGCTGGAGCGCCTGGTGGAGGGGTACCGCACCGCGATGGCGGCGCGGTCCGGCGGCGCGGACGGCGCGCCGCCGGTGGGGAACGGAAACGCTGGCTCGCGGCGGGGCACCCCGCGCGGGCGGGAATGGGGGCAGTAGATGACACGATGCCGACTGTGCGGCTCGACGGCGCTGGGGAGCGTCGTCGACCTGGGGGCGACCCCGCCGTGCGAGAGCTTCCTCGCGGCCGACGAACTGGACCGGCCGGAACCGACGTACCCGCTGCACCTGCGGGTCTGCACCGACTGCTGGCTCGCGCAGATCCCTCCGCTGATCACGCCGGAGGAAACCTTCACGCAGTACGCGTACTTCTCCTCGTACTCGACCTCCTGGGTGGAGCACGCGCGCACCTTCGTCGCCGAGGCCGTACCGCGGCTGCGTCTCGGCCCCGACTCCTTCGTGGTCGAGGTCGCGAGCAACGACGGCTACCTGCTCCGGCACGTGGTGGACCGGGGCATCCGCTGCCTCGGCATCGAACCGTCGGTGAACGTCGGCGCCGCGGCGCGGGAAGCGGGCGTTCCCACGCTCACGGAGTTCCTGGACCCGGCCACCGGCGCGGCCGTCCGCGCCGAGCACGGCCCGGCGGACCTGGTCGTCGCCAACAACGTGTACGCGCACATCCCCGACGTGGTCGGATTCACCCGGGGGCTGCGCGCCCTGGTGTCCGACGACGGCTGGGTCTCCATCGAGGTGCAGCACCTGCTGACCCTGATCGAGGAGAACCAGTACGACACGATCTACCACGAGCACTTCCAGTACTACACGGTCGCGTCCGCGGCCCGGGCGCTGGAGAGCGGCGGACTCGCGCTCGTGGACGTCGAACTGCTGCCCACGCACGGCGGCTCCATCCGGCTGTGGGCCCGGCCGGCCGGGGTGGCCGGCGAGCCGACCCGGCGGGTGGCCGACGTACTGGACCGGGAGAAGGCCGCCGGGCTGCAGGAGCTGTCCGGGTACACCGAGTTCTCCGCCCGGGTGGCGAAGGTGCGCCGGGACCTCCTGCGCTTCCTCGTCGAGGCGGCCGAGCACGGCGAGACGGTCGTCGGCTACGGCGCCCCGGGCAAGGGCAACACCCTGCTCAACCACTGCGGCATCCGGCCCGACCTGCTCCCGTACACGGTCGACCGGAACCCCTACAAGCACGGCAGGTTCACCCCGGGCACCCGCATCCCGATCCTGCCGCCCGAGCGGATCGCCACCGACCGGCCGGACTACGTCCTCGTCCTCCCGTGGAACCTGCGGGACGAGCTGGTCGAGCAGTTGTCCTTCGTGCACGCCTGGGGCGGCCGGCTGGTCTTCCCCGTCCCGGAACTCAGCATTGTCGAGGTCAAGCCGTGAAGGTCGTCCTGTTCTGCGGCGGTTACGGGCTGCGGATGCGCAGCGGAGCCTCCGACGACGTGCCCAAGCCGATGGCGATGGTCGGGCCGCGGCCGCTGATCTGGCACGTGATGCGCTACTACGCGTACTTCGGGCACACCGAGTTCATCCTGTGCCTCGGGTACGGGGCCCACCACATCAAGGACTTCTTCCTCAACTACGAGGAGACGACCTCCAACGACTTCGTGCTGCGGGGCGGGCGGACCGAGCTGCTGTCCACCGACATCGCCTCCTGGACGATCACGTTCGCGCAGACCGGCATCGAGTCGCCGATCGGGGAGCGGCTGCGCCGGGTGCGCCATCACCTGGACGGCGACGAGATGTTCCTCGCCAACTACGCCGACGTGCTCACCGACGCCCCGTTGCCGGCGATGATCGACGCGTTCGCCCGGCGCGACGTCGGTGCGTCGATGATGGTGGTGCCGCCGCAGTCCTCGTTCCACTGCGTGGACCTGGGCGAGGACGGCCTGGTGGGGGGCATCACCGCGGTGAGCGAGCTGCCGCTGTGGGAGAACGGCGGCTACTTCGTGCTCCGCCAGGAGGTCTTCGACCACATCCCGGAGAACGGCGACCTGGTCGCCGACGGATGCGCCGGACTGGCCAAGCACGGCCGGCTGGTGGCGCACCGGCACCGCGGCTTCTGGAAGCCGACCGACACCGTGAAGGAACGGGCCGCGCTCGACGACGCCTA
Organism: Kitasatospora sp. NPDC085879; assembly: GCF_040686255.1. Classification (NCBI taxonomy): domain Bacteria; kingdom Bacillati; phylum Actinomycetota; class Actinomycetes; order Kitasatosporales; family Streptomycetaceae; genus Kitasatospora; species Kitasatospora sp. NPDC085879. Next base: position 178,319 of record NZ_JBFBJZ010000002.1, on the reverse strand, counting down.
CGCCCGGGGCGACCGCCCGTGGGCCGTCTGGGAACGGGACGGCGCGGGCGCGACCGGCAGCGGCGACAACCTCGTGGCGAGGACCGGGTGATCCGGCTCGGCGCCGGGCGCGCGAGGAGGATCGTCGCGGTGGGGGCGCACTGCGACGACATCGCCATCGGCGCCGGCGGCACGCTGCTGACGATGTGCCTCGCGCGCCCGGGCCTCAGGGTCGACGCGCTGGTGCTCTCCGGCGGCGGCGGCGAGCGGGAGCTGGAGGAGCGGGACGCGCTCGCCGCCTTCTGTCCGGACGCCGACCTGCGCCTGACCGTGCTCAAGCTGCCGGACGGCCGGCTGCCCGCGCACTGGGACGAGGCCAAGGTCTCGGTCGAGGAGCTGCGCGGACGGACCGAGCCGGACCTGGTCCTCGCACCGCGCACCGAGGACGCGCACCAGGACCACCGCGGACTGGCGCAGCTGGTGACCACCGCGTTCCGCGACCACCTCGTGCTCGGCTACGAGATCGTCAAGTGGGACGGCGACCTCGGCCGTCCGACGGCGTACCAGCCGCTGTCCCCGGCGATCGCCGAGGAGAAGGTGCGGCTGTTGCAGGAGCAGTACCCCTCGCAACGGCACCGGCCCTGGTACGACCGGGAGGCCTTCCTCGGGCTGGCCCGGATCCGCGGCATCGAATGCCACGCGCGCTACGCCGAGGCGTTCGCCGTCACCAAACTCGTTCTCGATCTGGAGGGATGAACCTTGCGCGTACTGCTGACCGGTCACCAGGGCTACCTCGGCACCGTGATGGCCCCGCTCCTCAGCTCCGCCGGGCACGAGGTCGTGGGGCTGGACGCCGGCCTGTTCGCGGACTGCGTCCTCGGCCCGGCGCCCGCGGACCCGCCGGGGCACCGGGTGGACCTGCGCGACGTCACGGCCGACCACGTGGCCGGGGTGGACGCCGTGATCCACCTGGCCGCGCTGTCCAACGACCCGCTGGGCTCGCTGGCGCCGGATCTCACCTACGACATCAACCACCACGCCTCCGTGCGGCTGGCCCGGCTGGCACGCGACGCCGGAGTGCGGCGCTTCCTGTACGCGTCGACCTGCTCGGTCTACGGTGCCGCCGGCGGCGACGGCCTGGTCACCGAGGACGCCCCGCTGCGCCCGGTGACGCCGTACGCGGAGTCCAAGGTGCGGGTGGAGGACGACCTGCACGCGCTGGCCGACGGCGACTTCAGCCCGGTGTACCTGCGCAACGCCACCGCCTTCGGCTACTCGCCCCGACTGCGCGCCGACATCGTGCTGAACAACCTGGTGGGCCACGCGCTGCTGTCCGGCGAGGTGCTGGTGCTCTCCGACGGCACCCCCTGGCGCCCGCTGGTGCACGCCGCCGACATCGCACGGGCCTTCGCGGCCGCGCTGGTCGCGCCGCGGGAGGCGGTGCACGACAGGGCGTTCAACATCGGCAGCGAGACCAACAACGTCACCGTCGGCGAGATCGCCGAACAGGTCGCCGAGGCGGTGTCCGGCGCGAAGGTGGTGATCACCGGGGAGAACGGCGCCGACCCGCGGTCCTACCGGGTGGACTTCTCCCGGTTCCGCGCCGCGCTGCCCGGCTTCGACTGCGAGTGGACGGTGAAGCGGGGCGCGCTCGAACTCGCCGACGCCTACCGGCAGTTCGGGCTGACCCGGGACGGCTTCGAACGTCGCTTCACCCGGCTGGCCGTGCTGCGCGCGGCGTCCGACGCCGGCACCGTCGACGACACCCTGCGGTGGCGCCGATGACCACGGTGGGCGACCGGATGCACGCGCTGGTGGAGCGGCTGTACCCGCTCTGCCGGAGCATCACCGGCGACGGCGTGCGCGCCACCCTTGACATCGTCGGCGAGTACGTCCCGCTGCAGGTGCACGAGGTGCCGACCGGGACGCGGGTGCTCGACTGGACGGTGCCGCAGGAGTGGAACATCCGGGACGCGTACATCGCCGACACCGCCGGCCACCGGGTCGTCGACTTCGCCGCGTCCAGCCTGCACGTGCTCGGCTACAGCGTCCCGGTGGCGGCGACCATGCCGTTGTCCGAGCTGCGCGGACACCTGCACACCCTGCCCGACCACCCGACCTGGGTGCCGTACCGCACCAGCTACTACACGCCGCAATGGGGGTTCTGCCTGGCCCAGGAGACCTTGGACGCGATGCCGGACGGCGAGTACGAGGTGCGCATCGACTCCACGCTCGCGGACGGCCACCTCACCTACGCCGAGCACGTCGTCCCCGGGCAGGTCGCCGACGAGGTGATCGTCTCCTGCCACGTCTGCCACCCCTCGCTGGCCAACGACAACCTGGCGGGCGTCGCGGTGGCGACCTTCCTGGCGCGGGAGCTGGCGGAGCGGACGCCCTACTACACCTACCGGTTCGTCTTCGCGCCCGGCACCATCGGGGCGATCACCTGGCTGGCCCGCAACGCGGAGCGGGTGGGACAGGTCAGGCACGGGCTGGTGCTGGCCTGCGCCGGCGACCGGGGCCGGCTGACGTACAAACAGAGCAGGCGCGGCGACGCGGAGATCGACCGGGTGCTGCGGCACGTCCTGCGCGCATCCGAACGGCCGCACCACGTCACCGAGTTCACGCCGTACGGCTACGACGAGCGGCAGTACTGCTCGCCCGGGTTCGACCTCGGTGTCGGCTCGCTCAGCCGGACCCCGTACGCCGGGTACCCCGAGTACCACACCTCGGCGGACAACCCGGACTTCGTCTCCCCGGAGGCGATGGCGGACACCCTTGCGGTCTGCCGCGAGGCGTTCGCCGTCCTCGACCGCAACCGGCGGTACCTCAACCTCAGCCCGTACGGCGAACCGCAGCTGGGCCGGCGCGGGTTGTACGACTCGCTCGGCGGCCGCAGCGACGCCAAGCAGGCGCAGCTGGCCATGCTCTGGGTGCTCAGCCTCTCCGACGGCGAGCACAGTCTGCTGGACGTCGCCGAGCGGTCCGGGCTGCCGTTCGACACCGTCGCCGCCGCGGCCGACGCCCTGCACGGCGCCGGACTGGTCAAGGCCTGACGCCGATGACCACCGAGAGTGAGAGGACGACGACCCGGGCGGACCCGCCCGGGCGGACCCGGCGAGCCGCCGGCCGGGGGGTGGCCGGCCGGCTGTCCTGGGGGCTGGCCGACCAGGCGGTCTCCAGCATGACCAACTTTGCGGTGGGCGTCTTGGTGGCCCGCTCGCTGGGGGTGACCGCGTTCGGCGTGTTCAGCCTGGCCTGGCTGACCTACGGCCTGGTGCTCAACGTCGCCCGCGGGCTGGCCACGGACCCGCTCATGGTGCGGTACAGCGGCGTGCCGGACACGGTCTGGCGTGCGGCGGCGGCCCGGTCGTCGGGGACCGCGCTCGTCATCGGCTCCTCCCTCGGCGCCGTGTGCCTGCTCGTCGGGCTCGGCCTCGGCGGTCGGATCGGGCCCGCCTTCGTCTGCCTCGGCGCCGCGCTGCCGGCGCTGCTGCTCCAGGACTCCCGGCGGTTCGCGTTCTTCGCCGCCGGCGCAGGGCGGAAGGCGTTCACCAACGACCTCGTGCAGGGCGTCGCGCTCGTCCCGGCCATGGTCGTGGCGGCCCGTGTGAACACCGTGGCCGCCTTCCTGCTGGCCTGGGGTGCCGCCGCCGCGGCGGCCGCCGGGTACGGCTTCCTCCAGTCCGGCATCCGGCCCCGGGTGACCGCGGCCCGCGGGTGGCTCCGCGAGCAGCGCGACCTCGGCAGCCGGTACCTGGCCGAGAACGTCAGCCTCAGCGGCGCCGGCCAGCTCCGGGCGTACGGGCTTGGCGCGATCGCCGGGGTCGGTGCGGTGGGAACGGTCCGGGGCGCCGAGCTCCTGCTCGGCCCCTTCCTCGCCCTGCTGATGGGACTGTCCCTGGTCACCGTGGCGGAGGCGGCCCGGGTACTGAGGCAGGCACCGCACCGGCTCGGCGGGTTCTGCCTCCGGCTGGGCGGCGGGCAGGCCGCCGCCGCACTGCTGTGGGGCGCCGCGCTGCTCCTGATGCCGGACCGGATCGGCGTGCTCGTCCTCGGCGACGTCTGGCACTCGTCCTCGGGGCTCATCGTGCCGGCCACCCTCGGCGTCGCCGGCGCCGGCCTGGGCAGCGGCGCGGCGGCCGGGCTGCGCGCGCTCGCCGCGGCCCGGCGCAGCCTGCGCTGCCAGCTGTTCGCCTCCGCCTGCTACCTCGGAGGCGGACTCGGCGGAGCCGCCCTGGCCGGCACGGCCGGCTCCGCCTGGGGCGTCGCCACCGCGACCGCCTGCGGCTCGGCCGTGTGGTGGCTGCAGCTGAGGGCCGCCCTGCGCGAGCACCACCGAGCCCCCACCCCCGAAGTGGAGAACGACATCCCCGAAGTGAGGACCCCATGACCGCCGTACCCCGGTTGAGCATCGGGCTGCCCGTCTACAACGGCGACGAGTACCTCGCCGAGTCGCTCGACGCCCTGCTCGGCCAGACCTACGAGGACTTCGAGCTGGTCATCTCCGACAACGCCTCGACCGACGCGACCCAGGACATCTGCCGCCGCTACGCCGCGCGGGACTCGCGCATCCGCTACCTCCGGCTGCCCCGGAACATCGGCGCCTCGCCGAACCACAACCACGTGTTCACCGAGTGCCGCGGCGAGCTGTTCAAGTGGGCCTCGCACGACGACCTGTACGCCCGGGACCTGCTGCTGCGCTGCGTGGAGGCGCTGGACGAGCGGCCGGACGTGATCCTCGCGCACGCCGACCAGGCGGTCATCGACGGCGACGGCCGGGTGAAGGTCCCCTACGAGTACGGGCTCGCCACCGGCTCGCCGCACGCGCCGGAGCGCTTCCGCAGCATGCTGTTCGAACCCGGCGGCGACGACTTCTACGGGGTGATCCGGGCCGACGTGCTGCGCCGGGTCAAGCCGCTCGACAGCTACCACCATGCGGACCGCACGTTCGTCGCCGAGATCGGCCTGCGCGGGCGCTTCCACCAGGTGCCGGAGCTGTTGTACTTCCGCCGCGACCACCCCACCCGCGCCGAGCGGGCGAACCCCTCCAAGCGCTCCCGGTGCGTCAACCTGGACCCGCGCCGGGCCGGCCCGCTGCACCCGACGCCCCGGCTGCTCGCCGAGTACGTCTGGGGCTTCGTCGCGACGATCCGGCGGGTGCCGTTGTCCCCGACCGACCGGCGCGCGTGCTACGGCCACCTCGCAGCCTGGGCGGCCAGCCGGGCCCGGCCGGGCGCCGGCGAGCGGGTCGAGGACCGCGTCCCGGTCGACCCGGACCGGCTCGCCGTCTCCGTGGACGCCCTCGTCGCCGGGCGCGAGGGGAGGCGGGCATGACGTCCACGGACAGAACCCCGGTGCGCGTCGGGGTGTTCGGCCTGCTCGGCTCCGGCAACCTCGGCAACGACGGCTCGCTCGAAGCCCTGCTCGGCCACCTCCGCGCCGAGCACCCGGAGGCGGTCGTCGACGCGCTGTGCGGCGGACCCGAGGCCGTCACGAGCCGGTACGGGATCCCCGCCACCCGGCTGCACTGGTACCGCGGCGAGTACCGGACCGCGTCGCGGGCGGGCTCGATCGCGGCGAAGGGACTGGGCAAGCTCGTCGACGCCGCCCGCACCGCCGTCTGGGTGCGCCGGCACGACGTGGTGATCGTGCCGGGCATGGGCGTCCTGGAGGCCACCCTGCCGCTGCGGCCGTGGGGCTTCCCGTACGCGCTGTTCCTGCTCTGCGCGGCCGGCCGGCTGTTCGGCACCCGGGTGGCGCTGGTCAGCGTCGGCGCCGCCGCGATCGGCAGCCGGCCCACCCGGACCCTGGTGCGCTGGTCGGCGCGGCTGGCCGCGTACCGGTCGTACCGGGACGCGCCGTCCCGCGAGGCGATGCGGGCGATGGGCGTGGACACCGGGCGGGACGAGGTCTACCCGGACCTCGCGTTCTCCCTGCCGACGCCGCCGTCGGGCGCGCCCGACGGTCCGCCGGGCCCGGTCTGCGTCGGCGTCATGGCCTTCCACGGCGGGAACGACGACCGCGCCCGGGCGGAGGAGATCCACCGGCGCTACCTCGACGGGACGACCCGCTTCGTCCGCGCGCTGGTCGAGGACGGCAGACAGGTCCGGCTGCTGATGGGCGACGACGTCGACCGGCCGGTGGTCGCCGCGATCCTCGACGCGGTGGACTCGCCGCTGGTCACCGCCGCCTCGCCGGCCTCACTGGCCGACCTGATGAGGGAGACGGCCGCCGCCGACACCGTGGTGGCGACCCGGTACCACAACCTGATCTGCGCACTGAAGGTCGGCACGCCGACGCTCGCCCTGAGCTACGCGGCGAAGAGCGAGGCGCTGATGGCCCGGATGGGGCTGGGCGAGTACTGCCACCCGGCCCGAGAGGTCGACGCCGCCCGCCTGCTCGAGCAGTTCCGGGCACTGGAAAAGCAGTCCCCGGAGCTGCGGCGGACCCTCGCCGAGCGGAACCTGGCCGCCCGCCGGGAGCTCGACCAGCAGTTCAGCGCCTTGACGGCCGCCCTCTTCCCGGCGGCCGGCCACACCCGCGCCCGGTCCGACGCCCATGACCGGAACCGTGCCCACGCACACGACCGCACCCACGACCACGCCCCACGGGAGGCTCCATGAAGGCGACCGAAGTCCCGGCGATCGCCGGCGCGTACCTGTTCGAACCGACGCCGTACGCCGACGAGCGCGGCTTCTTCTGCCGCACGTTCGACGCCGAGGTGGTCCGCTCGGTCGGCCTCGACCCGAACGCCTTCGTCCAGCACAGCGTGTCCCGCTCGGTCCGGGGCGTGCTGCGCGGCCTGCACCTGCGCTCCGGCGCCGGCGAGGCCAAGCTGGTGCGCTGCTCGTACGGGAAGGTCTTCGACGTCGTCGTGGACCTGCGGCCGGACTCGCCGACCTACCGCGGCCGGGCCTTCTTCGAGCTGAGCGGCGAGACGCAGGTGAGCGTGTACGTCCCGGCGGGGTGCGCCCACGGGTTCCAGGCGCTGACCGACACTGCCGACGTCTCGTACCGGATCGACCGCCCGCACGATCCGGCCGAGGACGTGACGATCGCCTTCGACGACCCGGATCTCGCCGTCCCCTGGCCGCTGCCGGCCGTGTCGGTGTCCGAGCGGGACCGGAAGGCACCGAGCCTCGCCGAGGTCCTGCGGCACGAGGGGCGGCCGGCGTGAACACCCGAGACACCCGAGACGCCCGAGGCTCCCGAGGCCCGCAGAACGCCGATGAGTTCAGCCTGCCCCGGTCGCGGCGGGCGAACGAGAGGCTGCACGCGCTCGTCCCCGGGGGCGCCCACACCTACGCCAAGGGCGACGACCAGTACCCCGAGCACCTGGCCCCGGTCATCAGCCACGGCCGCGGCGCCCACGTGTGGGACGTCGACGGCAACCGCTACATCGAGTACGGCTCCGGCCTGCGGTCGGTCAGCCTCGGCCACGCCCACCCCCGCGTGGTCGAGGCGGTGCGGCGGGAACTCGACCGCGGCAGCAACTTCGTCCGGCCGTCCGTCGTGGAGGTCGAGGCAGCGGAACGCTTCCTGGCCACGGTGCCGACCGCCGAGATGGTGAAGTTCGCGAAGAACGGCTCCGACGTCACCACCGCCGCGGTGCGACTGGCCCGTGCCGTCACCGGGCGGCCGCGGGTGGCCGTCTGCGGCGACCACCCGTTCTTCTCCGTCGACGACTGGTTCATCGGCACCACGCCGATGTCCGCCGGCATCCCCGCCTCGACCACCGAGCTCACCGTGGCGTTCCCCTACGGGGATCTGGCCGCCACGGAGGAGCTGCTCACCCGGTACCGGGACGAGATCGCCTGCCTGATCCTCGAACCCGCCGGCCACACCGAGCCGCCGCCCGGGTACCTCGCCGGCCTGCGCGAGCTGGCCGACCGGCACGGCTGCGTACTGATCTTCGATGAGATGATCACCGGCTTCCGCTGGTCCGAGGCGGGCGCCCAGGGCCTGTACGACGTCGTCCCCGACCTCTCGACGTTCGGCAAGGCGCTGGGCAACGGGTTCGCCGTCTCCGCGCTGGCGGGGCGCCGGGACATGATGGAGCGCGGCGGGCTGCGCCACTCCGGCGACCGGGTGTTCCTGCTGTCCACCACGCACGGTGCGGAAACGCACTCGCTGGCCGCCGCGATGGCCGTGCAGACCACCTACGTCGAGGAGGGCATCACCGCTCGGCTGCACGCCCTCGGCGAGCGGTTGGCCGCCGGTGTCCGCGAGGCCGCCGCCTGCACGGGCGTCGGCGACCACCTCGTCCTCCGGGGCCGGGACAGCAACCTGGTCTTCACCACCCTCGACGAGGACCGGCGGCCGTCGCAGCAGTACCGCACCCTGTTCCTGCGCCAGCTCCTCGCGGGCGGAGTGCTGGCCCCGTCGTTCGTGGTGAGCAGCGCGCTCGGCGACGCCGACATCGACCACACCGTCGACGTGGTGGCCCGGGCATGTGTCGTGTACCGGAAGGCGCTGGACGCCGCTGATCCCACCCCCTGGCTCGCCGGGCGGCCGGTGAAGCCCGTGTTCCGCCGCTTGGCGTGACGTGATCCCGTGTGATGTCACGTCACGCGACATCACACGACATGACGTCAGCGATGCTCCCGCCGACCGACGTCGGCCATCCGGTCGACCAGCCACGCGGTCGCCGGTACCACCGCCAGCGCGGTGCACCAGCCGCCGAGGACGTCGGTCGGGTAGTGCGCGCCCAGAGCGACCTGTGCCCAGCCCATGGCGGCACCGGCGACCAGCGCGGCGGCAAGCACGAGCAAGGTGCCGGCCGTTCTGCCGGGGCCGAGCCCGTCCCGGCCCCGGCGGCGAGTCGCGAGCATCGCCACCGCGAGGGCGAGCGCGGTGGCGAAGGCGGTGTGCCCGCTCGGGTAGGACAGGTACCCACCGTGGATGGTGCGTCCCACCAGGTGCTTGAGCAGCGCCGTCGTCCCCACGGCGATGCCGACGCCGGCAACGATGAACACCGCTGCGCGAGGACGCCGAAGCAGCAGGCAGCCCGTCACCGTGGCCACGACCAGCGTCGCGGCTCCCACCGGCTCCCCCAAGGAGTCCATGGCCGACGCGACATGCCGCCACGACGGCCCCGCACCGTCCACCGCTGCCCGGATCCGCGCATCCACCGCGCCGGGCTCGCCCTCGTCGGCATACCGGATCCCGAGCACGACGACGACCAACGCGGCGAAGGCCGCGATCAGACCGAGCCCCACGCGCAACGCTGGGGGCAGCACCACGGGCGCCGGCCGGCCGGTCACACGCCCACCGCGTCCGGTCGACCTGCGGCCACGACGGCGGGGCGTTGACTCCGGACGATTCCGGTGCCCGTAGGTCCGGGCCCGCCAGGACCGGTGTGTCCCGTCAGTACCGCAGCTCCCGCCGGCAGCTCGGAAGTCGGGCACCGGTCGCCGACCGCTTCCACGGCCGCGGCAGAAGCCCGCACGTCGCCGAACACGGCGCCCGGCCCGCCGCCGGTCACAGTGCGTACAGGAAGGGCGTGACCCCGCCCGCGACGGTGATGCCACCGGCGAGCGTGTACCGGCGTGACCGGCTGTCCTGATGTCCGCTCAGGCTCCACCTCTGCAGGCATGGGCCGAGTATGTCAGCGGCTCACCGGCGCCGGCAGCCGTTCACGAGGAACAGCTCCACCCGGATCGAGTCGGAGGTCGGCGCACAGCGCCAGGCGTCGCGGAGGACGACCCGCTGGTCGCTCTGCCCGCAGAAGGCACTCTTGGTCGGCTCTCCCCCGGGACCAGCCGGGGGCCTGGCGTGTCGGCGAGCGCGGCGACAGTCGTCGAGGCGGCGTGCGGCGCAGCCACTGTGGCGGCCCCGGCGACGAAGGACTGGATCGCCGAGTCGCCCTGAGGACATTGCGCCGAGCGTGTACGGCAAGGTCAAGTCGAGCGTCTTGATGACGATTTGACCTACCGTCATCTCCACCGTTCGACCGGGCGGGCCGGTCCTCGGGGCGCACGGCCGATGACCCCTCCGGAGGACGAGGCGCAGCGGATGCGGCAGATGAGACCGTGGTGCCGACGGCCCGGGGCCGGGCCGGAAGGGGCGGGCACCATGACCATCGTTCAGGCTCGAACATCGCACCGGCGCGGCCGGTTGGGGACGCGGCTCGCGCCGTCGCCCTGGCCGGTGCCACCGTCGTCACGCTCGCCCCGACAGCGGCGGTGGCGGCGGGAGGGACGGGCGCACCGGTGTCCGGAACCGGGTCCGCGGAGGAACGTCGGCCCCGCGTCGACGGACAGCGGGAGCTGCGGGACCTCGTGGAGCGCGGGGGGATGACCGCCGCGCTCGCGGAGATCCGCTTCGCCGGCCGCCCCCAGTGGCGGGGCGCCGCCGGGACCGCCGACCTGGCCACCGGGCAGCCGGCCAGGTCGGACGGCCGGTTCCGGATCGGCAGCGTGACCAAGACCTTCGTGTCGACGGTCGTCCTCCAGCTGGTCGGGGAGGGCCGGCTCGGACTGGACGAACCGGTCGAACGGCACCTGCCGGGGGTCGTCCCGAACGGCGCCGCGATCACCGTGCGGCAGCTGTTGAACCACACCAGCGGCCTGTTCAACTTCACGGAGGACGAGCGGTTCCTGGTCAGGAACGAGGCCGATCTGCAGGACTTCGCGTACGGGAGTTGGCGCTACCGCGACTACCGCCCGCAGCAGTTGGCCGCGGTCTCCGCCGAGCACGCGCCGTACTTCGCGCCCGGGCAGGGCTGGCACTACTCCAACACCAACTACGTTCTCGCCGGGATGATCGTCCAGAAGATCACCGGGCGCACCTGGCAGCGCGAGGTCGAGCGCCGGATCGTCCGGCCCCTGCACCTGGACGACACGACGTTCCCGGGCTCCGAGACCGGCCTCGGTGGCCCGCACGCCCGCGCGTACCTCGACATGCCGGCGGGGCCGGCCGACATCACCCGGCTCAACCCGACCGTGGTGGACGCGGCCGGCAACGGCATCTCCACCACCGCCGACCTCGACCGCTTCCACGCCGCACTGTTCGGCGGGAAGCTGCTGCGGCCGGCCGAGATGGCGGCGCTGACGGACACGGTGCCGACCACGATCGAGGGCGCGCGGTACGGGCTCGGCGTGGTCCGGATCGACCTGGGCCCGGGCTGCGAGGCGGCCTGGGGCCACGACGGCAGCCTCCCCGGCTGGAGCACCCTGCTGCTCGGCAGCCGGGACGGGCGGCGGCAGTTCGCGCTGTCGCAGAACCCGTACGTGGGCAAGGACGACTCGGCGAGCGGGGAGGCGATCGGCTCGCTCGTGGTCAAGACGCTGTGCGGCCCGGGGACGAACGCGGGCACCGTCACGGGTTCCGCCGCCGGAGCGGCCCCGGTTCCGAGGACGCTCCCCCGGACCGGCCCGGACCTCAGCGTCGACGGCGGCGGCCCGGCCGCCCGCTGAACCCGGCTGAACCCCGTCGCCGACCGGCGATCGGATGGTGCCCACGGGCGCAGGGCAGTTGCGCACCCGGTCCACCGGAAGCCCGGCGCGCGGGTGGACGGCGGCCCTCCTATCGTGGAGTTGATCGTCCGCGGAGGAATCACCCGTGCCATGGGTCCGCGCCGGCTCCCAGCGCCACGTTTCCCAGCACTACAGCCCGTCACCGCACTTACGGGGAGTCATCATGACTACGCCCCGCGACTCCCGCCGCCCCGTCCCGGCCCGGACCGGCAGCGGATACCGCACCTCCATCCCCTGGCGGATCGTCACCAGCGCGTCCGAGTACGTCGACCGGCGCATCGGCTGGGACAGGCTGCCCGTCCTCCCGGGCCTGCTGACCCTCCTCGGACTGCGGGTCAGACTGCGGCAGGAGAACCTCCACGACACCGGCGGGATCCCCTCCGTCGATCCACCCGCCCCCGCACCCGCGTCCGCGAAACAGCAGGTCAACCGGACCGCCGACGGCAGCCACAACGACCTCGGCGAGCCTCGGATGGGCATGGCGGGCACTCGCTTCGGCCGCAACGTTCCGCTGGACCGGATCGCCCCGGCCACGCCCGAATCCGTCCTGTCCAGGCCGAACCCGCGCGAGGTCAGCCGCGCCCTGCTCACCCGGCACGAGCTGGTCGCGGCCGAGTCGGTCAACTCGCTGGTCGCCGCCTGGCTGCAGTTCATGATCCGCGACTGGTTCAGCCACGGTACGAGCCCCACCGACCACCCCTGGGAGGTGCCGCTCCTGGACGACGACCCGTGGCCCGAGCGGCCGATGCGGATCATGCGGACACCGGACGACCCGACCCGGGACCCGCACGCGCCCGCCGGGACCCCCGACACCCGCGTCAACGTCTCCTCCCACTGGTGGGACGCCTCCCAGCTCTACGGCAACGACGGGACCGAACAGCGCCTGCTGCGCACCGGAGAGCTGGGCAAGCTGCACGTGTGGGACAACGGACAGACCCCGTTCTCCGCCGACCCCTCGCGTGACCCCTCCCGCCTTCCCGGCTTCTGGCTGGGCCTGGCCCTGATGCAGGACCTCTTCGTCCGGGAGCACAACGCGATCTGCGACCACCTGCACGGCGCCTACCCGACCTGGGACGACGAGGAGCTGTTCCAGCGGGCCCGGCTCGTCAACGCCGCGCTCCTCGCGAAGATCCACACCGTCGAGTGGACGCCGGCCGTGATCAGTCACCCCACGACCGTCGCCGCGCTGCGGGCCAACTGGTGGGGCGTCGCGGGCGAACGCGTGCACCGGCTGTTCGGCCGGATCAGCGGGAGCGAGGTCGTCAGCGGCATCCCCGGAGGCGGCACCGACCACTACGGCGTCCCCTACTCCCTCACCGAGGAGTTCGTGGCCGTCTACCGCATGCACCCGCTCGTCCGCGACGACTGGCACCTGCGCTCCGCCGACGACGACGCCACCCTGCGACAGTGCACCTTCCGTGACGTCTCGGGTCCCGACGCGCTGAAGGTCCTCGGGACCCTGCGGACGGCCGACCTGCTGTACAGCTTCGGCACGCTCCCGCCGGGCCTGGTCACCCTGCACAACTTCCCGAGGTTCCTGCAGGAGTACCGGCGTCCGGACGGGAACCTGCAGGACCTCGCCGCCACCGACATCCTGCGCAGCAGGGAGCTGGGCGTCCCCCGCTACAACGAGTTCCGGCGACTGCTGCGGCTGAAGCCCGCGCAGGACTTCCAGGAGCTGACGGACAACCCGGAGTGGGCCGCGGAGATCGAGCGGCTCTACGAGGGCGACATCGAGAAGGTCGACCTGACGGTCGGGATGTACGCGGAGAAGCTGCCCACCGGATTCGCCTTCAGCGACACCGCGTTCCGCATCTTCGTGCTGATGGCGTCACGGCGGCTGAACAGCGACCGCTTCTTCACCAAGTACTACACCCCCGAGGTCTACTCCAAGGCCGGCATGGCCTGGATCGACGACAACACCATGGTCACGGTGCTGCTGCGCCACCACCCCGAGCTGCGGACGGCCCTCGCGGGCCTGACGAACGCCTTCGCGCCGTGGCACACCGCCGGAACGACGGCGAGCTGACGTGACTCCCCCTCGCGAACGGGGGCTTCCCGCCAGGCCGGTCCGGTTCACGCCGACACGGGCGGCCCTTCCCCCGGCCGGGCGCGTGCCGGGCGGCCCGGCGGCGCATCGGCGAGCCGTCGGACCGGACGCCGCCCGCGCCCCACGGGCTGCCGACGGCGGTTTACGTCCGGGGCCCGGTGTGCCAGGCTGAGAGAGTGCGTGGGTTCCCCGCACCCGACGGCGGGAAACCCGGCTCCGGTGGTCCGGAATTGTCACCGTCCGTCACCCGGCCCGGTGCGGGCCGGCGGTGACGCTGTGTGTCCGGGGCTCCGGTCGGCCGGGCCCGAAGCCGCCGCCGGACGCGGCGGGCAGTCCCGGCCCCGCGCTCACGCACCGCAGCCGTCGAGCGGGGCCGTCGGCAGGGTGGTGAGTGCCGTGAGCCTGGTTCAGATCGAAGGCTCCGAGGAGGTCCTGCGTGCCGTGCAGGACATTCCGGAGCTCCACCTGGTGCGTTCGAGCCTGGAGGCCCGTTCCGACTACCGGTACAAGGTCGCGGCGTACGCGTCCGACCAGGCGGTCGAAGCGGCGGTCGCGCAGGGTGCGCAGGTGACGGTGGTGCTCTCCTCGGAGGGCGTCGACGAGCACCACGCCCGGCTGTCGGCCGTGATCGGCCAGGGGTACACCGAGCGCGGGGAGGTGTGAACGATGCCCCCGCCCTACGCCACGCCGACCGTGCCGCAGACCCCGGCCCAGATCGAGGCGGCACTCGCCGACCTCGCGGCCACGTTCCCCGCCCTGTGCACGCTCGGTGAGTTCCCGAACCGCAGCGTCGAGGACCGGGAGATCCACTTCATCCGCATCGCGAACGCGCCGCAGAACGGCCGTCCGGCTGTGGTGCTGACCGGCGGGGTCCACGCACGCGAGTCCGCGCCGCCGGACGCGCTGGTCCACTTCGCGCAGAACCTCCTGGTGAGCCGCACCACCGGCGCCGACATCGTCTTCCCCGCGACGTCCTGCCGGCCGCTCCCGGCCGGGCCGACGGTGAACTACCCTCCGTTCACCATCCCGGCCGTCGAGGTGGAGCGGATCCTGAACGGCGTCGACCTCTACGTCGCGCCGCTGATCAACCCCGACGGCCGGCTGTTCGACCAGCTGAACCCGCCGTCCGACCCGATCGGTGCCGGCTGGCGCAAGAACCGGCGCTCCCACCCCAACCCGGCCAGGGTCGGAGTGGACATCAACCGCAACCACGACATCGCCTGGAGGTTCGAGGACTACTACGACATGGGGGTCTACCTGTCCTTCTACCAGGACGGCCCGGCCTCCACGGACAGCAGGGCGGAGACCTACCGGGGACCGTCCGCGGCCTCCGAACCGGAGACCGCGAACGTGCAGTGGCTCATCGACGACGCCAGGGCCACGTACTTCGTCGACGTCCACCAGTTCGGCCGCAAGGTCCTGCTCTGTTGGGGCATCGAGGACAACGGCACCGACCCGTCCATGAACTTCTCCTCTCCCACCTGGACGGGCAAGCGGGACGGCCTCCGCCCGGGCAGCCCGGGCCTGCCGCCGAACCGCCCCGACTATCGGGAGTTCGTCAGCAACGCCCCGCCGCACTTCGTGCGCAAGACCCTCGTCACCATCGCCGATGAGATGCGCGACGCCATCCTGCGCAGCGCCGGCGTGGACCCGACCGTCAGCACCGCGAAGCCCCAGCGCGCCCACTCCACCTACGACGTCGGCCAGAGCGCCTCGCTGTACCACCCGCTGGGCGGACCGGTCACCGGCACCACCGACGACTACGCCTTCCGCCGGCAGTTCGACGACCCGACCAGGGCACCGGTCTTCGCCTTCACCATCGAGACCGGGCACGAGGAGGAGTCCGGGTTCCACCCCGACTACGACAGCCCGCCCGGACACTACGCCAAGATCGAACGGGAGGTGCATGCGGCGCTCATGGCCCTCTGCAACTTCGCCGCCTGAGCGCCGAGTTGCCGGATCCGGAACTGATACCGGGGCGTGGGGGCGGGGGGGGGGGGCGCGGGCGGGCGCGCCCCCCCGGAGGCCCGCGGGAC